>JAQWPZ010000210.1 GCA_029245125.1 Rubripirellula sp.
CCCCATTGCGAGCGATTGATTTTGAATGTGGGCAGACATGTGGTAACGGAATACAGTCGAGTTGTTGTTCAGGGCGTGCGGTGATGAGTCAGCTGCTGCATCCTTGTTTGGGTTCGCAATTCATCATCTGGGCAAATGGCCTGACTCGATGTACCACTTGACGGTTTGGGAGAGACGATTTTCAAGTGAAGCGGCGGGACGATAGCCGACTTGGGAGTGAAGGCGTTCCGCCGAACACGCCCATGAACCAGCAAGTGCTTCACGCGTCTTATCCCAGTTCATGATTTGCGCTTGTCCAGTGATGCGGGCGTAAAGTTCGGTGACAGCTCCAACGATCCGAACGGCCATTGGAAAGGTAGGCAAGGGAATAGCCTTGACGCCTATCGCTCTGCCAATCATTCGACCGTAGTCTCCATAAGTTGGGTTTTCCTCTGCGGCGACAAAGAAGATTCCTTTTTCAGATTCACCAGATGAAATGCGGTCAGCTTCTGCTGCTGCTAACATCATTGCGGTACTTAAATCAGCTGCGTGAATAAAGGAGTACCGATAGCTGCGAAGCGTGGGCACCATGTGTAAACGACTACGAGCAATACAACGGAACATTGCGAGTCCATCAAGATCGCCCTCCCCAAACACGATTGGCGCGCGAATGATGCTGATCGGAACACGGCTGGCAAATTCGAAGGCGGCTTGTTCACCCTTCAATTTACTCAGGCCATATTTTGAAATGGGCTTTGCAGGATCGGATTCGGTCAGTGGTCGCTCGCGAGGCGCTGGGCCAGCAGCGGCCAAAGAAGAAAGAACGACTAGCACAGGCGGTGTTTCTTGTTTCGCGCAAGCTTCAGCGACATTGCGAACACCTTCTTCATTCACCTTCCACATCGTTTCGGCAGGAACGCTTTTTGTCAGTCCTGCAAGGTGATAGACCACATCACATCCCGACACTGCTGACGCGAGAGAGTTGGGGTCCATGATGTCCCCGTAAGCCAACTCAGCGTTGAGGACTTTCAGGTGACTAACGTTCGATGTTGTTCGGACGAGGCATCGAACATGGTTTTTTTTGTCGATGAGTTGTTCAACAAGGTGGGGCCCAATGAAACCACTGGCCCCGGTGACGAGCACTTGCATTGTGTTTTCTCTTGAAACAGTGGATTTAAGCTCTGATCCTTTCAGAAGTCCGGCTTTCTAATCGTGATTCTCTGGTTGTCATGAGTTTTCGGGCTGGCAGCCTCCGTGGGGGGGGGCGTGCGTTCCAGCTCGCAATCGCGTGGGGCATGACCGAATTGTCTTCGCTTTGCGGCGACCGCGTGTATCAGGGTTCACCCTCGAAATTGCATAGTATTGGCGGCTGCCTGGTCAATATTTGACTGATGCGAACGATAATTGCCCGGGTCGTATTTGTCACGTACCTTCGCTAACCTCTTCGCTGTTTAAGAATCCAATTCTTACGCATGTTCATCTCTTGCGAGCCCGGATTTTCTGCGAAAATTACCCTGTCTACGGAATCGGCATCAGCGTTGAGGATGCCACGCGAATCCGCCTGAGGATCTTGTTGCGTCTCCAGTAAAGTGTGATGAACGTTATAGTGGTTTCTTAGTGCAGAGTTTTCGGCACACCTTGCGACCGGAATGAAGACCTTTTCTTGGGAATACGGCTTTGGATCGACCTACAAGTGAAGTTGCGTTGACGGATGGGACAACCTGCGAATTGATTGAGAGCGTTGTGTGCCAATGGTTGCGGCGTGAGATGTCGATGAGCATTCAGAAGATTGATCACGATGCTGCATTGTTTGATCTCGGAATTGATTCCCTCGGGGCGATGTCTATCGCTGCCGCATTAGAGGATGCGACAGGGAAAAAACTGAATCCAGAGTTAATCTATGAACTCGATACCATCCGTTTGATTGGTGCGCACCTTGATTCGGTCCGCACGCCTTCGGCTTCGGCAGTGACGTCTGGTGTTTCGGATTCAGGATCGTCGGAAGGGGCGTCCAACAAAGAAACTCCCAATCCGACGAGCGGCACTGAGGATCAGGCTGGAGAAGATCCGATCAGTTATTTCACGCGGCTGAATCGCAAAGTCAATCTCGCCAAAGAGCAAGGTGTTTACCCTTTCGAACCTGAAATATGCTCGCACGAGGGCGTCTGGGTTGAATGCGAAGGGAAGCGAATGCTGATGCTTGCTTCGTACGAGTACCTTGGCTTGCTAGGCCACGAAGAATTGAATCGTGCTGCCGAAGAAGCGATCGCCGACTTCGGAACAGGGCACCATGGTTCGCGTTTATTGACCGGAACAACATCAAACCATTGCGATCTTGAATTCCGACTCGCTGACTGGATGCGTGCTGAGGACGCAATTGTGTTCAGTAGCGGATACGTTGCGAACCTCGCGACTATCTCTGCACTCGTTGGTCCGGGTGACTACATCATCGGTGACAGCCTGAATCACGCCAGTATTGTCGATGGATGTCGCATGTCGGGTGCCGACTTTCGTGAGTTCAAGCATAACGACATGCATGAGCTGACGAGTCTCTTGCTTGAGAGTAATGGTCGTCGCACCTTGGTAATTGTGGACGCAATTTTCAGCATGGAGGGCGACATTGCCGACCTGCCGAGCGTCGTTGCGACCTGCAAAAAGCACAAGGCTTTGTTGATGGTCGACGAAGCTCACAGTATGGGAGTACTGGGCGAGACCGGTAGCGGAATTCAGGAGCACTTCGGGCTGGCACCTGGTGATATCGATATCAAAATGGGGACGCTCTCCAAGTCGCTGGCAGGGAGTGGTGGATTTGTTGCAGGCAACCGGCAGATCATTACCTATTTGAGGCACCATGCTCGCGGTTACATTTTCAGCGGCGCTTTACCCTCGGTCTACGCGAATGTTGCGATTGCGGCGCTCGAAGTTCTGCGGAATGAGCCTTCCCGCGTCACCCAGATTTGGAAGAACGTTGAGTATTACCTTGCGGGTCTAAAGCGTTTGGGGTTTGACACTGGAACCTGTGAAACACCGATCGTTCCGATCATGACTCGAACCAATGATGCAACGCTCAAGTTTACGCAACTTTGCCGGAGTGAAGGATTGCTGGTGGCACCAGTCTGTTACCCCGCCGTCCCAATGGATGCGCCGCGATTGCGGACCTGCATTACCTCGAGCCACGAGCAGCCAGAGCTCGATTTCGCCCTCGACGTGCTGGAACGAGCTGGACGTCAGTGCGGCATTATCGACTGATCTTCAGCGGCGGCGGGACCAACGCTGCATTTGAATTGATGTATCGGCAGCAGGAACCACCGTATGACGTCGCCGGCGACGTCATGCGTCGATCGGCTGGAACAGTCGGTGATCTATCTGCTGAGTTCTTGAAAAACAGCTGCTGGGCAAAAATGCGAAGCGTCACGCTCAATGAACCTAGGGTGCGAACTTTGGATTCGGTTGGGTGGGAACAGGCGCCTTGGTAGCCTCTACCCACCTCATCAATTCATCGCGTAGTTGCTTTGCCTTTTCGGGCATCTTTTCGGCGAGATCGTTTTTCTCGGAAACGTCATCGCGCAGGTTGAAAAGTTTGTAGTTGCCGTATTCGTAATAGTAGATGAGTTTGTAGTCGCCCTTGCGGATGACGGAAGAGGGGACTGCCCGCCAAGTCATTTTGTTGGTGCCGGACACCGGCAAGACTTTGTTGTAGCCGGACCCCGAAAGGTAGAGTGGGTAGTGCCAGAAAATCGCGCGATTCTGAAGATCGGCTTGTCCCTGTAAAACCTTGGTGAAGGAACGCCCGTCGACAGGCTGATTCGTGGGCAGCGACGCGCCGGACAACTCGGCGAAAGTTGGCATGAAGTCGACACTGGTAAGTGGCGTGTCACTGCGCGTGCCGGGCTGGATGAAGGTGGGCCAAGCGGCGCAAGTAGGGACGCGGATTCCGCCCTCAAAGAAAGCACCTTTCGCCCCCCGAAGCGGGCGGTTGGTGGTTGCAAATGAAGCGCCGCCGTTGTCGGATGTGAAGATAAACAGCGTGTTGTCTTCCAGTCCCGCCTGTTTGATCTGGTTGCGGATACGACCGACGGAGGTGTCGACGGCATCGAGCATGGCTGCATAAATGGGGTTCCAGTCCCAATCACCGTTGTCTTGGTAGGTTTCTAACTTTTTCTCGTACTTTGCGACGACCTCTTTGCGGGCCCGTATCGGGCTATGTACATCCCAGTGGGCCACATACAAGAGAAAAGGTTGTTCCTTGTTTTGCTCGATGAAATCGACCGCCGCGTCGGTTAGCTGTTCGGCAACATCGATGTTGCCGTAGAACCTTTTCCCGACGACATCCGGTTTTCCGTTGGCAGACGAAATGGTGAATCCTTGCAAATCTTCGCCTAAATGCCACTTGCCAAACCGCCCCGTGACGTAGCCCGCACTTCCTAGCACTTCAGCGATTGACGTATGAGATCCGTCGATGGTGTTGGGCATCGAATCGATGGTGTTGTAGATTGGATCGTTTTGTCCTTTGGTTGGAACGGCGAATCGCATCGACTTGACATCGCCCTTCGCCTGTCCGCCGGGCGTGAACAGTTTGTGCCGGGGTGTATACATACCGGTGTTGATGCAGGCGCGTGTTGGCGCACAGTTGGGCCCGCCGGAGTAAAAGTCAGCCAAGATCATGCCGTCACGCGCCAACGCGTCAATGTTTGGCGTCTCGTAAAAGCGTTGGCCGTTGAAACCGACATCGGAATAGCCCAGGTCGTCAGCGATGACCAAGACGATGTTGGGTGGTTGATCAGCAGCGAACGCCGTTGATGCATCAGCCAGCAATAGAACGATCAGTGATAATAAAATGTGGTGGTTCATGATGTTTAAATCTTAAGGTACCGATGATCGGCGGACGGCGATCTTGCCACCGGTTGCAATTCAGTGTCAATTTTGCGATCAGCTGCCCATCGCCGGTCGAATCGACGGGTATCGCGCGGCAGCCTAGTTGGGAGAGTTGCCATGGGACGGCGGAATCGTGGTCGGAAGCTGAACCGAGTTTGGTACAGCAGCAGATCAGACGCCAGCATCGTCGCGCAGCGAGGTGGTGTCATTCCGGCCTCGGATCATCCACTACCGGATCAGAATTCGCCGAGCACAACGCACCAAACACTTGAGTCGTCGTTTCCCTGACGATTCAAGTGCAGGCAGTTTTGATCTCGTTTGCTTTCCAGCTAGAAACGTACTCAGTCCCTGCTCAGGGACATCAGAATCTGCAGCACGTACCAGAACAGAAGCACAACATCAGCGAACAGAATGAGGGCGGCAGCGACATACTGCTCCGTCCCAAATCGGTGCAGCACTTTTGAGGTGTCGTACAGAATGTGAGCACAGGCGAACGCGACCATGGCTCCACTGAACCACAGTCCTAGTGAGAAGCCGAAAATCATGCCAGCGACGATGACCGCAAGTAACACAAATCCGCCGATCATCAGGTACTTTCCCCAACCTTCAAGATCGACTTTGGTGATAAAGACGAATGCGGTCAAGCCGGTAAACGCCATGCCGGTGATCAAGCCAGCCATGGCCGGCAAATTTGGTTCCCCAAGCACATTGATGCAGATGTACAGCATCGGCAGCAGCATCACGCCCCAGGCCCCGATGTAGATCGAGAGACCGGCGTATTGGGTTGCTTTCGAGGTTCCGCTCATGGCCCACTTTTGTGCCACGAAACTGACAGCCATGAACAACCCGAGTACCACCAGCGAGCCGAAGCCAGTCTGCATTCTGGTAACCAAACCGCGGATCGCCGGTTCAGGCACCACGTTAAGTAACACAAATTCCAAGGCGATCAGGGCCAAAATGGCGCCGGTTAAATGTGCATAAGTTCGCCGCAAGAAGGTCGTACGCGCATTTTCGGGAAGGTAGGCGACTGCGTCGTCCCGACCTATCGCGTACGGATTCGATTGATCGATGTGAGACATCGTATTCTTTCATTGGGGTGATCGATTTTCGTTTAGCGTTGCATCTCCCAGCACCATCGGTGACCGATGCCGTCGAAAATGACGCTTTCGCAACCTCTCCTCAGTATACGCAGGCAACGCGGAATCGTGGGAGGGGAAATGACTGCTGCGTTTTACCGGTCTTCCCAGACCGCTTGAGCCTCGGAGGAGATCCTGCAACCTTTCTCAGAGGGCGTCGATCGAACTGCTGCATTCGGTAAAGAGATATGACGTCGCCAAACGCATGCCCAGATGTTGGCCTTGGCGAGCGAGCGATTTGCCGATTGAGGGGCTGGGCACGCAGTTGTAATTCAGTGTCAAGCGATGAATTACTCGCGGAGGAGAATTTCGTACTCGACGCTGGTTCTTCCGGCGGGATCGTCGCCTTTCGTATCAAACAATCTTGGTCAAACACCAAGTTAGGTTGTTTTTCTTGTTAACGATTCAAGCGAGCAAGCGGCATACTGGGCAAAGGAGGTCTGCACGGTGGATCGAGAATCACGCGAAACCGAATCACGGCAACTGTTCACGCACTTATGGCTGCAGGCAGAGCCATCGGTGTCTGCATATGTTTTTGCCTCGATAGCTGGATTTCACGACGCCGAGGATGTGGTGCAGCAGATCGCCCAAGAGCTGGCTCGGCGATTTGAGCAGTATGATCCCGACCGTCCGTTTGTCGCCTGGGCACTTTGGATTGCCAAGTCACGGGTGATTGATTTTTATCGCCGCAATAAACGAGACCATCTAGTGTTCTCTGACGAACTTCTCAAGCAGCTTGGCGAGGCCATCGCAGCGAGTTCCGGCCAACGACATGAGCGGCGTGAAGCGCTGGAGCAGTGCTTGGAGCATCTGCCGGAGCGTTCGCGGCAGTTGCTTGACTTGCGGTATGTCGAGGAGATGCCAGCCAGCGAAATTGCATCTACAACCGATTCTACGACTGGTTCAGTTCGTGTGCTACTGACTCGAGTTCGTGGTGCGTTGGCAGAATGCATCCAGCGGAGAATTGCGGCGGAGGCTGAGGGATGAATGTGAATGATGAGTTGCTCGACCGCTTTCTTGATGGTGACATTTCTCCACAAGAACATCAGGCCGTTTTGAGCTGGTTAGAGCATAAATCCGAGCATGTTGGATTGCTTGCGGAGCGTGCTGAGTTGCAAGTAGATCTTAGGAGGTCTTTGAAGCGGCGCGGCATTCAATATGATGCCCTGGATACGGTGCAACACACAGCGGATTCGGTGCAACACACAGCGGATTCGGTTGAGCCGGATGACCATGTCGTTCGTGATGATTTGCGTTTTCCGGTATCCCCACGTTTCGCATTGGTTGTAGCTGTGATGGCGACGGCTGCCTTGTTGGTTTTTGCCTTCTTTGGAAACCGCAATTCAGAGCGTGCGACCAACGTGAACAAGATCGCGCAGATTGTGCATCAGTCCGCAACGCAATGGGTCAAAGAACGGCAAGAAGGTGCGTTGATTGGACCTGACACCCTGCAGTTGAAGCTTGGTTTGGCAAGATTGAATTTCGCCAACGGGGTTTCGGTGGCACTGCAAGGGCCAGCGAAATTTGAGGTGGTCAGCGGAAATCAGGTTCGACTGCACAGTGGAATCTTAACAGCCCATGTGCCAGAGTCAGCCATTGGATTTCGAATCGAAACACCGGCGCTGCAGGTCGTTGATCTCGGTACTGCTTTTGGTGTGTCAGTTGGCAGCGATGGTCTCACAAACGTTTCGGTATTTGAAGGTGAAGTCGAGGTTGACGCACAGGCTGAGACATCTGGTGGTGTCCCATCGCAGCGGATTGTTGAAGGTCAAGCCATCCGCGCTGCTCGAACTTCCACGACGATCGAAACGGTTGATTTTGAAACCGAGCCATTCGAACAAGCTTGGCCAATTAATTCGGGAGTCCTCCAAACAACCGGAGTGATGAAGTTCGTTTCGCCCGGACCTGACTTTGTTCCTGGTCGATTCGAGGACAGCGAGCATATTGTTGTTTTTCCAGAACGGCGAAGCGTCCTCTTGGACTCGTCGCTAAGAGTCGACGTATTGGAGCCGGGAGAATACCGGCGGCTGCGTGATCAGCCACCGCTTTCCCTCACCACGGGCAAACGCGTGCGAAGTTACTTATTGCAGCTCAACCCAAGTGATCGGAATCGCACCATGGTCATGGGGCAAATTACCTTTGATCGACCAATTCTGGGGTTGATTGCCAGCAGTCGAAAGTTGGCTGAATCAGATTCCGTCCTGGGGCACGCAGAGGGTATTTATGAACAGAATCGTCGCGGCATCGAAGCGCCTCGGAAAGATCCGCCAGGCAAACCGGATCGAGATACCGTTATTCTTGCTGCCGACAAACGAACCTTAATCTTGAACTTGGGTGCTGGATCCGCACTGGATCAAATCCGCGTGATCGTGGATGACCCCAACCTCACCTGGAATGCAGAATCCAAATGAAGAGTGTACGCTTCGTCATCTTGATCATGCTGCTGGCGGCGATCACTCAGGTCGCAGGGGCCACCGAACCGCAAGGCAAGCGGATTCAACAAACGGCGGATGCCACGCGTCCCAACATTCTGTTCATTATCTCCGATGACCAGGAACGTAAGGAATTTAATTTCTTGCCGGAAGGCCGGGATGAGCAGGGCGAACCACGTAATCTGAGTCCGAACCTCGACCGGTTGGCGGCGGAAGGGATCGTTTTTTCGAATCAATATGTGACCAGCCCTGTTTGTACCCCGTCACGTCTGACGGCACTCACGGGAACGTATGCCAGTCGATCGTCAAGTTTCAGTAAAACAGCCAGCAATGATGGGCAGATCAATATCACCTGGAACTGTCACATTGAGCCCGAGACACCCAACCTTGCGCGGACTTTGCAGCAAGCAGGATATTTCACCGGCGCAGTTGGAAAGAACCACGTCATCGAGGTGAAGGGGGTTGGTCGGAAAGAGGGGCCTGCGGACGACGCAGATCCAAGAGATGCGGACGTCGAAAAATATTATGTGGACAAGCAACAGAAGCTGATTTCTGCATTCAAGAATTGCGGCTTCGACTATGCCGCCAGCCTCTACCACGGCAATCTACCCGGGCATACCTGCAAAGCACTTGAATTCCACAATATGGATTGGATCACGAGTGGTGCGTTGACGTTTTTGGATCAGTGGAGCGAAGAAGATGAACCGTTTTTTCTGTACATGGCGACGACGCTGAACCATGGCCCTGGGCCACGCTACAAAAAATATACCGGTGACCCGCTGGCTACGCCGGCAGGCTTGTTGGACAAGCCGCTCGCCGTACAGCCAGCTCGCGAAACAATACCGCAGCGCGTTGCCGATGCGGGCTTGTCGGATCAGCCAACCGCATGCGACGTCCTATGGCTTGACGATGGAATCGGGGCTGTGCTCGAAAAGCTGAGGACGCTCGGTGCGCTCGATAATACCATCGTCTTCTTCTTCGATGACCACGGCGTGGAAAGTGGAAAGGGTTCCCTCTACGAAGGTGGGATCAGGTCAATGAGTTTTGCTTGGTCACCGAAGTACATCGAGGGTGGCCGTCAGTCATCGGTCAATATTTCGAATGTCGACTTTGCGCCAACCATCTTGGAGCTTTGTGGGGTTCCCGCTGAGCAACAGCATTCGGTCGATGGAAAGAGTTTTGTGTCGGTGCTACAAGGCAGCGATGAAGAGATCCATGACCACCTGTTTTTCGAAATTGGTGCCACGCGAGCGGTGTTAAAAGACGGCTGGAAATACCTTGCCTTTCGGTTGCCCGAAATGCTTCCCGCAAATCCTTCGCTGCCGTATACACACTTGGCCGATCGGCCGGGTGGGCGAGGTTCAGAGGGTCCCGCCAAAGCGTTCTATCCAAACTATTACGATAAAAACCAGCTTTACGACATCGCTGCCGATCCACTCGAACGAAACAATCTGTTTGACAACAAGTCGCAGCAAACGCGAGTTCGCGAGATGCAGCAGTTGCTTCGCGAGGCGGTTGCGAAAGTTCCCGGCTCGTTCGCCGAGTTCACCGAGAAGTAGATGCCGGAAAGGTAGTTGCCGGTCGTTCGCCGAAAGCGAGTGGTATCGATCTTCTGGTTGCCGGCGAAAAAATGCCTCTTTTTCAACATTGAAATGTTTTCCCACTCCTTACATACGATTCGAAATATGCACCGTTTAAAGTGTCATCTTTTGCTCAGCCTTTGTTTTGGTTTGTTCGTAAACACCGCGGTGGCGGATGAGCCTTATGAGCCGACATGGGAATCCTTGTCGACGAATGCTTTGCCGGAGTGGGTGAAAGATGCCAAGTTCGGCGTCTACACGCACTGGGGTATTTACTCTGTTCCCGCTCATGGTGGTCCGGACTATGTGCGGAATCTTTATGAGGGGTCGAGGAAGGATGCGAAGGGCGTCTACTCGTATCACACCGAAAAGTATGGGCCCTTGGATAAGTTTGGTTACAAAGATTTTATTCCAATGTTTACGGCCCCCAAATTCAACGCCGACGAATGGGTTGGGCTGATGCATGAGGCGGGCGCGAAATTTGGCGGTATTTGTCTGATTCATCATGACGGCTTCGCGTTATGGGACAGCAAGGTCAATCGTTGGAACTCAGCGGAGATGGGACCAAAACGCGACATCTATGGCGAGATCGCCACTTCGGTCCGAAAATATGACGACATGAAACTGCTGGCCACATTTCATCACGGTCGCAGTTTTGGTTACACGACCGGCGCGATGAAAGAGAAAGATGTGACTCCGCAGATGCGATCAGAGTGGGATGTCTTCGACCCCAAATACAAAGAGCTTTACTGGAACCAGTGGACCGGGACTCCTCAAGAGTTCACGGAGCAATGGACTGCGAAGATCACGGAGGTTGTCGATACCTACAAGCCAGACATGATTTGGTTCGATGGTCTGCGAACGTCAATGCGTCATGACCACCCACCGGAGTCAGCAGTCCTGGACGCGATTTCCGCGTACTACAACAAGGCGGCTGCGGAAAATAAGGCAGTTACTGTTTGTAACAAGCATGGTGGCGAATTCAATTTTCCGGAGCCTGTTGGTTTGAAGTGCTATGAGAATGGCCGTGACATGCCAACCGATGTTGGTCCTTGGTTTCTGATCGATCGAGCGATCGCGTATCCCTGGAGCTACGTTAATAACAAGAAGTACAAAGACGGAGCGGATTACCATCTGCGCAGTATCATCGATGTCGTCAGCCGTGGCGGGATTTTTTTGCTGTCGCTGACGCCCAAAGGGGATGGGTCTATCTCCCAGGGTGAGCAAGATATCATGCGGGGGATTGGTCGTTGGATGAAAATCAACGGGGAAGCTATTTATGGAACGCGACCGTGGACGATTCACGCCGAAGGACCCACCGTGACTCGTGGAATCAAACGAAATAACAAGGGCGAAGAGAAGGAGCAGTGGGATTGGCGGCAGAAATTTACGGCGAAAGATATTCGGTTTACGACGAAGGGCGATACGCTTTACGCCATCGCACTGAATTGGCCGGAGGATGGCAAACTGTTGGTTCGCTCACTGACCAAGGACAAAATCACTGTTCAAACGGTTCGCCTACTCGGACACGATGCCGCAGTTGACTGGAAACAAACGGAGGATGGGCTAGTGGTTTCAATGCCGTCCGAGCCGCCGTGTGATTTTGCATACTCATTGCAGATCAACGCTGAGTAATCTTTCTATCGCAGCCTCTGCTGATTCTTTTGTTTGACCAGAAAGGCCTTTAAAAATGCGTCGCCATTGTTTTTCATCGTTTGTGACCCTTGCTTGGGCCGCAATGTGGGCCGTGAATTGTTGGGCGGTCGAAAATGAGAGGCCGAACATTGTTCTGTTGTTGACCGACGACCAAAGTTACAACTCGGTTCACTATGCCGGGAATGCCCAGGTCAAAACGCCGAATCTGGATCAACTTGCATCGGGTGGTCTGGTTTTTGACGCGGCCTACGACACGACATCGATCTGCATGGCTAGTCGCGCTCAAGTCATGACTGGAATGTACGAGTACAAAACAGGTTGCAATTTCAGTCACGGGCCACTTCGCCGTGAGAAATGGAAGCAATCCTATCCTGTCTTGTTGCGCGAAGCTGGCTATTTTACCGGATTTGTTGGGAAGTTTGGTTTCGCGGTCAAAGGCGAAGATGGTGATTCCAGCTACCACCACAACGAAGACATTCCGATGGATTCGTTTGACTACTGGTGCGGTTGGCCGGGGCAGGGCAGTTATCAAACGAACGAGAACGAGTTCTTCCTGAAGTACGCTGAAAAGTATCCTCACGTGACTCAAGCCGTCGGTGCGGCGTCACGGGATTTCATCAAAGCTGCGGCCACTGATCAACGGCCGTTCTGTCTTTCGGTCAGTTTTAAAGCACCGCACGGTCCGATGTCGCCCGATCCGGCATTTGATGAGGTGTACGCCGAGACGGTTTGGCAAGAGCCACCAAATTACGATCAGCGAGGAGCCGCCCATTTACCTGAGCAAGCCAAAAGTGGTCGCCAGTATTTGACCATCAATGATTTTGAGCCGGATCGTTTTCAAAAGACAATGCGGAAGTATCAGCAGTTGGTTTACGGGATCGACGTTGCGGTGGGAATGATTCGGGAGGAACTCGATCGCCATGGTGTGGCTGACAATACTGTCATCTTGTTTCTGTCGGACAATGGATACAACTGCGGATCACACGGTTTTGGTGGCAAAGTATTGCCCTATGAAGAGGGCAGTCGTTCGCCGATGGTTTTATACGATCCGCGACATCCTGCTTCGGGTATTGGCCAGCGGTGTAAAGCCATCGTTGGCAATCTTGATGTCGCGCCAACCATTCTTGACTTGGCCGGACTTCCAATTCCGAAAAACATGGATGGCAAAAACCTCCGGCCACTGTTGGACGATCCTGCTGGCCGAGTGCGTGAATCGATGTTGTTGATCAACGCGTGGGGAAATGCACCAACACACGAGCTGACCTTGGTTACCGAGGACTATAAGTACATTCACTGGCCATATTCCCACGAGATGAATCCGAAGGAAGAGCTTTATCATCTTGTGAGTGATCGTTTCGAAATGACCAACTTGATCGCTGAGGTGGATCATCAAGTCGCGCTGAAAACGATGCAGCGACACTACGATGAATCGCTTGCGATATGGAAAGAAGAATGTGTGCCGGACGGCGATTATCCGTTGTTCGCAAAAATCTACGATCGCCATCTTTCCTGGGATGAAAAAATCGCCGCCATGGACGGTCGGATGCGGCGGAAATACTTGGAGTGGCGTGCGGATAACAAGAAATCATCACGTGACAATCAGCCAAAGCGGGAACGGAATTCGAAGCGGCAAAGGAAACCCAGGGAAGAGAGGGATGACAAGAAATGAGAAATCGAGTGAATATCCGACAAGTCATCGATTGGGCCGGCGCAGCGTTGAAGCAAGTGAATTGCTTAGCGCTGTGTCTCGTGTTTTCCGTGGCGAGTTTTTCAATTTGCCATGGTGCACAGCCTCCCAACATCATTTTGATGATGGCCGACGATTTGGGCTACGGAGATACGGGCTTCAATGGCAACAAGATCATCAGGACACCGAATCTCGATCAGATGGCCCAAGCCGGCGTCAAGCTGACTCATTTCTACGCGGGTGGACCGGTCTGTTCACCAACGAGAGGGACGTTTTTAACAGGCCGACATTATTACCGCTACGGAATTTGGTCGGCGAATGTTGGGCATCTACCCGAGCAGGAAATCACGCTGGCGAAGATGCTGAAGAGCAAAGGTTACACAACCGGGCATTTCGGAAAGTGGCATGTGGGAACACTTAGCAAAACCCACTCTCCGAAAGGCCCCAGTCGAAAGCCAGCGGTGAACTTTGCACCACCTTGGAAACGCGATTACGATCGGTCGTTCGTCGTGGAGACGTCGGTGTCGACTTGGGACCCAGGGAGCGATAAGAATCCGTTTTATGATGATGGTGTAGTGGTATCGGGTGATGATTCCAGTTTGCTCGGTGGGGCGGCACGCGTTGTGGTCGACCGTGCAGTCCCCTTCATGGAACAAGCTGCGAAAAATGACACACCGTTCTTGGCGGTTGTCTGGTTCAATGCGCCGCACGAACCGATCAAGGCTGGACCTGAATACCTGGCGATGTATGAAGGGCACGGGGAAGCCGCGCACTACTATGGCTGCATCACAGAGCTTGACGAACAAGTCGGGCGGATTCGTCAACGCCTCAAAGATATGGGGATAGCTGATAACACGCTGCTCTGTTTCTGTTCAGACAATGGGCCCGAGGGAAAAGAACCAAAGGGGAAGAAAGCCGGTGTGACGGCTGGCTTGCGTGGTCGTAAACGCAGCCTGTACGACGGCGGCGTGCGTGTGCCAGCGATTGCGGAATGGCCCGGAAGGATCAAAGCCGGTTCCGTCAGTGATGTTCCTTGTTCGACCCTCGATTATTTTCCGACGGTCGCGAAGCTGACCGGTTACGAGATGCCTGATGATCGTCCCATCGATGGGCAGGATCTAATGCCAATTCTAACTGGGAAGATAAGCAAACGGCAAACGTCAATTCCATTCCGAGCACGTGGGAACGCGACTCTCGTGAAGGAACGCTACAAGTTGATCCTGCCGGTCGGTGAGTTATACGACCTTTCCAGCGACTGGAGTGAAGAACGGAACGTCGCTTCCAATCATCCGGAACGAGTAAAAATCATGACCGAAGAATTGACTGCGTATCTTGAGAGTATGGAAGCGAGTCACGCCGGTCAGGACTATGCCGACCCTTCCTTTCAACCCTTAGATGAATGGGATGCCTTGAGGAAAAAACGGAACACGTCCAAGCGTGAACGTTAGGCATTGCGTTGGGCGGGGCCGAAATGCCCAAGAAACAGTTTTTCGTTTCGGAGGTGAAACTTGGCCGATTCAACGGGCACAAGCTGGTGGAGAAATCATTGGGTAAAGGCCTCACCCTGCGTCATGAGTTCTGCCATGAGTTGGCGAATCATTTTTTTTTACCACTTGGTTGTGGCTAACGTTTTGTCACTGCGAGATCGTTCCGGGCATGACGCCCCGGCGTGATGATCCGAGTCAACAATTCGTGAGTTGATCCGGCTCTGGGTTCCGAAACGATCTAAAGTATGCATTCGGGTGGGGCAAGGTGTCGCTGCAAGCGATCACGAATTCACTTTGTCGCAAACGGGTTCGCCGCCAGATATACTTGCCCAAAACCGAGGCTGCTCCTCACCGTTTATCTGGAAAGAAAGTCGAAGGCTGACAACGGCTGATCATCAAGGAATGGTGCACGCCAGGCTCAAGAAGAAAGAATGGGTACTTCAAGCCCATCTAGTGCGTTGATGCTCTTGCTGTCTTGAATCGGCAGCACGAGCGATCAGACGGCAGCCGTCTGCAGAAACGTTGGCAAGGTTAGCGGCAGAACGCCGGCTGAGCTGATGAAGAATTTACACAGGGAATATGTATCAATGAGAACGAAGCCGACGTTTGGATTCTGTGGAGTACTAATAGCCCTGGTGATGGGTGCTGCAAATATTGGGTCAGCCAAGCCGCCAGAGAAATCGCAACAGCCGCTGACGGAGATCGGGCAAAAGTTTCAGGCAAAATACGCCGGTCAGTTGGAGCGACTGCGTACTGAACTTGATGCGAAGTTACCGCAGAGTGATCAGGCAAAGGTAATCGATGAGTTTCTTGGCACCGACGCGTTGGATGCTCAATTCGCAAAATACGTTGTGCTGCTTCAGGCCACACCACAAGGTCTTGCTGAGTTCGCCCAGGAGGGAAGGGGACAGGCGGCTTTGATTGAGACGCTGTTGTCGGACGCCGACCTCATGAAGCGGATGCTGGTGGCAGATGGTGCGAAAACCAAACGGGAGGGCCGCAGCGAGGGCCCGGCACAGTACGGCCAAGCGATGAGAATCTATACCGATATCCAGGAAGCGAGCAAGAAAGCCAGCAATGGTGTTTTGCAGCGGCTAGCACTTGCCGTCAGCTTGGAACACGCAGTGCCGATTCAGCAGGTCAACCCGACGGCCGAGTCAGATATGCCTGAAACCATCGATCCGGTGAAACGATATCTTCACTATGAAAAAGCCTTTCTGGACGGCGAGCTCGATCCCGCTTTCGAGCGTCTGGGTACCTGGGAACTTCGCATGGTCGTCAATGGTGATGAGCCCGATGAAACGCTGACTTGGGGCCGCGAGATGCTTCGGAATTATCGGCCCGATCATATCTACAATCCAAATTTTGGTTGGCGTTATGTCAGTATCGTCGGCTCGGATGTGAAGTATGGATCTGGGGACGTCAAGTATGACCGACCGGAGTTGCAGAAGTACCAGAACATATTGATGAACGGCGGGGTATGCGGCCGACGGGCTTTTTTTGGACGCTTCATTCTGCGAGCCTTTGGGGTTCCCACGACAGCGCGACCCAGTCGTGGGCACGCCGCCTTAGCGCACTGGACCCCAGAGGGATGGGTCGTCAATCTGGGCGGAGCCTGGGGCTGCGGTTGGACCAGTACACGGTACGACAAGGATGTCGATTTCCTGGCCAGCACACAGGCGCGAAGTAACCGAGACGCCTACTTGAAGGTAAAGCGGGCGCAGTGGGCTGGTGACGTGTTGGGAGAAACACGAACTTACGGCGAAAGCGGTGGCACCCCAGACTTTTGGAACGGTCTGGCTCTCCGCACCCAGCGGGCGATCATCGATGAGGCAAAGGTTGTCACCTTGGATGCACTCGGTGAGGATCTTGGTGAAGCCAACGAACCCACGGTAGCGGAGCAAGTCATGGCTTCGCCAGTTACACCAAAGGATAAGAAAATCACCTACAGTGCGGCTGGTGCTATTTCGATTCCGGCTGCCGCCTACCACAAGCCATCCGGAAATACGCGGGATGTCTTTGCCATGAAAAGCTTTGGCGGTGGTCTGCAGATCTTTCTGCCACGTTTCTTTCCTGAAGGTCAAACGGTACTGCGGGGTGGCACGTGGAAAGGTGATGCGAACGCGTGTACTTCGGGAAAGCGTCTGCTTAGCGGTGGGTATGGAAAGTATGAGAACTGGGGGCTTCGTGCTGCCGTGTCGAGCCCCGGCACGAACGCGGCAAGTAATCTGACGCTTGATTTGGGCGATGGCGTCACGATGGAGATGGTTTATATCAAGCCCGGTACCTTTGTGATGGGTGGCGAAAGCAAAACAGATGGAAGGTTCGAGTGTGTCGAGTTGCCGAAGCACGAAGTCGAACTGACCAATGGGTTCTACCTTGGTAAGTACGAGGTGACGCAGTCGCAATATCAGGCCATCATGGGATCGAACCCCAGCCGATCTACCAAGGGCGAGGATTGTCCGGTTGATAATGTCGGCTTGCCTGATGCGGTTTCATTTTGTGGCAAGCTCGCCGAAAAAACGGGGCTTGATGTGCGGCTGCCTACCGAGGCCGAATGGGAATACGCCAGTCGCGCCGACCAAGAAACGAAATGGTTTTTTGGAGACGATGCCTCGCTGATCGGAGAATATGCCTGGTTCAAGGGAAATGCGGGGGCCAAGTCGCATCCCGTTGGTCAGAAGAAACCCAATCCATGGGGCCTCTTCGATATCTACGGCAATGTTTGTGAGCGAATCTCAGACACTTATGCCCGAAATTACTACAGCCTCAGCCCAAAGCAAGATCCAACCGGGCCCAGCCAAGGTACGAAATCGAGCTTCGAGTACAAAGTCGTGGCGCCGCAATCAGGTAAGTACTCCTTGACCGCTCAAGTGGTGACTGCCAATTATGAACAACGACTCAATGTTGCGGCGAACGACGCTGACGCACGGCTTGTCATCGAGTTGCCGTTTACTGGCGGAGAATGGCAGAAGTCTGAGTCGGTCACGTTGACTCTCAAAAAGGGTGAGAACCGATTGCGATTCTGGCGCGACCAGCCTCCGCAGTACGGTTTGGCCGTCAAGCAATTTACGCTCACGCCTGTGGAATAGCCTTGGTTTAGACGGCCGCACGACCGCGCTGCCTGACGTTGGGGCAGGGCGTGATTGGGGCAGGGCGTAATTGGGGCAGGGCGTGAATTTCGTTCGCCCTTGCGATCACTCGTCGGGTGATTTGCATCACCTTGCCTTGAAGGGTGACCTGCATCGTATTGGCAAAAAGAACGCATTATCCGATGCTGAAAATTTGGCACTCTGCTAACAAATTCTTCTACTCATTCGAAATGCTGACTCAAATGACATTCCGCACCATTTTCGTCGCGATGCTGATCAGTCTGCATTTTGGGGCGCAGGCGGCGGACATCCCCGCGGGTGATGATTCTCCACGGCCTTTGGCGATTGATTTGGGCGCACCGTTTTGTGACAACATGGTGCTGCAACGCGAGATGCCCGTGCCGATTTGGGGTTGGAGCAAACCGGGGACGCGAGTCACTGTTGAATTTGCGAGCCAGCAAAAAACTGCGACCGCCGGAGCCGGTGGCAAGTGGATGGTGGAACTTGATCCATTGCAGGCGAGTTTTGTGCCTGCCGAAATGGTTGTCGTTGAAGGATCTGGCAACAAGGTTGCACTGCGGAACATTTTGGTCGGCGAGGTCTGGCTGGCATCTGGCCAGTCCAATATGCAGTGGAAGGTCGCAAAGAGTAAATGTGCAAAGCTAGCGCAGGAGTTGGCGACTGAGACCGAGGGGAAAGTTGTTCCGATCAGAGAGTTTCAGGTGACGTCCGTCACCTCGCAATTGCATCCCATCAAAAAGGCGGCCGGCGTCTGGAATGACGGCAACTACGTGGACTACAGCGCCATTGCGTTTGCTTTTTCGCATAAGCTCTACAAAGAATTGAATGTGCCCATTGGTATTCTCAATTGCTCGTTCAGCCAGACTGCGATCCAAGCTTGGGTACCGCGTGAAGGATTCGCGACGGCCAAGGATGAGTACAGCAAAGCGATCCATTTGCAGTGCCTGCAGACAGATCCCACGACACCGGAGCACAAGCAGGCTTGGGACTCTTTCTACCAATCTTTAGAAGATCAGATCGCCGCCAGTGAAGCGGCGAGTAAGCGGGGCGATCGGGCGAAGGAAATCAATGCAGCGGTTCCAGGGAATTTGAAGAGCAATCGCGATGCAAGTTGGTTGTTCAATGGTCGTCTCAGCCCAGTGGTGCCCTTCGCTATTCGGGGAGCGATCTGGAACCAAGGTTATGCGAACATGGGAGAGGGCCTGCCTTATTACAACAACTTGCATAGTTTGATTCGCGGGTGGCGAATTGTTTGGAACAAGCCCGAATTGCCAGTCTACTTTCACCAGTTTTATAGTGCCGGAATGCGGTCGGTGGGGAAGGAGGTCAACAAGCCCAGCATTGGCCCGACCGCCGAGATGCGATTGGGAACATGGCTCGCACGCGACATTCCGAACACCGGCATGGCGAGTCAGATTGATATCACAGGTGGTATTCACTACCAATGCAAAGCCGTCCCTGGACAGCGGTTGGCACTCCATGCGCTCAAGAACCAATACGGTCGCAATGTGACTGCGGATGGACCGATGTTCAAATCTTACACGGTGAACGGCGATCAAATGGTGATCGATTTCGAACACGCCAGCGGCGGCTTGTTGGTAGCCGAGACTGCCTACAATGCTCGTGGACGTGAGCAGGATGCGACGGGCTATGCCGACCCCAAAACGATCGCCAACGGTGACGATCAGGTGAAGCTTTTCTTTCTGGCTGGTGAGGATCGCGTTTGGCATCCCGCGAATATCAAGATTGATGGCGACAAGGTGATCGTCACATCACCCGCAGTGCAGCAACCGCGGGGTGTCTCCTATGCGACCGGCGAGGTCGGTTTTCAGCCAAATCTTTACAACAAGGCAATGCTGCCGATGACGCCGTTCATCTATTTCGATCATGAAATGGTGACAAGCTTGAATTGGCCTGATGTGAGTTTGGAAGTTGCCGGGGAAACGATCGACCCGGCCACCGTCGGAAAGGTGTACGAATACCGCAAGATGCCGTTGCTGAGTGTTCAGTTTCGCGACAAGGCTGTATTGCAGGCTGACAAACCCGTCACCATTTGGGGTTCCACCCGAAACTTTGGTGAATGGCAATCCGAGCCCGAGCAGGGTGATTGCAAAGTGCATTTTGAATTCGGCGAGATTGAAAAGACCATTGACGTCACGCCTGAAATGGTGGAGTGGCAAGTGACCCTACCACCAATGCAAGCCGGTGCAAAAACCTACCAATTGAAGGTAGCGTTCACGATCGATGGTGAGCTTGTTCACGAACGGATTGCGAGTGAGATCATCTTCGGTGATGTCTGGTACATTGCCGCCCCAGCGGTCAAGTTCGAGGTTCCGGAGTTTGAGCCGTCTGGCCAGATTGTGCGGATGATGGAGAATCAGTCAGGACGCGAGGGCAAGGATGCGCCGAGTCGTTTTAGCGTTTGTGTTTCAAGAACACCGAAGAATCGCTTTGCGTCTTACTGGAAAGAAGCATCCGGGTTGGCTGCCGCATTCGGCCATCGAATGGCGGCGAAAACCAAGCGTCCGGTCGGTGTCATTTTGATGCAGAGTAAAACGAATGGGCCGATCAAGAACTGGATCGCACCTGGCTTTTTAAAGGATGCTCCAAGTCTAGTAGAAGATTACAAAACGGTGGGCAGTAAGTATTTTGATAACCCCTATTACCTCGCAAATGTTCGACGTTATATCTTTGAATGGAAGCAATTTTGGGACGTGCAGATCCCTGCGATGATGGATTCAACGGCTGTGTCCGATGGCAGTTCGTGGGGCCAGTATCCCTCCCCCAAACCACAAGTGGGTGATTCAACGGCGACTTGGACGTACAACGTGTATGTCGAATGTTTTACGCCTGCGGCTCTCAGTGGCATCGTGTTTCTTTCGAGTGAGGCAATGGTAGCTGAGGATCAGGGTGCGAATTTCGCGGCTGAAATTTCTGCCTTGGGCAATAGTTTTAAAACCAAGTTTTCCAACGAAGAGAGCGAACAAGACATTCCCTTCTTTTACACAATGCCGAGTCAGGCAATGGCGAACAAGATCACTCAGCCGTCAGGATCGACAGGCCAGAGTATCAGCGGCCAGAGTATCAGCGGCCAAGGCATCAAAGGCCGGAGTATCGCAGTGCAGGTCGACAGCTGGCAGGAGTTTGGTCGGGTGATCGAGGCGGCGACAAAATAGAGCCGCCTACGGCGATGGCTTTGGTGCCAATGGTGATGTGAGCTTACGAAAAAACAGTGCGAGTTACGTTGCAAAGGTAGACTCCGAATGAATACGAAAAACTTAATTCTGACCATCCTCACAGCCACTTTTGTTCAGGTGGGCTTGCTGTCGGCGAGTGATCCAATCGAACCTTATCTTGAGTCGGGGACATCAGGCCAGTTTCGTTACGCGATCTACAACAACCAGTGGCTGCTACATGGCCAGCAGTGGTTTGATGAGAAGCACATCACTCGCGTAGCCATCACAGGCGTGTTGCCCGAAGTTCAAGGGAAGATCGCGATTCCATCCTCGATTAAAGGGCACGAAGTCTACGGGATTGATGACAACGCATTCGAGTCGTGTAAGGGTGTGACGGAAATTCGTCTTCCCAAGACGGTTCGATTCCTGAGACCGGGCACTCTGAACCGTTGTGATGGTTTGCAACGTATCGTGGTTGCCGAAGATCATCCCGACTTTGCCACCGCGGATGGGGTGATGTTCAACAAACAGAAGACCAAATTGTTGGCCTTTGGTAGTGGTCGCGGTGGCGAGTACATCATTCCAAGCCATACGACCGAGATTGGTCCGAATGCGTTTGCTGGTTGCACTCAGTTGAGGAGTGTTATCGTTCCCGAGAGTGTGACCGATATCGGTGGTCATACCGGTACTGTGTTTAGCGGGTGTCACAGCCTGGAACGGATCGAACTTCCTGCGACGGTGACCAATATCGGGCAGAAATCTTTCCAGGATTGCAGCAATCTGACGGAGGTTGTCATTCCGGCCAAGGTCACGACCATTCCCTTCGGACTCTTCTGGAAATGTAGTCGTCTGACGACGGTGGTTCTACCGGATGGGATTACCAGTATTGGCAATTACGCCTTCGCAGATTGCGCCCAGTTGACGCTCGAACAGTTCCCGAAAAGCTTGGCGAAGGTCGGCGCCTACGCGTTCAAAGACTGCAAGGGACTCCGTGGGCTGACAGTGCCGAAAAGCGTGGTCACGATTGGTCGATCGGCTTTCCGAGGCAGCGAGGTAAAGATCGTTAACAGTCCGGATGCGAGTGGCGGGAATTAGCCGGGTTGAACCCGTTTAGTTCGACTGCAACCGCAGTGAAGACTCTTGCACATTTGGTGATGCAGCAAACAGGTGCGATCCGTGACGAATTCTCGCGAGAACTTCGGGCAGACAAATCGCCAACAGAATTGTTAAGCATTCACTCGACGCAAAGTCTCTGAGGGCAACTCGCCAAACTGTTTTCGGTAGCTTGCTGCGAATTGGCCCATGTGCCAGAAACCCCACCGGTTGCCGATGTCTGCCACCTTTGTCTCCGTTGGGTCTGCCATCCGCAGTTCACGTCGAGTGGCATTCAGGCGATAGGCGATCAGAAATGCTTTGGGTGCCAATCCAAATCGTTCGACAAACGTATATTCCAGCGTGCGCTGACTCACCTGTGCCGCCCTGCAAATGTCGCGGACGCTAATGTCCTCACTTGCATACTGTTTGACGTAGCTTTCGGCTCGAAGCAAGGCGAGTTCACGTTTGCGCGTTGGTTTGGGTGAACTGGAGGTATGCGCGGTGGCGATCGCGGTCAACAAACGTGCCGGTAATTCTTGCGTTGCGAGGTTGAGTAAAATTTTGTCTGCGAATTGACGCGCGGCATCGTCGCGGACAACCGCGGAAAGCTGGCTGAGGCATTCTCGCACGGACTGTATCGCGGAGATCCGGCAGTGCAGCACGCTCGCATCGCCGCGCAAGTCATCCAGCTCGCTTGGGCCAAACTCATCATTGAAGCTTGTTAACAAGATTTCTGGGAATGAGCAGGTGTAGACATGGAAGTCCAGGTTTGAGGTCGCTGCCAATTCACCTCCACGCGGAAAGATCATCAGATCGTTTCCTGACACCTGCATGCCCCGCCACGACAAATGAACCTTTTGATGTGCTGGAACTGCGATTGTTCTTAGACCGGCCGGTGGTGTTCCTTTTTGTAGCAGCGGCCGACAAAAGCGGGCTTCGCTGATGTGAATGTTTCGGATCCCAAATTGCACCAATTCTCCGCGAAACGCACCCCGGCCATGCTGGAACAGGTCAAGGTCCCAGTGGTGAGCTTCTTCCGCCAATTCGTCGAAATCAACGAATTTTCGATGAAAGGCATAGGGCGGTGGATCGGTCAATGGCATGGGGTTCGACGAGCCAGTGGGAGGAACGGTTTTGCGTTTTTTTGATGTTCCATTTTCAGGCATGAGCCTAACCTACTGATCTTTACATTGCCAGCAAACTGAATGGGATCGATGGCCCGTGTCCAAGAAGCGATCGAAAGCCGTTTCAACCAAGCGTCCAATGGGGCGACCGCCCCAGCCTGTGAAAACCGCTCGCCGGAATCGAGTCGTAACGCTGGTCACTGATGCGGAATTGAAACAGCTCGCGCTCCTCGCCGCGGACGGAAATCGTTCACTTTCATCCGTTGTTCACCGGATTCTGGCAAACCACCTGCAGGGACGTAAGTGACGTGAAGAATCAACCAAACTCTACTCTGAATAAGGAAAAGACTTGATGTTAAGAACCATGCTGGGAACCTGGATCGCTGTGTTAGTGCTGAGCAGTGGCGTCGCTGTAGCACAGAGCGGTAGCAAGAAAGTCGTTCATGACGCTGAGTATTACGTGCTCGAAGCGCAAAACGGAAAACGATGGGCGGCTGAAGACCGCACGCTTGATGCAAGGTTGGCCGAATTGCGCAAGAAGCATGGGCAGCCGCCAAACATCATCCACATCATGTGGGATGACACTGGTTTCGGCGATGTTGGGATTCCCGCCATCAGCAAAATTCGTGGCTTCGAATCTCCCAGCATTGACCGCATGGCTAGAGAGGGAATGATGTTCACTCGGATGTACACCGAGGTCGGCTGTACGCCGAGCCGATCGGCGTGCATGACTGGTCGCTACGCCGTTCGCAGTTCTACCTACGACATCGGCTTTCCCATTCATAATGAGGGACTTAGCGGAAAAGAAGTGACGGTTGCCGAGGTCCTCTCGCAGTCAGGTTATGCGACCGCGTTTTATGGTAAGTGGCACCTAGGTGACATCGAGGAAAGCTATCCGCACAACCAGGGATTCGACGAAACACTTTTTACCCCGTACAACCAAGTCACCAGTCTTCAGAATCAGATGGGAGAGGCCGCCAACGCCGTACTCGGTCTGATGGAAGAGATGTTGCCAGAAGATCCATACAAGCTTGACGATACGATTCTCCCTACCGGCTGGGTGCAAGTGATTGAAGGGAAAAAAGGTGAGCTCGGCAAAGAATGGGGTGACACAACTCACGAAACCTTTCTCAAGGTTGACCCCGAGTGTCACACTCGCTCGCTCGAGTTCATTCAGAAAAACGCGGAAGAGAAAAAGCCTTTTTACGTGGCCTATTGGCCGAACATGACTTCCTTTATTCCGAGCCCGAACAAGGTGACGGTCGCGCGTGGTTTGTACCAAGATGGCTTCACCGTCAACGTTGACAATTACATTGGAAGGTTGATGGACCAACTCCAGGAACTTGGTATCGCCGAAAATACGCTCTTGGTTGCGATGGCTGATAACGGCCCGATGGCTCACAATCCTCCACCCGGATTGGGAATGACGGAGACGATCTTCCGCGGCGGTAAAGGCGATTTTCTCGAGGGAGGCGTTCGAGTCCCCGCGTTCGCATGGTGGCCAGGCGTGATTGAACCCGGTCAGCTTGTTGGCGATATCGTTCACGAAACCGACCTCTACACGACCTTCGCGCGATTGGCTGATACCAAGGATGCGATTCCGACCGACCGAATCGTTGATGGTCTGGACCAGACTGCATTATTGCTGGAAGGTGATACTCACGGCCGACGTGACCATGTCTTTATCTATGCTGGTCCGACGCTCGGTGCGATTGTAAAAGGAAACTACAAGAAGCACTGTATCTCTTCGGATCCAACCGCTGGCTCAGGGATTGCGGCCGCCTATTATTTCTTGCTGCACGATACGCGTGAGAAGACTCCCATGCTGATCAATCTGCTTCACTTCAAGGGCGCGTTCAATCGCATGCAAGCACGCCATGAATTGTGGAAAAACAAGTATCCGGATTGGCCAGCAACACGTGGTCCAGCTTTCAAGGGACTCGCCAATCCGAGACCCGAAACAAAAGCTCTCGCTAATCCGCCGGTACAGTTTCAGAATCTACCATTCGATCCGTTGGAATACATCGAATTTGACCCGCCGTTCGATCTTAACGCCGATCCAGACCTGGGTCAGTAGAGGCTTCGTACCCGGGCATTCACTCAGGTTGTGCAAACACCAAGATCAATGGTTTTCAGTTTTGTTTTACTGGAAATCATTGGTTTTTGGGAAAGGCAACTGGTCAACAGGCTATCTGGTTCATTCACCTCGGCATCTTGATGCTGCGGTGTGGGTGATTGACGCATCGGCCAATCGCATTACCGATCACCGGACTCCGTTGGTACAATCGTACGGAGTATAAATTTGGTGGCGACGATCGCTGATTATTTCGCCATGATTGCCAATTTTCGTGATCCGGACAGACCGGCAAGCGAGGAGATTGGCGATGCGTTTGGACTAGAACCCGGTGATTATTCAAGAGATGAACCAGCAAGCTCGGTTTGTTATTTTTGCATTTGCTCTGAGTAGCTTTTGTCCTTTAACGGGACTCGCCCAGTCTGGCGACAGTTCCGTCTCGTTCAATCGCGATATCCGATCAATTTTAAGTGACCGATGTTTTCAGTGTCACGGTCCCGATGAAAATGAACGGGCGGCCGAGTTACGTCTCGATCGTGCAGACGGAGCGGAAGGTGCCCATCGGACCGTCGATGGTTCGACTGCAATCAAACCAGGGTCGCTCGAATCGAGCGAGGTTTGGAAGCGAATCATTACGGCTGATCTTGACGAGCTCATGCCGCCTCCGGAAGCGAACAAGAAACCGCTGACCGACGTTGAAAAAAATCTGATCAAGAGCTGGATCGAGGCAGGGGCAAAGTACGAGGATTTTTGGGCGTTCGAAGCCCCCAAGCCTCCTCGGCGACCAAGCGTCTCGGATCAGGGTTGGAGCAATCAGGCGATTGATCAATACGTACTACGAAGGCTTGAACGTGAGGCTCTGCATCCGAAACCGCGAGCCGATCGACGGACGTTGATTCGCCGATTGACTCTCGATTTGACAGGGCTGCCGCCAACTCGCAAAGAGATTACGCAATTCCTTGCTGATGATCAGCCGAATGCCTACGAGCGTCTCGTTGATCGATTGCTCGAACGACCACAGTTTGGCGAGCACATCGCCCGATATTGGCTCGATTTGGTTCGATTTGCTGACACCAACGGGATCCATCACGATCATTTTCGTGATCAATCACCCTATCGAGATTGGGTGATTCGCGCCTTCAACCAAAATCTTCCCTACGACGAATTTGTCCGCTATCAGTTGGCGGGCGATTTATTTCCCGAGGCAACTCAGGAGCAGCTTGTTGCTTCTGGCTTCCACCGACTGCATCGGATCATCGATCGTGGCACCATGCTGCCAGAAGAGAGTCAAGCGAGAAACGTGATTGACCGAGTGACGGCCGTGAGTACGAGCTTCATGGGACTGACGGTGCAGTGCGCTGTCTGTCACGATCACAAATACGATCCGATTACATCTAGGGACTTCTATCAACTGTACGCATTCTTCAACAACATTGATGCCAACCCAGAAACAGGCGGGCGATCGGGATCTGATTTCAAAAAAGGATTGCAGCCACCCTACATCAGCCTTGCGACGCTCGACCAAGAGGCAACAGCCACCCAGCTGCAGCAGGCAGAATCGATGGCGAAGATGCAAGTCGATGACCTCAAGAAACGGATCAAGGAGCTAGATCAGAAGGAAGCAGATAAGGAGAAAGCTGAGCAGGAGAAAGTCGTGTTGCAGCAGAAGCTGAAAGAGGCCGAGGATTTACTGACCAACGCAAAATCCGAGCGAAGCAGCTTTGAACTGACACTGCCAGCCGCCATGGTGATGAAAGAACGGACCGAAACCCGTCCGTCACACATCATGATCCGGGGCGACTATGCCAATCTGGGCGAGCAAGTGACGCGTCAGACACCTGCCTTCCTGCCACCATTGCAGCCAGAGGATGCCGAGTTGGCCACGCGGATGGATTTGGCAAATTGGTTTGTCCGCCGTGAGCATCCACTCACCGCCCGGGTTGCTGTGAACCGATTTTGGCAGCAGCTGTTTGGTGTTGGGATTGTGAAGACATCAGAGGACTTGGGGACGCAGGGAGAATGGCCGAGTCATCCTGAGTTGCTCGACTATCTCGCGTGGACATTCGTCGAAAATGGTTGGGATGTGAAAGCCCTATTCAAAGAAATGGCATTGTCTGAAACTTATTGCCAAGTTTCAGATGCAACTCCTGAAGAGTTCGGAAGTGATCCAGAGAACCGGCTGTTGTCTCGAGCCTCCCGGTATCGTCTTGATTCCGAGGTCATTCGCGATCAGATCTTAGCGACGAGTGGATTGTTGGTCAGTGAGATGTACGGAAAGAGTGTCAAGCCACCGCAACCTGCCGGTTTGTGGAAGGCGGTGGCGCTTCCAAGTTCATATCCCAATGTGTTTACGGCGGACACCGGCGATAAGATTCGACGACGTAGCGTCTACACCTTTTGGAAACGGGGCCTACCACCACCACAGATGACAATCCTGAACGCGCCCACGCGTGAGGAGTGTATTGCACGCAGGGAACGCACAAATACGCCACTGCAGGCTTTGTTGTTGTTGAATGAGCAAGAATACCTAAAGGCAGCCCGGCAACTGGCCAGCAATATCCTGCAAGAGGATCCGGAGAAGCGTTTGAGTGTTCTGTATGAGACTGTGACAGCTCAGGTTCCAGATGCAACGGAAGCTGCGGTGCTTGAGAAAACGTTGAATGATCTGCAGGTCCTGTATCGTGGGGTGCCAGAGCTCTCTTCGCAACTTACGGAGGGAGCCTCATTGGAGGGAACTTCAGCGGAAGAATTGGCAGCTTGGACAGTGTTGGTGAATACCTTGTACAACCTGGACATCACAAAGACGCGTCAGTAGCTGTGTGCCAGTAATTTGGTAATTGACGATCTGGGAATTGGCGATGCGAACTTGTGATTCGCTGTTAGCACGCTGCAGACGAATGCAGCAGTTAATTTGGGACAAGAATAAACGATGAATACTGAGCAAGACATTCTGATACAGCAAGCGCGGCGTCAATTCCTGAAGACGTCTGGAATGGGGTTGGGTGCCACTGCGTTGGCTTCCTTGCTACCGCAGAATGCGCACGCGAAGAGTCATCACCAACCACGTGCCAAGCACGTCATCTTCCTCTTCATGGCCGGCGCGCCCAGCCAAGTGGATTTGTTTGACTACAAGCCGGATCTCGAGAAACATTTTCGCAAGCCGTTACCGGAGAGTATCAGCCAGGGGCAGCGCGTCACCGCGATGACGCGTGGCAAGGAGCAGTTGGTTGCTCCTTCGATGTTTAAGTTTCAACAGGCCGGTTCAAATGGAATCTGGATGAGCGAATTGCTGCCTCATTTATCGAAGGCCGCTGATGATCTTTGCATCATCAAATCGTTCAATACAAATGCGATCAATCATGATCCGGCGAAGACCTTTGTCTGCACCGGATCTGAAATTCCCGGTAAAGCAAGTATGGGGGCGTGGTTGAGTTATGGCCTCGGCGCGATCAATCGTGATCTTCCTGATTTCGTTGTGTTAACCTCGGCATACTGGACCGGCGGGACTCGGAACGTGCAGGGACTCTACAGTCGTTTGTGGGGGAGCGGATTTCTGCCGTCGAAGCATCAAGGAGTGGCCTTTCAGACCTCAGGCGATCCTGTCTTGTTCCTCTCCAATCCCAAGGGGATCAACGCGACCGTGCGGCGACGAATGCTTGATGCCGCGAAAGAACTCAATGCAAAGCATTTCACCGAGATTGGTGATAATGAAATTCGAACCACAATCGCACAGCAGGAGATGGCGTTCCGTATGCAGGCATCCGTGCCGGAATTGACCGACTTGTCAGGCGAGCCCAAACATGTTGAAGAGGCTTATGGTCCTGAAGTTGGCAAGAACGGTTCCTTCGCTCGCAACTGTTTGCTGGCCCGGCGAATGATCGAGCGTGGGGTTCGATTTGTGAAAGTGTTTCATCGCGGCTGGGATCACCACTCAATACTTCCAAAGCAATTGCCAGGCCAGGCATTCGACATTGACCAGCCCGTTGCCGCACTGATCAATGATTTGAAACAGCGGGGCTTATTTGATGACACGTTGATTGTGTTGACAGGGGAGTTTGGGCGAACGGTCTATGGACAAGGGAATTTGACAATGACCGATTACGGGCGTGACCATCATCCCCGTTGCTTTTCGGGATTGCTGGCGGGGGGCGGTGTTCAGGGAGGAATGACTTACGGCGAAACAGATGAATTCAGTTACAACGTCGCCGAAAATCCTGTTGCGATTCGAGATCTGCACGCCACGATGCTTCATCAGCTTGGCATCGATCACTCGCGTTTGAGTTTTCCCTTTCAGGGCTTGGATCAAAAGCTGACCGGTGTCGAACCAGCTCGGGTGATCGACGAAATTTTGGTCTAGAAAATGGCCAAGGGCACCAATCAGGCGATCACTGTTGCCATTCAGTCGAGATTGTCCGATTTCGAAGGGGCTAGCGCATTTGCAGTTCGCTAAGCCGCAGATTTTTCTCGAGTTTTGCGGTGCCGTCTTGATCGAGGATTTGTAATTGAAACGCGGGATCGTCTTTTTCCCAATCAATCAGAATCGCACCGTAATTTTCGCGGTGATAGGTCTTTTGCGTTGCCCTGTATTGATTTGCGGTTGGTGTTCCTCTTGTGTGAATCTGATTCAGACTGCTGGAGGTCAGGTCATAAATTGGATAGGGAGTTCGTGTCTTTGTGACCGACAATTCGGCCCAGTGTCGATCGCCACTGATGATGACGACTCCGTTCGCGCCGGCATTCGCAATTCGATCGAAAAGCTGTTGACGCTGTGCTGGCAGATTGGACCACGTTTCCTGTCCAGCGGCTTCGGCAACGCACTGAATGCTTGAAGCGATCAGTCGCAGTTCAGCCGGTTGCTGCAATTGTGAATCGAGCCACACCCATTGTTGATCTCCTAGCATGGTCACCTTGGGATTTACTGATGGTACGTAGGGTCCACCCACTCGCCTTTCGCCTTTGGTGAGTGGCCCACGAAAGAATCGGGTATCCAACAGAATTACTTGCACTCGTTTGCCAGGTGGTCCGAAGATTTTGGCATCGTAGACTCCGGGTCGTGTGCGTCGATCGGATCCCTTTGGCTCGCCCCAGTGATCTAAGAATATTTGCTCGGATTCTGCGCGTCTTGGATAGTCCGCGCCTGCATCGTTGGCTCCGTAGTCATGATCGTCCCACGTCGCCATCACCGGTGTTGAGTTGATCAATTGTCGAAAATCGGCATCTGCGTTCAGGCGTGCATACTTGGCCCGCATCTGATTCATGTCCGTTGTGTCTGCATAGATGTTGTCACCAAGAAAGATAAACAAGTCCGGGTGTTGCTGAGCAATGGTTTGAAGAATCGGCGTGGGGCGATCCTGTTTGATGCAGGAACCAAAAAGAATCTTGGTGAGAGTCTGTGACTGAAGCGTCTGCAATTCGTTGGCAGTAGAGCGATTTGTCTGGCCACTCGCCCAGCTTGGAAAGCTGATGATCCACAGCAAGACAGTGAGTCGAACAGAAAGTTTGGGATGCAATGATTGGTACATCAGACTGACGCCACACAAAGGGTAGACAAAGGTGCTCGTGTAAATCGACCGCCACAAACGCAAACAGATGCGTAAACGCAAACCGATGCGTAGGCACAAGCATAGTGGATCGGGGAACGCTCAACGTATCTCGGTGGTGTGGCAATGCCACATTCGACTGCCGAAAGTTGTGTCGGTAGATCACAGCTGCCGTGTAGGTAGCAGTGTTTTCTACCCCTCGGATCGCCAGCAAGAAATTTCTCTGACTGCAACCAGCTTGAATCAAAGATATTCAAAGAACGACAGCGTATTTTGTGAATCAAGGTTGTTTCTTGCCATTCGCTGCAGCCTCGTGATGTTCTCATTTCGGATGGCGATCAAAGAGACCAGCGTTGAGGCATGTGACATGAACCGGTGTGGCGTCAGGCACGGCTCAATGGAGCTTCGGAATCCGGAAGAGATGGATCGACTGATCCTTTTCGCGGCAACGTTTCTTTTGGTTTTTTTTGCAGCGGTCCGAAACCATCACTAATTGGTCATCGGATACCCACGAAACACCCTCGACATTGCAATAGTTGTCTGTTGGGAAACGATAGACATCGCCGACCGTTTGATTGAATCCATCGAAGGTGTCGTTGATCTCGCCAATCCACAACCGCTTTGACTCCTGGGAGACGACAGCAACCCGATTCTGACACAGTGCGATGGCGGCGTAGTCTTTGAAGTGTGCCGATG
>JAQWPZ010000236.1 GCA_029245125.1 Rubripirellula sp.
AATCGGAAACAGTCGAATCTTGCATGCGGGGATTGTATCCGGCTGCGGGAGAACCGACCATGATTGGGTTGTCACATTCCTGTTCCCCTCCGGAGGTCGCCATGCATCGCCGTAAGTTTCTGAAATTCTCGGTCGCCGGTGCGGCTGGCATCGGCTCCACGATTCCTGGACTCACGATTTTGGGGCCAGACGCGGCCGCCCGTGAACCAATCTCCCGCCCAGGTCCTGCCCGGTTCCAAATTGGCTTGGCCGCCTATTCGCTGCGAGATTACTTTTCCTATCGCAAGGGAAAAGATCAAACGCCCACGAGCAATGGGCCAGCGATCGACATGCCCGGCTTCATCGACTACTGCGTCAGCCAAGGGTTCGATACCTGCGAGTTGACCAGTTACTTCTTCCGATCCAACGCCGACGAACAGTATTTTCTCGATCTCAAACGGCACGCCTATGTGCGTGGGATCACGATTTCCGGCACGGCAATCGGAAACAATTTCACCATCGGCAAGGGACCTCGGCTGGAAACAGAAATCAGCGAAGCGATGGCGTGGATCGATCGGGCCGCGACACTCGGAGCACCACACATTCGTTTCTTTGCTGGAACGGGTAAACAGCTAAGCAAAGATCCTGCCCGCCTAACCGAAGCTACCGACGCTCTGAATCGCTGCGCGGAACACGCGGCGAAAAAAGGAATTTTCCTGGGTGTTGAAAATCATGGCAACCTGACCGCCGAACAAATGTTGATGATCATGGATCGGACCGACAATCCCTGGGTGGGAATCAATTTGGACACTGGCAATTTCTTGTCTGATGACCCCTATCGAGATCTCGCAATCTGCGCCCCCTACGCCGTCAACGTGCAGGTGAAAGTCAATATGAAAACCCCCGATGGAGAACACTATCCCGCCGACTTTGATCGCATCGGCCAAATCCTCAAAGCAGCCAACTATCAAGGCTTCGTGATTCTCGAGTACGAAGACAAAGATCCCTACGATCAGATACCCAAGGCGGCAGCGAAACTTCGAGCAGCCCTGGCTTGAGTTCGATAAGCATCGCTTGAGTTCGATGAGCATCGCTTGACGATCCAATCCACCGGCGACCGCAAAAGCTGCACGATTTGAACGTCAACTGACCGCCAGCCCATGCAATCCTTCCGACTGCTCTGAATCGGATTCCCAGCAGCCAGTTCCAGCAGCCAGTCCCGCTGCTGAAATCCCAGCGTCGTGTCCTGAAGACCAGGCCACAAAAATTGTTTGTGTTGCCACCGGACTCGGAGATTTGATAACGGCTAGGTCTTGAAGATGTTCCCCGAGGACTTAGGCATGCCAAGATCAGTTTCACTACATTTCGTTTCACTCCTGTGCGCCATCAGCATGGTGCTTGGAGTGTCATCCCTCGCGGTCCACGCTGCCGAGGGTGATGCCAATACGACGGTGAACGGAACCGTACCCAGTTGGGAAACAGGAGCTTCCGAATGGAACGGCAGTGGGTACGAAATCCCGACCCCGGTGCGAGAGTATGAACCAAGCCAACAAATCACAGGCAGTGGACTTCCCTACACGATGCCAGTCGATCCCACGGTTAATCCGGGATCCAATCATTATTCAGGCTCCGGTCTCAACCTGGGCAATGGCCAACGGGGCGTCGCTCTGCCGAATTCCTTCACACCACTGACGAATCCTGGCAGCCCGCTAACCGGCCCGGCAATGCCGCTGATCGACTCGAAAACGTCACCCAATTTCACGACCACGTCACCGGGGAACGAATCGGCACTTTGGCTTGGGGAAGCAATGCCGACACCATCGGCGGAGCTTGCAGTGGAATCATTGCCAGCCCCGACACCAGCGGTCGACTTGCCGAGTTCGCCTGCAGTCTCGACGGAAGAGATTCCTCCACCGGTCGCCGAAACCTGGACTTCCCCGGAATCAATCGAATCGCCGCCGTTGGAAGAAGAAGTGGTCCGCTGGTACAACTACCCTCGCCGCTGGATGCGAGGCTGGGATTCTCACGCCGAATTTGGACTCGATGGCAGCAGCGGCAACGCCGATACCCTAGCCCTGCAAACAGGCTTGGAATTGAAACGGAAATCCGAACGATCGACACTCGGGCTCGATGTCGATTATCGGCAAGCTTCCAGCCGCAACGTCACCGTCGAAGACAACGGTCGCTTTAACCTTGACTATGACTACCTGTTTGCAGAGTCACCTTGGTCTGGTTTCGCGAAGTACGGAATGGAATGGGACAAATTCAAAGCCTTTGACCTCCGCTTGAATCTGAATGGTGGTATTGGCTATTTCTGGATTCGAGACGACACAACAACCCTTGTAACTCGGTTCGGTGCTGGTGCGTCTCAGGAACGGGGAGCACCAATCGACGACTGGATCCCGGAGGCAGTCTTCGGCCTTGAAGCGGAACGCCAATTGACCTCACGCCAAAAAATCAAAGGCAAAGTCGACTACTTCCCTGCCTGGGAAAATTTCGACGATTATCGCCTAGTCACCGATCTGTCTTGGGAAATCCTGCTGGATGGAAGCGACAACCTAAGCCTGAAACTAGCAGCCACCGATCGCTACGACAGCACCCCACAAGGCGCGCGTCCAAACGATCTCTACTACTCGCTGCTGCTGCTGTACAAGTTTTAACAGCGGGTGGGGTGTCGAAACGGGACTGCCGTGAGACTTGGATTCGTGGGCAGGCAAGGTTGCATGTGCAATTGCAACCACCAGTCGGCAACCACCAGTCGCCGTCGCGATGACAGCTGATCGGATCGGGTCAGCTCATCTGCAGCATCTGCACCTGGGATCACGGTCATCCTGCGTCCTACTGTCACAGCCCTGTCGAAACCTACGAATTGTGGTTTCGCCGGAAAAAAGGGCATTTTGCCGTCTGCAAAAGACCGGCTCACCTCGCCTGGGGTCGCTTGCCGTCTTACGAGGGTGGATTACGATAGGACTATCGATTTCCTGAACCATCCCAATCAAGCAGATTGATCACCACGATGACACGGTTCGCCAAGACCACCGCTGCGTTAGCTTTTCTTCTTATTACCTCGACGGCCGCCGAAGCGGGCAGCTGGCAGTGCCGGATTCCGCTGCTGAAACGGACAAGTGCCTGCCGCGAAAACGCTCAACTGAAGTGTCAAGTCAGCTCCATGCGAAACGAGATCGCACTGCTGCAGCAGACATTGGCGGACCGAGACACAGCGATCGCTCAAAACGAAGCAACAATCGCGGAAATGACAGCCACCACGGAAGACCGTGATGCCACCATCGCCGAAAACGTGGCGACCATCGCGATGCGTGAGGGCACGATCGCCGAATTGGAAGCCGAACTTGCTGCTGCCGCCAAAGCACTTGCTAACGCAAAGCAACAAGCAAAAAACATGGCGACAAAACAGCAACAACTCAAAGCTGACCACCAAAAAGCTGCCGCCCAAATGACGGAGGAAATCGACAAAGCCAAGCAAGCGAATCAGCGAAGCCGAAACCAATTGCAAAAAGCCAACACGGAACTTGCAAGCACCACAAAGATGCTCGATTCCACAACCAAGGAATTAGAGGAAACCAAGCGAGCCCTCGACGAGGCTCGAAAAGAACAAGAAGAATCGCGACGCAAAGCAGAAGAAAATGCGATCGCCAACCAGACCAGCAAAGAAGAAGTTGAAGACGCTGAGGCTGACGACACTGACGACACTGACGCTCCCGAAGCTGATCCTGCTCCCGAAGCCGAAGCTGATCCCGCTCCCGAAGCTGATCCCGCTCCCGAGGCTGATCCCGCTCCCGAGGCCGGCACCGAAGAGGAAGTTAAGTGAGCAGGGCCATCCGCCGCTCTTGAGACTGCTCCGACGGTGATGCCGAGAGCAGTCGCGCGGAATGATTTCAACACTCGGCAAGACGTCTGATCGTGTGGGCAACTGCTCGCACGATCGCAAGGTCACCATCCTCGCCTGCTAACTCGCACCGACGATTCAAAAGCGGTCGCCGCCAGACAATAAGGCCGGCATCTCGGCATTTCTGAATGCCGACCACCGCGACGCGGGCCCTCGGCGTTCCCGCATCGTTTCTCCGCGATCCCCGGTGGCGATGAAGCACCGAATCACGCCGTGCTGACTGCTACCACCGGAGCGATCGGTACAGTCTCACCGGGGGCCTTGTTTCCACGCTTCGCTTCCCACCACGATCGGCGAGTGGCAACCTACAGTTCAAAGAATTGTTCCCCTCACCGCGTCGAGCTACTTGCCATGTCATCTGCTCCGATTCCCTGGAATCATGTTCGCCTGACTTTGTTTCGCTTTGCACCCCTGTGGTGTGGAACGGCCATCTTGTTCGGAGCATTGGGTGTCGGAGTTGCGCTGATGCGGAGCGAATCCTACACCGCTCGACAGCCATTAGTGGTTCGCGATGAGGCCAATCGTTCGGTTGATCGACTGGGGCGTTTTTCCGGGCAAATGGAACTCAAAGCGGCTCAAGAGACCATCCTGGAAATGACCAAGAATCCGGACGTCGTTGCCGCAGCCCTGCGGCAGATCGGCCCACCGGCCGAGACAGCTGCGAATGGTTGGCCGAGCACCAACTTGGTTGACGCTGTCGCCGGCAGCAAAGTGAACCTGCTAGCTGCCCAAGGTTCCGAATTCGGCAACACCGAAGTGGTCTACTTGCAAGTCCGCGCAGAAAACCAACAACGGGCCGGAGAATTCTGCCAAGCCATGTACCAGAGCTTGACCGAACAACTCCGCAAAGTGCGACGCGTCCGAGCAGACAGCGTCATCGACGAATTAACCCACAACCGAAACCTGGCCACCGAGCAATTGGAGGCCGTCACCAACCGATTACATGACATCGAAGTGAAATTCGCTGCCGACTTGGGTGAATTGCGAAATCTCAGCGATTCCATTTCTGGCGACGGCACGAACCGACGCGCCTTGGAAGAAACCAATCGCGAACTACGCACAGCGGAGTCACAACTGGAAAAACAACAAGCCCTGTACCAAGTCCTCGTCGCCGGAGCCCAAGACCCACAATGCTTGTTGGTCAGCGGTGGTGATTTGCTGGATAGTCAACCCTCTTTGCAACGCATCAAGGACGGCCTAATTGATGCGCAATTGCGTTCCAGCGAACTGGCCGGCACGATGACCAAACAGCACCCCAATTACATCGCCGCCAACAAAGCCGAAAAAGAAATCAAGCACCGCATGCAGCAGGAAACCGTGGCTGTGATGCGAGCCATGCAACCAACGATCAAGCTAGAACAAGATCGAATCGAACGATTGCGAACCAGGCAGTCCGAACTAACAGAACGGCTAAACCTGCTTGCTCTGGCTCGGACCGAATATTCCAAACTCGATGCAGAGGTAGAGCATCGAACCGACGCTTTAGCCGAAGCCGAGCGGCTACTCACCGAGGCAGAGGCCAACCGATCTGCCGCCGCGTCGATCAATCTAATCGCCGAACTTGGACCACCCCAAGTATCGGAGTATCCCAATGGCCCCTCCGGATCCTCCGTCGCGATCGGTGGTGTTTCAGCCGGTTTGATCTTCGGTTTGGGATGCGTTTTTCTAATCGCACCCAGCCCCGGAGGAAGCGGCCATGGACGACGCTGGAGCGACCAGCTAGGCATGGGCCGCCGCAGTACCGATGTCTCGGGAAACCAACCTAACACTGCGGCGCGTGCCGACAACCTCGAACGACGCCGCAACTCGCGTGAAACACAACCGACCGATTCAGCGGGCGCTAGCGAATCGTGATCACGATGGTCTCGCCCGATTCTGGCCGACTGATCACCGCCTCAGCAAAACTCGGCGGCCCCACAAAACCTCTCGCATCGCTAGAGAATCCGTACCTTTCGGTCGGGATCCCAAACTGATTGCGGTTCAGCTCAGAATCCATGTTCTCATCATGGTAGGCCGCCACCGCAAAGGTGTTCGGCAACGCCTCGCGTAGAATCCGCCAGGTGGTCACCCCCTCCACAATGTCGCCCGCGTAGGCCAGGGTCGCTTCGGCCGGTTGATTGAAATTCGTTTGTGCGTCGAAAATCGCGATGGCAATCTTCCCACCATCGTTGACGGCACCTGTGACTTCAATTGCGACAGAGTCCTCTCCAACCTCTCCTGCCAACAACTCATCTTCTCCAACCGTTTCGATGAATTGACCATCCGGAAACCGTGGTGGCACAAAACGGTTCTGCCGATATGCCAGGAAAACCGAACCCAGCATCAGGATCACACAGACAAACCCCATCAGCAATGTTCCGTGGTTCTCCTGCCAACGAGACGGCAGTTCGGAACCCTCGGGGGGCCCAGAGCCCCCGGCGAAGTCAGAGCCCCCGGCGAAGTCAGAGCCACCGGCGAAGTCAGAGCCACCGGCGAAGTCAGGGCCACTGGCGAAGTCAGCACCCTCTGGCAGATCGATGCCGCTCGGAACTTGGAAGCTGTCTGGCAATTCCGACGGATGCCCCACATTCGTGGTTGCCGCTTCATCGATCTCAGGCACTTCGGGATCCTCCATCATCCTACTCCGGAAAGGTAGCAACCAGAACGGATCAGAGCGCCGTCTGTGAGAGCGAATTATCGACGGCTAGCGAGACGACAACAAGGTCCAACCCGAAGACATGACAGACTCGAAACAGCATTTTGATTCCAGTTCGCCAATTAGACACAGCTCGCCAATCAGACACAGCTCGCCAATTAGACATAGCTCGCCAATTAGACACAGTTCACAGAGTAGGCCGGCGGAATTCGAGCGAACATCGCTGGAACCGTCCCCAGCTCATCCATCCCCACCGCTGCAAACCACCGGGGAAGAGCCGAGCGAAACCGAATGGGGCGGAAATTCAGGACGTTTCAGCCGCCACCACTTCTAGCCGCTGAACCAATTCCTTCAGATGCAACTGCCAGGCATCCAGTTGATTTTCGCTATCCTGCCACATTTCGAACATCTCTGAATCTGGGCCGATGACACGCCCCAAACCGATAATCGCCTCATAGACAAATGGCTTCACCTCAAGCGTTTGATTCAACTTGATCCACTGCAGTGCCGCCTCAGGCATAGCCGCCCGAGGCTCACTGAGCAGACCGTGAATCATCTCCGACGTGCAAACGACGCCGATGCAGGCGATATGGCCCAGATAGTCGTGGCCTGTTAAATCCAAACATTGCCGAAAAAAAGCGATCGGATCAGAATCAAATAGATCCTCCAACCAATCGACCGCAATATCGTCGTGGAAGCTCTCGATTCCCCAGGTTCCCATCCGAGCCACGCTGTCAGAGTTTCAATGAGCAGAATTGAAAGTCGCCACCAAGTAGGACGAGGTGGCGACATGCAAAAGTCAGTAGATCCGCGACGATCGTTTAGTTATCCCAGTACCAACGGTTGGACGCAGCAGCAAGTGCCGTGGTGCGAGCTTTCGCAACCGACTCGTCCGTCTTTTGGTTTTCGATAATTTCGAATGCGTTGATGTCAACGCCGCCCGAAGCTGTCACAACCCAGCCTGCACGACCTCGGACGAAGCTGCATTGCGGCTCAACGGCACGGGGAACGTTGTAGGAAGTCAGCGGCACGCCAGCTGCATTGTCGCGCAACACGTTGAGATTCAGTTCGGCCTGCTCGTCCAGACGCTCTTGAACGATCAGCGTAGCCACCAGGGTCATATCCATCAGTTTCTGAAGATCAGAGAAGATCGGCATCTGCTCTGACAAGTCAGCGAAATTCTCCGTCATCTTATCGGCCCACTGCTGAGCCAGCTTGTCAGTCTTGCCGGCCGCTTCCACCGAACCGTCCGCCGCGACAACGTCTTGCTCAGTCAATGTGCGAACGCCCTGACCACTCAATTTCCACGCCATTCCGTCTTCGCTCTTCGAAAGAGCCTCGTAATCACAAGCCATCCACCAACGGGGATTCTGTCCCGCTCCGTGCCGGCTGTTGCGCGACATTTCAAGGTAGCTTGGCAGAGCAGCCACGGGAGATTCGGTCAGCCCCATCGCAACTCGTTTCATCTGAAAATCAGCGGCGACCAGCGTGCGAGCGTATCGACTCTCGGTCGGAATTCCAGTCAACTGAATCATTTGCGGACCGAACGCTTCTCGCATCGACGCTTCAAAAACAGTTGGGTTTTGCCCCGGTCGCAATTTGATTCTTCGCAGCAGTTGCTGGAGGCGAACCCGCCCTTCGGCTGTCGGCTCAATCGAGCAACTGATCCCAGCTTGGCGAGCCGATTCGACACTCTGCAACGCAACCATTAAATCGACCAGTCGCATCGTGCTGCCACCACTCACTTTGCCAACAACCGATCCGTCGTCACGCAATTGCCACGGCTCGGCGGGACCAGCGATGACGATGTCATTCTTCTCTTGGTCGACAAAGACGTATTCGATTCGCTGAAGTCCAGCCAAATACTCGATCTCGTCAGGGATCATCGCCCCACTTTGCTGACTTGCCTTAACGGCGTCCTGCAAACCTTTCAGCGAAATCATTCGCATCTCGGTTGCTTTTGCGACATCGCCGGCGACTGGGTTCATTCCTTGCCGAAGCATGTCTGCTAATTCGGCTCGTTCTTCTAAGGTCGCGTTCCGCACCAAGCCAGAAGCGTCGATCATCACACCACCGACCGCCCGCTGATTACCAAAACCAACACCAGCGTAGGTGGCCGCGACGGCGATTAGACCAAGCGACAGGACAGCGACATAGCGAAGCAACCGTTGAGGGTCCATCACAGTGGATCTCCAAGAGTGCCACCAGCCTCGCGGCCAGTGGTAAGAGTGAAAGGATTGACGAGTCCTCTTATTGTGTACAAGAACTCGCCCTATTTCGAGGGAAAACTTAGATTCAAGTAGAATAGTCACGGCGAATTAGGTCGGCAAGCAATGGTTTGGGTCGCAGATTCCCCTACTTGGCAACCGAATCGTTGCCACCGGCAGAACTCAAACCACCTTCGGATCGGTCGCCCTCCTCAGCGCTAGACGTCACGACGGGCAGCTTCTAGGTTGAGCAAACAGTGAATTCAGCTTTTCAGCGCCGCCCGATGCGGTCTTGTCGTTCACTGCCGCATTTCGTGGAGATACGCTTTGGAAAAATCCCGCAAAGATTCCAAATCCCCTCAAAACAACGGTTCTGGCGACGACCAAGGTGCCTACCTGATCCTGCGGAATGCTGGCCGTTGGAGCGATATCTTCCGCCTAACCCCCCCAGGTGAGGCGGTCATTGGCCGAGCCTCCAGCAACCAAGTCGTGATTCGCAGCGATCGGGCGAGTCGCCAACATGCCAAAATCTCCTGGTCAGGACAGCGGTGGCAGATCGAGGACCTGGAAAGCCGAAATGGCACCTTTTTGAATGGCCAGAAATTGGAGAAATCACACTCACTGAGCAATTCAGATCAAATCGAGGTAGCTGGTTTCGCCATCACCTTTGCCAATCGAATCGAGGGAGGAATCGGTGAACCAGTGGTGTCCACAGGTTCCTCGGCTCAAGCGACCGACGACCAAATCACCATGGATGTCGACGCGACCAACATCACCGATCGACGGCGACGCAGCGCGTATCTGCACGGTCGCCCCGAAACAGCCTCGACCACCGCACCGAGTCGCCAGTTGCTTCAACTGGCATTCGACCTGGCCCGTTGCGATGAACTCGATCAAGCCGTCGACCGAACGCTGCGATCGCTGTCACAGCAAACCCCGCTCGACACAGCAGGGGTCTATGTTTGGCAAAAATCCTCGGCCGCAAAGTCACTTGCCGACATCCCCTTGCTGGCGACGCGGCAAACCGGACACCGCAGCTACCGACGTCCACCCGAACCATTGGTTCATTCTCTCACAAGCGAAGAGGGTGAAGCCATTTTGGCGAGAAATGTCATCGGTGACGGACAACTCGCTACCGAAAACAGCCGTGGTGAAATCGATGTTGAAAGCGTCATCGTCGCACCGATCCGCGATCATCGACGACAACTGCTTGGCATGATCCACCTGACCAGTTGTATCGGAGGCCAACCACTCAGTGGAAACGACCTCGAATACACCGTCGCCGCCTGCGAGATTTTGGCCGAGGCGCTCGGCCGATTGTCGGATCAACGTCGCCTCAGCCGCTCGCTTAAACAGAGCCAACGGCAGATAAAAGCGTTGCAACAACGGCTTGGTGACAAAGTACAGATCGTTGGTAGCAGCAAACCGATCGCCGATGTGGTGCAACAAGTCGGCTTGGCCGCACCCACCAACGCGACCGTCCTGATTCGCGGCGAGTCGGGCGTCGGGAAAGAGTTGGTCGCCGCTGCGATCCATCACTCCAGCGGTCGCCGCAACGGTCCACTGGTCTGTTTGAACTGTGCGGCGTTGTCTCCCACCTTATTGGAAAGCGAATTGTTCGGACACGAGAAAGGCGCTTTTACCGGCGCGACCGAACGCAAGCAAGGCAAATTCGAAGCAGCCGATGGCGGCACTTTGATGTTGGACGAAATCGGCGAAATGGGGGCGGAGATCCAAGCCAAGTTCCTACGGGTGCTCGAAGGACATCCGTTTGAACGTGTCGGCGGACAAACAGCGATCAAAGTTGACGTCCGTGTCGTGGCGGCAACCAATCGAGATCTGCAAGCGATGGTCCGCGACGGATCATTCCGTCAAGATTTGTATTACCGACTGCACGTCGTCGAAATCCTTGTGCCCCCGCTACGACAACGGGACAAAGACTGTCTGCTGCTAGCAGATTTTTTCTTGCATCAATTCAATCGCGAGATGGGTCGCAAGATATCCGGCTTTACAGAGACAGCCAAGAAAATGCTGGTCAATTACTCTTGGCCCGGCAACATCCGAGAACTCAAAAATGTGATTGAGCGTGCTGTGGTGCTCAACATGAAAGGCGAAATCGATGCCTCGGACCTCGTGCTATCGCCAGCGGTTGAGCAGGGGCCGATCGATCCTCTCTCGCCCACCGGAACAGAACAGAGTCTGGCGGAAATCGAAAAGCAACACATCGAACGCGTGTTACGCCACACCGAAGGCAACAAAAGTCGTGCTGCCAGTATTTTGGGAATCGAACGTAGCACGCTCGACCGAAAATTGAAAAAGTACACCGAGAAGTAAAAGCAGGAGCATGACGCTTCACGCTTCAAACTTGACTTCTCAAGCCTCCAAATCCAGCTCACCTCCGATCCCGTCGGCGTTCACCGACTTGCGATCGCCTGGCGGAGCTTCTTCTTGCTCGGCAGTCTCAGGTTCGCCCTGCTCAAAGGTGTCGTAAAGTTGTCGACCGTTCGCATCGCGGTCTTCCGTATGTTCCCCCGCGTGTACCGTCGTTTCTCCAGTCGCCCCCGCCGGACTCTCAACCTTTGCTTGTTGCCGGGTCGTTTCGGTCGCCTGGTTGTCGGCTTCACCGCCCCGTGAGGCTGCGCGGGCGGTCCCGGCAACCGATGCGGCTGCTGCTGGATTGATATTCACCACTCGTCCTCCTTCCAAATGAGTAATCTTCGTTTCAGATGGGATCGCGATCGTTTGGTGCTTATGAGTGCGGGTGTGCGACAGTCAACGTCGCAACAACCGCGGGAACTCATCCTTCTTTCAACCTCAAGTCTTTCTTTTCTAACTGCCATCGCAACGACATGTCGATCGTTTGCGAGGCCACTTTCCACTACTTGGCCGATGTCAACGTGCTGACTCTTGCTGCGAATTTTGCGACTGAACCGATTTCGCCGGACCGCTGAACAGGTATCCAATCGTCTCACCGACACCTTCCAAAGCTCGGCGTTCGATCACCGGATCATGCAATGGTCCACGAACATCAATCGTGAATAACGTGTAACGCTGACTCTGCAACGGCCGAATGATCTTTGTGAATGTGTTCTGCGGACTGACCCGAGAATTGAACGTCAGGTCCAACTCCCGTCGGCGATTCATTGTGCCGCCACCATCCAAGGCAACCAAATCGCCCCAAATCTGCAAGTCGTTGAAGATCAACGCCTCGCCATCCAATGCAAAGTCTAGCTCACCATCGGTGAAAGCCACCGCCTCGGTCGGTGTCACGCGGAGCAAATTCAACAATTGAACGATCATCGGCAGTTTGTACAGGTTAGCTCCCGTTAGCCGAGCGGAGCCGGTTCCATTCAACAACTCCGGTCGCCCCAGATTCCCTTGCAGTCTCGATTGCCCGCTAACAGTCCCGGTCAACTCGTTATCAGCTTGACCAAAATCCGCCAACAAGGTCGGCACTTTTCCATCCTGAATCGACACTGCGACGTCGAATCTCCCCGTCGATAACGTGACCACTCCATCGGTTTCCAGCAGGCCGTCAAATAAGGTTCCTCGGATCGACCGCACGGCAGCGTTTGGACCAGTGGACGGAGGAGTCAACTGACTCGACGCCAGTCCCATGTTGGCGGGTTCTGGTTGGCTCAATAAATCAAATGCCTGCTTGCCCAAAAAAAGCTGATCGTCTTGAATTGAAAATGGACCGCGAATCCCGGTGATTTGCAGGTCATAGAAATGCAGCGAATCAAGCAAGACATCGCCCGTCGCGCGGATTCCATATTCATCACGCACACCTTTGACCCGAATCTCACCACGCAGCGAATGTACAGGTCCAACATCACCAATTCGATTTCCTTCTAATTGCAAACCGAGGTCCCACTGAATCGCGGGCAACGGATGATTATCGTCGGGCATCGCCAAACGTGTTTGCCCACGAATGCTCACCGGACCACGAAGTTGCAAATCCCTCATCGCTTCTTGCATCGTCCCGGGTAGAGCGGCAATCAATTCAGCGTCAGGTTGCAGGCGACTGCCGCTGTGTACGTTCAGCAGCAACTCCCATTGACCTGATGTCATTTGGACACAAACGCCATCGGCAGAAAGTGTCGATGTGTCATGCCGACCGCGAACAGATTCAATGAGCACGCGCGAGCCATCAAAGTGAACCCTGCCTTCGGTCACATCAATGCGATACGGCAAAGCAACAGGACGAAGACTTAGCGAGCGACTGGTCACTTGATCGGTGGCGAACTGTCGGGCCGTAATGTCCAAGCCGAGCGGATTCCCGCCACCCGATTGGCGAATCGTCACTCTTAATCGATCAAGGACTCCACTCGGTGACATCGCATCCCAGGTTGTTTGCGCAGACTCAGGCAGCGAATCTCGCAACGAATCGTCCATCCGCAAATCAGTGACATTGAATTGCAAGGCGAGTTCCGATTTTGTTTTTTCCGTTGACAAAACCTGTCCGCTTTCGACCACTGGACGACTCGCCGACATTCGGAAGGAACCTTCACATAAAATCGTTGCCGAATCACCGTTGGTACCGCGAAAACCTGACATGGTGACCAGATCGTCTTTGACCAGAATGTCACCCGCGACATTGAACAACGGGTAGTCGAACTTTGAATAGCGAAGATGACCATCCATCACCTTGATTTCGAACTCGCGTGACTGGCGGCCCTGCCGATCGGTCGTCAGCACGGCGTTGGAAAGTTCTACCGACCCACGGGGACTGAGAGAACGTACAAACGTCTCTAATCCTGTCGCTGAACCTCCCCGTGGTGACAGCGATTCAAGCAGTGTTCGATCAATCGGTATCGGACCATCACTCGCCATCACGAATGACTTTTCTAAGGTGACACCCGGCTTTGTCGGCAAGCGAAAAGCACATTGCATGCGGTTGCCACTGATTCTGCCACTCATCAAATCTGACGTGGCAATGTTGTCTTTCACAACGACCCGGCCAACTAAACTTTCGACAGGATAAGGGAATTTTTCGTAGCGCACATCGACACCCTTACAATCGATCGTTGCGGTAGATTCCCACTGGCCTACGCGATACGCCCCCATCCGATGGACGAATTCTGCGTCGGCATCCACACGACCATAGGGCTGCAAACGATTCCAGCCTCGCTGCAAAGAGGGTGGCAAAGACGCGGCCAAGCGACTGCTCAGCAACAGCCCTCGTGCCGACAAGTTCAATTTGGCCTGACAGGGCCATTGCAACCCGTCGATTTTACCGGTGCCGCGAATCACCGCGTCACCCAACATCCCTTGTGAACTCTCGATCGAAACACCACGCGGATCACAGACGACGACCCCGCGTAAATCATGAATCGGCTCGGGCAATGATGAATGCATGAAGCGACCATCATGCACATTCAATTTCAATCGATAGTTGGCGTCCTGGTTAGCTTGTTTGAAATAGGCCAGTTGTGCATCGCAATTGAACTGCAATTGGGGAATTTGTTTCGCTGGCCCCGTCCAAGCATCCGGTAAGCGGTCCAATAAATCACGACTTAGAAAAGCGCGTTTTACCGCGCAACGCACATCTGTCGTCTCGGGCCCACGATCCACAACGACGTATACGTCATCAGCAAAATCGGTTGCCCCGCGGAGCATGATTCGTTCACGAGTGTCTCCCCGCTCGTCCGTTGTTTTTTCAATCACGCACTGTGACAGTGTCGCGTCCACCGGGCGCTCTCCGGGAGCATCACCGAATAAACGCACCGACACGCGGCGGGCTTCCAGTCGCGGGACGCCTGGCCCAAACTTTGGCAACGGCATCAGACGGGTCAACGAAATCGTCTCACCATCTTCTAGCCAAACATTTGCTTGAACACCGTCGATCAAAATCTTGTTGGTCTCGAGCGGGCTCTGCTGGTCCAGCAAACGCTCAGGATGCACATCGGAAACCAGCGTGATTCGATCGACGCGGATCATCTCGCGGGGACGTCCAGAAACGGATCCGTCATCCCAAATCCGCAGGTCTTCGAAAATTAGCCCCACGCCTGGTTCAAATTGACCACGTCGAATCGAAACGGTGTAATCACGGTAGTGATTCTGTAACTTCGCAACAACAAAACTTCGCGCCGTCTCACCAATTGTTTGTGGAGCCAAAGCGCGAACCGACATCCCCAACGCCACCAGCATCAGCGCAGTCAGAATCCACCGAGACCCTCGCCTCGACTTTCGTTTCTTCGCCGCGTCCTGCTTAACGCTCACTGATTCGTGGACTTCTGGTATCTGGAGATAGGGGGAATCTGGATCTAGGAGGAGTTTGGAATAAGCGGAGATAGACCGAACACCAAACTCGGTCGACAACTCTGCGCAGGCCAACCCTCACGCGAGTGACCTCCAGTGGGGATCACCCTTCGCGCAACCGCTTCGGAAAAATTCGCCGTGGCGCGATACTAGTCCTGTTTTCAGGCGTCAATCCAGCCCAAAAACATCCAAAAGCGGTACAACCAAGGCGACTGCCAGGGCGAGGAGAGCGCAGTCGCCATTGAGAAGACGCTCAATGCAAGCAAACCACCGACCGCGATTCGGCAGGCTGGCGATCCCGCTAATTTCTGCAATGCCGGCGTCAGGGCCAATAGCCACAGCGGAGCAAACCACAGCAACCAGCGGAAACAAACGCTTACACCCCCGTAATTCCGGTCAATTTCAGGACGAGCCAGATAGAACAAGCAACAGACCAATGTGGACAGCGAAATGGCCACCATCAGACGACGATGATCCCACGCCCCACTCGTTAACCCGAACCACAAGCCGACCGGGACCAGAACCCAAAGGGGCGTTAAAGAAAAAATCCCATGATGGCCTACGGTCATATGGAGAAAATAGACAAACCGGGAAGGCTCGCCCCGATCGACACCACGCAGGTTCTCTGGTCGCCAATAAGATCCCGGGTACTCGTACCAGTCATCCCATTGCGTCAACTGCCAGCCCGTCGACGATCGCAAAACAGCAAACTGTCGCTCACCGGCACGAGCGATCCAGCGATCCTTTTCGTCAGAATCAACGATCGTAATCGCGATACCAGAATCGATCGATTCCCGCGCCCGGAGCGTTTCGGAAAGCTTTGCAACCAAAGCCGCATCTGGTTCGGTCAAGCTTGCTGGTTCAGGATAGCTTTGAATGACCGCACCGTTGCCACGGTGCGCGTAGGCGGGTCGCAAACTTTGATGGGCCAGCCAATTAGTGCCAAAGAAAGCAAACGCCACGACCGCGATGCCTACTCCCATCGGCAGCAAGGAACGACGTGAGATCCACCCATAAAGCACAACCCATAAGCTCATCATCGAAAGGGCGGGCAACTCGTTCGCAGCCGACATCGCAGCGGCCATCCCTGCGATCAACCACCATCCCCAAGGAACTTGTCTTTGAGAATCGGATGAATTTCTCTGCTCGCGACTGTTACGACTCTTTTCCTGACACCCTTCCGGTATTCCCAGACGATCCGCTGCCAACAGATAGATGCACATGACGACCGCCGTCGCAGCGGCAGCCGGCAAATGGTTGTTCAGCGAAATCGCAAAGGGCAGCACCATCGTTCCGAAGCAGCAGGATGCCGCCGCAAACCGGAGGATCCAATCACGCTGATGCTGTCGTTGCTGGTCCCCTTGATTGGCAAACAATCGGTTACAGATTCGATCAATCGACACGATCGTCGCTATCAAAAACATCGCCAGCAGCGGCAGATTGACCATCGCCAAGATGATGCGAGCTAAGTAAATCGGCTGGTCGGTCAGCGTCATCCCCGTGACCGCATGCACCACGGCATAAATGCCAGCGATCATCGTCGGCAGTAAAGGCGGCTTGCTGCTGTAGACGTGCTGTTGTCCATCCCGACCAAGGTGCCGAACCTTATCAATGGAGTTCCAAGGACGGCGATTTCGTTTAATTGGATCGGAAATCGCTACTTGCTGGTCGATCGCATAAGTGCGGTGCTCGACCAACGATGCCACAGTCGCCCAGCGGCTCCGGTCATTGGCACTCAGAAAAGCTGTGTCACCTTCTTTGCTGGAAACGACTGCGATGCGTCCGGCAGCAATCGCCAGGGCAATCACGATGAACAACCAACAACTTGACATCGGTCCGCGACGCGAGAGTTCCGCATTAGACATCGTCTGCGTTTCCCTGCTCGGTGAGATTCGCAGCTGAATCATGCCGTTTGGTGACATCGGCTGCTTGAGAAAGCCGCTTGGATGACTGCCCGGTCAACTGTTCGGCGATGCTATAGGTCTGCGTTGTCGCCGCTGTCCGCGAGACAATCAATTCGGCCAACAATCCTGCCAACAGCGTTTGCGCTCCCAGCAAGACAGCAACGATGCAGTAATAGAAGATCGCCCGCTCATGCAAATTCAGCGGATCCATCCCTTCGACCACTCGTGTCACGCCCCACATGATTGTCAGGTACAAAATCCCCAAGCCGCCGAAGGCGAAGCAGAGCAAACCGCCGGCACCAATCAGGTGCAACGGCCGACTGGAATAGCTGGTCAGCAGATAGATCGTCAGCAGATCTAGAAATCCTTTGAGTATTCGTGAGACACCATACTTCGACTTACCAAATTGCCGGGCGTGATGCTCCACTTCAATCTCACCAACCTTCCAACCACGAGCAGCAGCCAACACAGGCACGAATCGGTGTCGCTCGCCGTACAATTCGACTTCATCAAAGATCTGCCGCCGATAGGCTTTGAAACCACAATTGTGATCATGCAACTTGACGCCGGTCAGCGAGCTGACGAGCCAATTGAAGACACGACTGGGTAGCACTTTGTGCCAAGGATCATGGCGGACTT
>JAQWPZ010000241.1 GCA_029245125.1 Rubripirellula sp.
TCCAGCAGCTGGCCAACACGGTTTTCGAGGAAGATCGTGAATTGGCGGATCGCCGGGAAATTCCGCCCTCGCAACGTTTCATACGTTGTGCTTGAATCGTCGCCGATGCTCATTTCGTAAGCTTTCGCATAGTTGGACTCCGTTCGAAAAGGCTTTCGCCTGTTCCCGGTTGGTCCGGGACGGCCAGAGTGTAGACTTCGCTGTCGGTTGGGGTCAATTCTGTCCTTCACCTGCCCATCCAGCAGCGACCGGTTTCCTCGAAGACACGCCGGGACCGACCGGGACACACCGCCTGGCCCCCCCGGGTGAACTGCTGATTTCTTTTAAAAAACGAGTGCGAGTTCGAATTCCATCATGCCTGCCCACCAGTTGCCGATACGCGTCACCTATCAAGAAACCGACGGTCAGCGGCGAGTGCATCATGCCAACTATCTGAACTATTTTGAACGCGGCCGCGTTGAAATGCTGCGCGATCGCGGTATGCCCTACCGTGAACTCGAAGACAGCGGATGCATGCTGGTCGTGCGAGAAATGAATGTTATTTACCACGCTGCAGCGGAATTTGACGACCTGCTGATGCTCACCACCGAAGTGGTAGAAGTGCGAAGGGTGCGAATTCGACATCACTATCGGATTGAACGTGATGGCTTACTAATCGTCGAAGCTGATTCATTAGTCGCCAGCGTCGACAAGCAGGGCAAACCGATGCGGCTACCTGACGAATTGAAAAAGATGGTCTAGCCTTCGCAAACCATCACCCGACGGTTCTTCCCATGATTGGTGAAAAAATTACACGGTCGGGTCTCAGCCAATTTTGCCGAAATCCTTCTGTGTTTGGGGGCTTTGGGCGGTGGACGGGACAATTTTGCTTTCGAACTCGTGGACGCCATGCACTGTCTATCCGTACACTAGTCATTTGCATCTCTAGGTCATTCCCAACCGGAATAACCTGATAGTTTAGCCGCGGAGAGAACCACGCCCCCCCCCTCGGCCGAGGTGCTCGGCAAATGATTATTGGATCTGTTTTAGGCCGCATTTGGGGTCGTCTTCAGGCGATCAGCCATTCGAGTTCACCGCCACAGCAGTCCACCATCGAAAGCCTCAGCTTTGGTTCGTTTCGTTCCACGCCGATGCCCGGATCCTACTTCCCTGGTTAGCAAGATAGTTGTGTCCTTTCAAAGCTGGCAAAAAGCGACGATTTTCCTATACTAGTGACGCCCGCCTTCGACTGACGTCGGCTCTTACGCCGATCCCGCCCAGTCCCCCAATCCAGGTACATCCTTGTGCCCATTCTGCGAAGCATTTCGCTGACGATCGTCTTCTACCTACTCTCGGCTTGCCCAGCGGCAACGCACGGAGATGAACGCGATGCAGACGATCTCCCAAATGGGCCACAGACCGACGCTACGACCAACTCGTCGAATGAGTTGATAGGAAAGTGGAACGCAAAGGGCTGGCCGCTGATGGAGCGGTTGTGTTTGGATTGCCACAACGAAGATTTCCAAGAGGGTGAGCTCGATCTGACCCGCTTCCGCTCGCTCGAAGCGGAAGAGGTGGAGAAGTCGGGTGGGCAGATGAAACGAGTCTTAGAGATCGTTCGGTTTGGAGCGATGCCTCCAGAGGATTCCGACCAGCCAACCAACGCCGAACGCAAACTGTTGGTCGAGTTGTTGGATCAAACACTGTTCGCGGTTTCTTGTGACCTTCGCCCACGGCCGGGAAAAGTTACCGCGCGGCGTTTAAACCGAGCCGAATACAGCCGCTCCATTCGTGATCTTTTCGGAATGGATTTGCGACCGGCAGAAAACTTTCCGTCAGATGAGGTTGGAGCTGGTTTCGATAACAACGGCGATGTTCTGTCGCTTTCTCCGTTGCTGATGGAAAAGTACTTTGATGCCGCAGAGCTGGTAGCAAATCAAGTGTTAATGGATCCTGATGATTTGCCAAGCTTGGATCAGGAACACGCCGGCGATCAACTTTTGGTTCATGGGGCGACAAAGACGGGTAGCTTCACCGGCCGTTTTTTAGCGGCTGATTCATTTGCGTGGGCAGATTTTGACGTGCCAGTGGAAGGAGAATATCGAGTCGGCGTTCGCGGTGGAAATTCCGAATCGGAGGCATCCAAAATCAAGGCAGCGGTATGGGACGTCACCGGTCTCTTAAGAGGCGTTGCCGAACTTGGCTACTACGGCGGCAGTGGTAGCTCTCAGCGTGCCGAATTTAGATTGGTGTTACCGAAAGGCAAGCAACGCTTCTACGTTGAGCCCATTGAGGAGGAAAGAGACTTGGTGGTCGGCGAAACCCGATCCGATTTTTTCGCAAACATCGATCTCAAAATCATTGCTGCAGCATTGGAAAGGCGGAAGCAACCGATACGTCCTGAACGCAATTTTGACATCTCACAGTTTCCGTACATGGTGCGTGAAATCGAGGTTCGCGGGCCAACTGAACCCCCCCGCCATTTGTTGCCACCAAGCCAAGCGAAAATTTTGCGTCGCTACGCCGAACAACGTCGAGGTAGCTGGTCGAAAGTCGCAGAAGCCGCGAAGGAGAGCCTAGCGCCGCTGATGAGACGAGCTTTTCGCGGCCCCGTCGATGACGACGAAGTGGCGCGTTACGCCCAACTGGTCGTCGATGCTACCAATCGCGACGAGAGCTATGTGCGGGGGATGCAGATTGCGGTGACTGCGATTTTAGTTTCGCCCCGGTTCTTGTTTCGAATCGAAACGCCTCCGCCCAATTGGACAAAGGAAGAAGCAGAGGCCGTCCGCCTGACTCCGCACCAGCTTGCGACGCGAATTTCCTACTTTTTGTGGAGCAGCCTGCCAGACGATGATTTATTGGATGCAGCCGATCAAAACGCACTGCACAATGATGAGCAATTGGAAGCGGTTGTGCGTCGCATGGTTGCAGATCCCAAAGCGGACGCCCTGAGTGATCAATTCGCTGCTCAGTGGCTGGGGCTGCGGAACTTGGAGATTCACGAAGCTGATCTCGAACAGTACAAAAGCTTTACGCCATCACTTCGCCAAGCGATGGCAAAAGAGACAATGCTGGTGTTCGATTCAGCCTTGCGGGCGAATCGCCCGGTTGCAGATCTGTTGACGACCGAGTTCTCGTACCTCAACGAAGAATTGGCCAATCACTATGAGATGGCAGGAATCAGCGGTAAACACTTTCGTCGGATCGATATGACCGGAACACCTCGCCGAGGCTTGCTGTCCCACGCGAGCGTGCTAACGCTGACCAGCAGCCCAACTCGAACCTCGCCGGTACTGCGTGGCAAATGGATCTTAGAAAATGTGTTTGGAACGCCCCCGCCGGAACCGCCACCAGGGGTTCCCGAGTTGGAAGAAACAAAATCTGCGGGTGAGCACGCAACCTTTCGGGAGCAACTTGAATTGCACCGCGCAAGCCCAAGTTGTGCTGCCTGCCATCGCGTCATGGACCAATTAGGTTTTGGGTTGGAACAATTTGATGCGATTGGACGCTTTCGGCTGAAAGCCGGCGACCAACCGATCGACGCCAGTGGCGAACTCCCAGGTGGTCGAAAGTTCGACGGAGTCCAGCAGCTAAATCAGATACTGGGTCAGACAGAATCGTTCGCCTTCGCAAAAACGTTTACACAAAAAGTAATGACCTTCGCGCTGGGAAGAGAACTAACACCACAGGATCGCTGCGTCGTCGATGAAATCATGACGAAAACAGCAGCCAGTGAGCACGCCATGGTTGATGTGATTTTGGAAGTGATTCGCAGTCGACCGTTTCAATACTACGATCGCCCGGTAACCGATTCATCGAACCCGATCAAAGCGAAAGAGCAAGGAACCGACGATGAGTGAGAATGGTCAAATGCGTCGACGCACGATGTTGCGTGGAACCGCGGTTGCAATGGGGTTACCGCTGCTGGAAATGATGCGGCCAACGGTTCGGCAGCTATCAGCAATGGAACCAACAAAGCCACCGGTTCGGATGGCCTGTATTTTCTTTCCCAACGGCGCAATCATGCCCGATTGGAATCCTACGGTTGAGGGTGATCAATGGCAGCTTTCGAAAACGCTGGCGCCGTTGCAGCCCTTCAAATCCAAGCTCAACGTGATTCGCAATCTTGCCCACGACAATGGCCGCGCCCATGCGGACGGTGCAGGAGACCATGCGCGGTGTGCCGCAACGTTTCTAACTGCGGCGCGACCAGTGAAAACAAGCGGCAACATTCAACTTGGTGTATCGATCGATCAAGTAGCGGCTTCCCAATTAGTCGGTCAGACGCCATTGCCTTCGATCGAATTGGGGCTCGAGCCAAGTCGTAACGCAGGCAGTTGTGATTCCGGTTACAGCTGCGCTTACTCATCTAACATCTCATGGCGTAACGAGACGCAACCAATCCCGAAGGAAATCACACCCCGAATGGCTTTTGAGCGGATGTTTACCCGCCAAGATTCAGCGGAGCGACGACAACGCAATCTTGTTCGCCAAAGTATTTTGGATGTCGTTCAACACGATGCTCAAAAATTGATGCAACAGGTCGGACAAACCGACAAACGCAAATTGGACGAATACTTCAGTAGCATTCGCGAGATTGAATTACGGATCCAACGGGCCGAGGACGAGGATCAAAAAGCGCTTCCCAATATTGACGTGCCGTTCGGCCGGATCGAAGCGTTCCGCGAGCACGCTCGCTTGATGTACGACATGATTGCCATCGGGTTTCAAACAGATACCACTCGGGTCGCCACCTTCATGCTCGATAACGCAGGCGGCAATCGGCGCTACACTGAAATCGGGGTCAAGGATGCTCATCATGGAATGAGTCACCACCGAAATCGTCCCGATCCGGTTGCCAAATTGCAGAAAATCGACCACTACTTGGTCGAACAATTCGCTTACTTCTTAGAGAAGCTTGATTCGATTTCGGATGGTGAGGGAACCTTGCTCGATCAGTCGATTGTGCTTTACGGCAGCGGAATCAGTGACGGCAACCGGCATAATCACGGTGATTTGCCGATCGTCTTGGCTGGCGGAGGTGGTGGCCAAGTGACGACAGGGCGATATATCCAACCCAAGCAAGAACGCCCAATGGGGAACCTATTTCTGTCAATGCTGGATATCATGGGGACGGCGGTAGAATCGATTGGTGACAGTAGTGGTCGTTTGGATGAGCTCGGTTAGCGTTTTGCGACCCAGACCCGACGGTCAGTAACTCGCTGGGTGGCGAGTTTCCGAATTCCCCCGATTGTTTGCGTGCGGTCATTTTTCGGTCGGTTAGGGAAAATCGCACACGCAACGAATCAAATGTGATCGTCGCTTGAGGGGCGTTTTGTTCCCCGAAGCAATGCTGGCGACGCTCGGATACGGCAGGTAAATTGGTGCAAATGGAATCGCGTTTAAAACTTCCGGAATCTTTGCAGCGACAATTGCACACCTACCGCCGTCGCGTGTGGTGGGTGAAGTTGATCGAGGCAATCGCAGGTGCGGCCAGCGGAATCCTAGTTGGCTTTTTGCTGACCTACGGACTCGATCGTTTCTTTGACACGCCGACCGTAGTACGAACCGCGATCTTCGGCGTCGCCGTCTTAACCTGCATGATGATTCCGCTTGCCATCGACCGCTGGGTGATGCGGCGAAGACGCTTTGAGCAGCTTGCTCGGCTCTTGGCCGAAACACGACCGGAGGTGGGGGACCAATTGCTGGGGGTCATCGAACTGTCGGAAGACGCAGCTGAACAAAATCGCTCGCCAGAACTTGTCGAGGCGGCGATCCGGCAAGTCGCAAAAAATATCGGCGATCAAGATCTGAGCTCGGCGGTTCCCCGTCCGAGGCATCGCCGGCGGCTGATCGTGGCAGCCGGACTAGCTGGGCTGGTCGGCATCCTTTGGATCGGCACAGCGGGGGCGACCCGAAATGCCTGGTCACGATTCATGTGGCCATGGGAAAATACGCCTAGGTACACCTTTGCAGCAATCGAGGCGCTGCCGGAACAGTTAGTCGTTGCCCACGGTGAGCCGTTCGACGTAGCGCTAAAGTTGGAAGCCGATTCCCGATGGAAACCGGCAGCCGCTCGCGTCGAATTTTCAGGACAGTCCCCACGGAAAGCGTCGCTCAACGAACAACAATACCAATTTGCGATACCTGGTCAGATCAGTCGCAGGGAACTGTTCGTTCGCGTCGGAGATTATCGTGGCTGGCTTCCAGTCATTCCGATGCTCAGGCCCGAGTTGAGTGAGATTGACGTTGAAGTACAACTGCCCACCTACTTGGGCCGCGTTGATAAAATCAGTAAGCCGATCCGCGGCTCAAAGATGTCGGTCGTTCGCGGCAGTGAAACGCGACTGCACGTCAAAGCGACTCGAAATTTGGTTTCGGCGGTTGTGAACGGAAAACCGGTAAGCCCAACTGCGGATGAGTTTACGACCGCTTCAGCAACACTAAACGACGATCGTCAATTCATTTTGCAGTGGGAAGATGAATATGGCCTGCAAGGACAAGAACCGCTTGAGCTAACGATCGACGTCGTTGACGACGAATCGCCAACACTTGTTTGCGAGAGTTTGCCAAGACGTAAAATTTTGCTCGACAGCGAAGTTGTCTCGTTCCAAGTTCGTGCCCGCGATGACTTCGGGGTCAAGCGAGTTGGAATCGAGTGGAAAGGAGTCGGTGCACTTTCGTCTGACTCCACGATGGGCGAGCGCATCATCGCAGCAGGGCATTCGACCGCAGAAACATTGGAACTCGCTGCGACGTTTTGTGCTCGCGATGAAAAAATCGAACCGCAGCTCATCAGTTTCCGTGTATTTGTTGAAGACTATCTTCCTGGCCGAGAACGATCTTACGGCCCGGAATGCATGTTCGAGATTCTCGACCCTGCCCAGCACGCGATTTGGGTGACCGAGCAACTGCGGCGTTGGCACCGAATGTCCTTGGACGTGCGTGACCGCGAAATGCGACTACACGCCACAAACAAACAGCTGAGGCAACTTTCTGCCGAGGAACGAAGCCAAGCCGCTAATTTGAAACGGCTCGAAAACCAAGCTGATCAAGAGCGGGCAAATGGTCGACAGCTGGCTGGATTGGTGCGGAGCGGGAAATCGCTGCTGGCCGAGGCGATGCGAAACGATGACATCGGGGTGGGGCATCTGCAACGCTGGGCAGAGATGATGCAAGTGCTCGATGAGATTGCCGAGAACCGTATGCCATCGGTAGCTGATCTGCTCAAACAGGCTGCAAAAGAGGCCGCTGCGGCGAATGCTAGCGATAGGCCGGAAGCACCCTCGGCTGGCACAAATCGCCTCACTCAGTCGCTGGACGGGAAGCCTCCAGGTCCCGCCAAGGAGGATCCAGATGCCAACCAACCCGCTCCCTCGGTAAGCGATATCGAATCGACGCAGCACCAATTCGATCAAGCTGAAAAGCAAGATCCCAATAAACAGGAATCGGGAAAGCAGCCGTCAGGTAAATCACGCCTCTCGCTGACACAGACTCAACTAGCGGGCAATGGCAAGCAAGAACCCAGCAATGAACCTCCGCCTGAATCGGGACCACTCGATGATGCCGTCAATGAACAACAAGATTTGCTGTCAGAGTTCGAAAAGGTTGCCGGAGATCTGAACGATGTACTGGCCAATCTGGAGGGCAGTACTTTGGTCAAGCGTTTAAAAGCCTCGTCACGGCACCAACAACAAGTCGCTGCCCGCTTGGCTTCCTTGGTGTCGAATTCTTTCGGCGTCTCCGATCGCGAAAAGGAAGCTGATGCAAAACTATTCGCGGAACTTGGCGACCGGGAAGTTCGCAGCAGTCAAGAAGCATCCAACATCATGGACGATATGTCGGCCTATTTTGATCGCAGTCGTTACATCTTGTTCCAACAGGTTTTGGAAGAGATGCGCAAGGAGGATGTGACCGCTGAGTTGCGGACCTTGGCTGAGGAGCTACGCAAAGAAAACGGCTTGGCAATTTCCCAGGCAGAATATTGGAGTGATACATTCGACCGCTGGGCCGAAGATCTGGTGGAGGTATCACAGAGTGGTGCTTGCCCGGGAGGCAAGACAAAAGACAGTTTGCCACCATCGATCGTGCTGGAAGTCTTGCAACTACTTGAGGGAGAGGTCACGTTGCGTGAGCAAACCCGCGTGGCGGAGCAGGCAAGGCCGGCGGTCAGCGACACCGAGCACACCGAAACCGCGAATCGTCTGTCATTAGCACAGAACGATTACCAGTCCAGGATGGCAAAGGTGCTTAAGCGGATTTCAGATCTACCGGAAGCCGAGGCCAATTTCACAAAAGAAATGAACTTACTCGGCCAAGCATCGGAAGTGATGAAGGAGACGACGGAGATTCTCGCCAAACCTGAAACCGGAGTTCCGGCGATCGCAGCAGAAACTGAAATCATCGAAATGTTGTTGAAGTCCAAGCGGTTCAATCCACAGGCCGGTGGTGGAGGTGGCAGCAAGCCAGGTGGCGGTGGGAATGGAGATACCGAAACTCCCGCATTGGCACTCGTAGGCGTTGGATTGAATAGCGAGGAGGTTCGGGAAGAAATGTCTGCGTCCCAGTCAACCGGATCCTCTGGCCCTGAATTGCCAGAGGAGTTCCGCCATGGATTGGACCAGTACTTCAATCAACTGGACGAATGGGTGCAACCGTGATTGTTCGCGCAGGCACTCGACTAACGCTCGCTCTCCTTTCGTTGTGGGTAGTTTCTGGAAAAGAAGCATCCGCGCAATCGCTTGAGATACGAAGTGGTGATCCCGTTCCCCGTGATGTTCGAGAAATGTACGACCGTGGCTTAAATTATCTCGCCAGCCGTCAAGATCAGGATGGTGGATGGCGGTCACAACATCGTGGCGCGGGATTAGCGGGCATGGCGTTGATGTGTTTCATGGCTTCCGGCGAAGACCCCAATTACGGACTCTACAGCGGTAACATCCGCCGCGCTGTCCGATACATTATTTTAGCGCAGGATAAAAACACGGGCTATTTTGGCATCAGCATGTACCAGCATGGTTTTGCCATGCTAGCCCTAGCCGAGGCGTACGGCGTGATCGATGATCGAAACCTGTGGAATAAGGAAGATGGGGAACAACCCTCAATTGGGCAGTCGCTAGAACTGTCTGTCCGCAGCGCGATCACGTCTCAGAAAGACAACTCTTTTAAAGCCTGGAGATATAGCCCCAGCGGAAACGAGGCCGATACCTCCGTCACGGGCTCCGTGTTGATGGGACTGCTGGCGGCCCGGAATGCCGGGATTGAAGTTCCAGATGAATCAATTGATCAGGCAGTCGCTTACTTCGTCGGGATGACCGCGTCGTCTGGACAAGTCGCCTATTCCGGTGGCGTAGGTGGCTTCAATGAATCGCTGGCACGGATTTCGATCGGAACGCTAGTCTATGCCGTTGCCCGTCGAAAAGATCTGCCCCAATTCAAGCAGGCGCTCGGCTACTTGAAGGACAAAAACAGCGCGGGGACTGCTGGGTATGGGGGTGTCGAATACCAAAGTTACTATCAGGCACAAGCGTTATTCCAAGGTGATTTTGATGCTTACAAACAGTGGAACAAAGCCTTAGTTCGTCGTTTGAAAGCAGAGCAAAAAGAGGATGGTGGTTTTGAGGGAACGCAGGGCAAGTACGTTGCCACCACATTGAATCTCCTTGCGTTGGCCGTCAATTATCGGTTTCTGCCGATTTATGAGCGTTGATTTTCAGATCAAAGAAAGTTTGTTTGCCTTTGTCCCTTAGCCCTGTTGATAAAGAGTGTCCAGTGATTCGGCATCTCGTACGGTTGCTTCATCGAACGATGCAGATTTTTGTCGCCATGGTCGTGCTGAACACGGCCGTTGCGTTTGCTGATGAAAAGGAACGTTCAAACGATTACGGCATCCTGACTCTGATCAACGGCAACTCCATCCAAGGACGGGTCGTGGGGAGTTCGGATGGACAAGTCATCCGCTGGCAAGCAGATCCTTTTGCCAGTCCTTTCGACTTTCGTTTTTCCTCCGTCAAATCGATCAAATTTCCAGCTCGGGATGACCGACAAACTGAATCGCCAGGCTTGTCACCGACTTCCTTTACCATCGAGCTAATGAATCGTGATCGTGTAACCGGAAGCCTCCGCCATTGGGATCAGTCTGGTGTCACCGTCGATGCAGTTGAATTGGGCGAGATTAATCTCAATCAAAATGCGATTCGCAGTGTCTATCGATCCAAGCAAAATCAACAGGTGGTACTCGCCGATCTGGCCGGAAAACAGAACTGGCAATCGGCGGACTGGAAGCATCGTGATTGGCAAATCGATGGAGATCACCTTTGGACGCAGCGGAAGGGAGCTGACGTCACCAGGGAGTTGAATATTCCGGGGCGTGCACTCATTGATCTCGTACTTTCTTGGAGCGGGCGTCCCAATTTCAAGATCGAGCTCGGTGAACTTACTTCTGCATCCGAGCGGTGGCAGCTTTCAGTCAGCAATGAACAGCTTGTGGCGAATGTTGGTGATTCGGAGCAGACTGTCCCTCTGATCGATTTACGTCAGGTACAAAGCATTCGGCTGGCCATTGCAATTGATTCGCTCAATGGACCACTTCGCTTTTACGGGGAGAATGGTGAACTATTGAAATCTTTCTCCACCAGGAAAGGGGGAGCGAATGATCAGACCATTCGCATCATCAATGATGGCGATTCATTGCGTGTTGAACGGTTCCGCGTTGCTCAATGGCGGGGACCAGTGCCAGAAAGTTTGGCCGGCAGCGTAGCAATCGCGACTGCTAATGGAGCGATTGTCTGCGGTGCATTAACTAGCCTCAATACGGAAACACAACGAATAGGCCTGACAGAAACCAGGAAAGATGCGTTGGCGATGGATGAGGTTATCCGAATCCAGACTCGGCTTTTCGCCACAATGCCTGATCAGCCCCAATGCGCTCTTTATCTTCCCAACGGCCAGCGATTGAGTGGTGATTTGCAGTCAATCGACGCAGCGTCGTGGAACCTTACGGGTCGACAATGGGACGGACCGGTCACAGTATCCAAAGCGATAGTTCGGTCGATGGTCGTCTTCAATAATGATGCTGTTGAAATCAACAGTGATGCTCCTGCGGGACGACCAGGTCGGATGGAGTTTGATGGACACTCATTGACAGGGCGTCTGGTTCCGGCGGTCCTTGAGGCGAGTGAAAACCCGGATCTTGAAGTCGAGCAAGCGGATTTGATAACCGCTCTAAAATGGCACCCCTTCGGAGCAATCAACAGCAGTCATCTAAAACGCTCTGCATCGGGACGAATCGTTTATCGAGATCCCCCCAAACTTGATGCGACAACCTTGGCGGCGCAAGCCATGGAAATGCAACGTCAGCGATTGCAGCAAGCGCGACGCGGCATGAACTTTGGTGAGTTATTTCTGCGACGCATTGATAGTGTTGGATCTGATGTACCTGAACGAGATGCCCATATTGTCCACGTGAGAACCGGCGACGCGATTTCTTGCCGGGTCGAATCAATTGATCAATCAGGCGTGCGTTTATCGACAATCCGTAGTGATGGCCAATTTATTTCACATGATCAGGTCAAAGCGATTGAATTGGGTACCCATTCACCACCACCAGATCTAGTTCAAGCAAAGCGGGATCGATTGTTGACAATCCCTCGGCTGCAAAAAAGTTTTCCGCCGTCACATTTGCTTTGTTCCTACAACGGCGATTACCTTCGCTGCAGAGTGTTGGAAATGGATGCGAATCGTGTGCTCGTGGAGGTTCAGTCAAAGCAATTGTCATTGCCCCGAGAACGGATCGCCCAGGTGATTTGGTTTCATGAGCAAGAATCAAAGGCCGATCCTCCGCTGCCGGTCGTTGATTCGGCTGCCGGTGAAGCTTTGCAAGGGAAGGTTCAAGTTCTGAATCGCGATCAGAAACGCATCACGTTTACCGCTGCGGAAATCACTGCAAATTCAGTTGCCGGTCACAGTGAGATCGTTGGGCCTTGTCAATTTGTGATGAACGACATCGATCAATTAATTTTCGGGGAACAAATCGCAATCGAAGTATCTGATTTGCCATACAACCAGTGGCGACTGAACCCGGCCGTCGAGCCATTGGTGATGCAGGGTATGGGATCGTCAGTCTCGTCCCCAACTGGGGAAAGCTTTGTTGGAGAGACAGCGCCCGATGTTTATCTGCAGCAGTTAGACGGCAAAGACTTTCGCTTGTCCGATCACCGTGACCGTATTGTCGTACTTGATTTCTGGGCGAGTTGGTGTGCACCCTGCATGGCGATGATGCCAAAAATACAAGCTTTGATCAGCGACCAAGACCCCAACAAGGTCCTGTTGGTGTCGGTAAATTTAGAGGAGTCTGCGGAACACATCCTGGGAGTCATGGAACGCCAGCAATTAACGTCGACCGTCGTCATGGATGTCGATTCAGCGGCAGCCACAAAGTTCAATGTTAAATCGATGCCGCAGTGGTTTGTGATTGATCGAGAGGGAAAAATCGCCGCAGTTCACGCTGGTGCCGGCGCAGAATCTCTGGAGCGTTTAGAGCGAGCGATCAGCGATCTTTTGAATTAGCGGCAAAGCCCTTTCGCCCCGATCAGCAGCGTGCAGATTTGTTGGTTGATCGGCGAATTCGCACCTGTTCAGTCAAGCGTGTGAAACCGAAATCCTTTCAAAGTCGGATGACTCAATCGATGGACCAGTTAGCTTGAAAACCGATAGTGCGATGGCAATCCATCGGCAATGAAACTTCAAGGCAATTTAATTGAAGGAACTGTTCCTGCATTCAAGCAAGTGGTGCAAAAGCTCTCCAACGAAGACAGGTGGAATTTTTGGGTTGAATACGGACATCTTGGCTACATCAACACGGTGGAACCCGGTTCACTCGTTACGTGGCAAATATTGAAAAAAATGAGGGAGTGGAATTCAAACTTCCAGCCCCTCAACGGTTTAATCGCGGTTGCGATCGGAATGGTCAAAAATGAACACTTCCTAACATCTCCGGTGATATCGCGTGTACCCGAGGCGCCTTGGTTGCCCGAAAATGATCACGCATGTTCCTGATTTGGATTTCACCTTTGCAAGAATCCACGCAAATTGGTGTGCCGCTTGATTTTAGCGGGCGTCGAGACCGTGATCCCGATCCATTTCCTTGGTCCGATGCGGGCTGACCTGCCCCTCGCTCACCCGGTGGCTGATTTAGCTGCTGCCACTACGAGAGATGTTCGTGGAGTGCTAGACTGCTTGGTTGTCTTCATTTTGGAACGCTCGGGGGAGAGTCTGCTGTGTTCAGTCGCTTATTGACCTGCTTGTGCTTGCTGATCGGAATGGCGTTGTCCAGTTCGGCTCAGCATTCCTGGCAACGGTCACCCACGCGAGATCCGAAACAAATTGCCAAGATTGTCGGCCCGATTCGGGATACAGCTCCGACCCGAGATCTGAAAATCGTTTGGGTATGGGGAACGGATCAGAATCATGCCCCAGGTTTCCATGAATACATCGAAGTCAAAGATATGTTTGAAGGGCTGTTACAGCAGGTGCCCCGCGTAACCTTTGAGGCAGTGGAAAAATTCCCTACGGAACAACATTGGGCAACGGCTGACCTCGTCGTTTTTTATGCACAGTTGGACACGCTACTGGAACAGGATTTTGATCAAATCGACTCATATCTTCGGCGTGGCGGCGGGATCGTAGCAATCCACGCAGCGATGATCCAGCCTGGCGAGGAGTTGGCGGCAAGGTTTGGCTTGGCATGGGATCCCGGAAATACTCAGTGGGGTGTACTGCCTATTCCCGCCACGATTGATCCGGCGACACCGACCGGCATCATGAAGGGATTCCCTGCCGAGATCGAGTTGGTTGATGAACACTACTGGAATTTGCTCGGATCGGTTGACGACATCACCGTGCTGGCAACTGCGCCTGCCGGCGTCGCAGGACCAAGCACTGAACCGCCTGAGAAGAAGACGCTCGATGGAAAGGCTTGGCCTCTTTTCTGGGTGAAAGAAGTGAGTAAAGGGCGTGTGTTTGGATCGATTCCCGGTCACAATCGGTTCACCTTTGATGATCCGTATTTTCGCATCATCTTGTTGCGGGCGATGGCGTGGACAATGCGACAGCCGTTTGACCCATTCAAGCCATTGATAATAACAGATCAATAAGCAAACCAAGAAAACCGTAATGCAGTCAGTTGCTATGTACCAACGGATCTATTGTGTCAACTGAAACGGGACACTGGAGACTTGATGACTAAGCGTTCTGCTGGTCGACTCGATTGGATGTTCACCGACAACTCACACGCTGCGAGCACGTTTGCATGATTTCTTCTTCACATAATTCGCTTGGTGGTGCGTTGATGCTGGCGGCAGGTGACCAAGCGGAAACGTTCGTTCCGTTGATCAGTAATGACGCGGTGGTGTTCGGAATCCTGATTGGCATTCTCGGTTTGATCTTCTGGACAAACAGCTTGGAGAATCGTTTCTGGCAGCGGTTCTACCGTATCGTGCCGGTCTTGCTGCTGTGCTATTTCCTGCCATCTTTGCTCACGCTGTTTCGGGTTGTTAATCCAGAGCTATCCAGTCTCCCGTTTGTAGCAAAACGTTATTTATTGCCCGCCAGTTTGGTGTTCTTGACGCTCAGTATTGATTTACGAGAAGTGTTCAAGTTGGGCCCCAAGGCACTGATTATGTTTTTGACAGGTACCATCGGTGTTATTTTGGGTGGGCCGATCGCGATCTTGGCGGTCTCAGCCTTTCAGCCAGACCTGGTCGGCGGTGCGGGCCCCGACGCCGTGTGGCGAGGACTTTCGACCGTCGCCGGTAGTTGGATTGGTGGTGGCGCGAACCAAATTGCGATGAAAGAAGTGTTCCAGCCGAGTGACGAACTTTTCAGTGTCATGCTGGCAGTCGATATCGTCGTCGCTGAAGTGTGGATGGTCTTCCTGCTGCTGGGAATCGGTAAGGCCGCAGCGATCGACCGCATCTTCAAAGCCGATTCGAGCAGCGTTCAGGAACTGCAAGAGAAGATGGAGCACTTCTCGCGGCGTGTTGCCAAGATGCCAACGGCCGCAGATTTTTTTGTTCTGTTAGGAGTTGGCTTTGGAATCACAGGACTCTGCCATGGGATCGCTGATTGGCTGGCACCCTGGATCGGAACAAATGCTCCCCAATTGAACAAGTTCAGTTTGAACTCACAGTTCTTCTGGCTCATCGTTTTGGCAACGACCGGAGGCTTACTTCTGTCATTCACGCGAGTCCGAAATCTGGAGGGCGTTGGCGCTTCGAAAGTTGGAACGGTCTGCATCTTCATTTTGGTGGCCACGATCGGCTTGCAGATGGACATCCTCGCGGTGAAAGACCATCCCGGTCTGTTCCTGGTCGGTGGAATCTGGATGGTCTTCCATATCACGCTACTCCTAATCGTCGGGCGGCTGATCCGTGCGCCGTACTTCTTTCTAGCTGTAGGAAGTAAGGCGAACATTGGTGGGGCAGCCAGCGCGCCCGTCGTCGCCGCCGCGTTTCATCCCGCCCTTGCCCCGGTTGGTGTTTTATTAGCAGTGGTTGGCTACGCGTTGGGAACTTACGCTGCGTATTTGTGTGCCTTACTGATGCAGGCAGTTGCACCAACCGGCTGATTCAATTTCAGCTCATCGATGGCTGGCAATCATAGTCACGTGACTGCGGCAGAATCTCTTTCGATCACGCGAACTCTGTTCTCGATTTTGTCGAGCACTCCTGCTTGACGCACAACCGGTTCTAAAGCCGATCTCAGTCGATCTGACGGCAAATGTCCCTGCAAAATGATCGCGGCGTTTTCGACTGAGACCAGCAGCGTTGTCGCAAAGGGACTTAGGTCTTCGTGTCCGTTCAACGCTGAACGGATGCGTTGGATCAGTCGCTGATCGCGGCATTCACACGGTTGGGTTGTCATGATTCGTCTCCGTACCAGATCGGTGGGCCGGGCGCACTCAAACCAAGGCGTAAACCAGTTATCAAAACCCGCCAAGAAAAGTTGGATTCGCACCGGAGAGATTTCAAGGGAGCGAGGCAGATTATCTCTACCTTTATTTACTTTCCAAATCCCGTGTGCGTGCGAAACGGCGCTCCAAGTCAGGCAAAAAGAGAATCTTTTTTGTCGCAGGAGGTCGTCTTAAAACGATCGAGCGTTTTCACGCCCGCCAGACTGCAAACAGTTGCGCGAATTCGAGCCGTATTCAAACAACGAAATTGCAAACGTCTTCACAGGACGGCCGATAACGCTTTCGGCGGGGCAATGGACCGCCCCCATCTCAACACAGCCCCATCAGATCGAATGACGATCATTCACGTCATCGGCACGGGACACCAATCCCCCCATTGGTTCCCAACACAAATGGATGCGTGCTGAAAGTAGCGATGCAGACTCGAATCCTTCCCGAATGTTTGCCACGAATCAGTCCAGGACTATTGGATCGAGAATAACCGACCAGTGATGTGTGCCAATCAAGCTGTTCAAGGGGTCAGCTTGACTTTTCGGGGGTCTGGAATTTGATCAGTTAACTCGAGCAATCACAGTCGTGATGTTGTCGCGACCGCCTGCTTCCAGCGCAGCTTGAACGAGGGATTTGCAAGCTTCTTGGGGAGTTTCTGCGCGGGTCACTTCCTGCAGGATCAAATCGTCTTCGACCATGTCATTCAGGCCGTCACTGCACAGCAGCAATTGATCTTGCGGTTGCAAGTGAAGATGAAAAATATCAAATTCGACTTTGCTTGCCTCGGTATTGAAGGATCGCGTCACAAGGTTGCGGAAACGCTTCATTGCAGCTTGACTTGCTCCATCTCGTTCCATTTGTCTTGCGACTGTATGGTCATCTGTGATTTGTTGAATCGTTTGCTCGCGCAGTAGGTAGGCACGAGAATCACCAACATTCACGACCAACGCTTGATCACCAAACAAATAGACAGAAGTGATGGTAGTCGCAATGCCTGACAACGACTGGTTTTGCTGAGAAAACTTCCGGAGCGCTGCTTGAATCGCATCAGCGTATAGTTTGACGCGTTCCTTCAATTCGTCTTCTGACGGACGCATCATCCAACTGCTGACGTTATTCGACAGCGTGATAATCGCGTTAATGGCAGTGGCGCTGGCAACTTCGCCAGATGTGTGACCACCTAACCCATCAGCGACGACTAACAACCAAGTGGCAACATCTTCCTTTCCTGGCAGCTGGTCATTCCGCAGGCTGCTCGCGAGCACCGCCGAGGATCGAAAGCGTCGCAACACGGCGTATTGATCTTCGTTTTTTTCCCGCACCAAGCCAGGGTGGGTAAGGGCAGCGATTTCGACATCAGCGTCACCAACTTTTTCCGGCTCACCACAATGAGGCGGCACGTACTGCGTCAGTTCATCGATAGTGTCGTCTTCGTCATTTTTTTCGTTTTCATTTTCTTGCATGAAAGAATCAGTCATCGAGGCAGCAAGCAAAAGAGGGCATATGAATGTAAAATTAAGTCCAGAATCGCTGACGAAATCATCTCGCAAAAATCTGAGTCTTGCCTATCGGCTGCCCACTTAAATACCCCAGTTGTCTTTTTGAAGCAGGGAGCGGGAGCCAGCTATTTAACAAGTCAGCAACATTGCTCAAACGAATGATTGATCGTGCATGACCAACCTTTATTCGAACAGACTTGCAAGCACTCGTGAGCCGAGCATTAAGATGAACGCTCGTAAATCTCGTCAAACGCGTGCCGATATTCTTGGTCGTTTTGAGGAAAGAGTTTCTCGAAGGTTAATTCGTTGGCGGCGCCGCGCTGAAAACGCTGCTTGGGAAATACCGGCATCTCAATGCCGGTGATCGCTTTGACACCAGCCGCTACGATGTCACCTTTTAGTTGGTAAAGGCGTTGGTGGTCCCAATCAGTCAAATCGACGAACGGGATCGCTTCGGCGATTTCGATCACATCCGGAAGCGCATAGGGACTGAAACCGAGGAATCCGAGGTTCGTCGCCGGTGCACTCGTTCGGACATGACCTCGGCTCTGCCCGCCGCTGTAGACGAGTGAGTGCTTGACAGCGTCCACGCCCCAGCCTTCTTGATACAGCATCCGATTCCCAAGCACGCTTCGGATGGTCAGCTCTGGGTTCTCTTCGATTGGGTAATCCTTCATGTTTTCATCCCCGCCGTCTCCGTCGATCAGGAATTTCCATTCGGGGTACCTCTTCCGAACCTCGCCCAACAGGGCCAGCCCCATGGTGGCAGATTGAACATCCAGCGGTTTGTAATCTTCGATGACCCGAATTGCATCCCGCCAAGAGATGTTTTGCGGTGCAACCTGAACAATTTCCAGATACATTTCCCGGTCAATTTGTCGCAGGAATTGAGTCGCTTGCAAACTGTCGGTTGACTGTTCGCCGGCGGCGAGGGTGAAAGCTTTCAGGCGAGACGGGGAGAGCCCACGTCGTCGGAGCAGAAAATCGAGCACGATCAGGACGCTCCCACTGTCGATCCCTCCGCTAAAGAGAACACCGATCGGTTCCTCCGCAGGGATCGTCTCCAGCCATTGGTCGCAGGCCTCTGCGAGACGGCCGATGTACTGAGCACCGATGGACTCGACGTCGGCAGGGAGTCGATTTCGGGGTGGTGCGAAGTAGCGGGTTAACGTTGGATTTGGATCAGGGCAGCCGACCAATTGCAGTTCCAGTAAATGGTGTGCGGGAACCATCCGGGTGTAGGAGGGATGAAATTGATCCGCCAATCCTTCTGACTCAAGGGCAGCGACGATTTCGTCCATTCGCTCGGCCACGATCAAGGCGGGACCGGCAGCTCTTTTGGCAAGAAAATATCGCATTGGACGCCCGATAGAACGGGCCATCCGAATGGTGCGGCCCGACTGCTCACAGATCGCAAACTGCCCCCGGATCTTTCGGACTGCTTCAATATCGCCTCTTTGGACGGCACTCGAAGCCTCATTCCAAGTTGTGCCGAGTAGAATGTTTCCGTCGGGGTCTAGTCGGTTGACGACGCGATCGACCAAAGCCTCGGCTCGGCCCTCAAACGCGTCGGGCTGGCGAGCGGGAACGATTCCATCAGAGGGGGCGTTTGTCATGGTCGGTTAGGGGCAAAATGAGGTTAAAAGGGGAAATGACGAATTCGTTGAGAAGGAGGATTTTTTAACCTCTCACAGTGATTCGTCGGACGCTTCGATATCCTGAGAACTTGGCGCGGGATTTGACCGGGTTGGGGATGCCGCCTCCCGATAACAGCTTAAAGGGTCCGGTCGCGGTCAAAAAGACGGATCTTGAAAGTCCGTCGAATGATGGACAAGTTTTGGAATTTAGCGTCGGGAATACGGCTCCCGAGCGTTTTTAATCTCTCGTAGGGCAGTGACGGCCTCCGTGAATTTGCAGCAGTATTTCGACGGCCAGATGCCACCCGACGACCATTTCATTTCGGTCTTGGAGTATTGGGCGGAGCATCGGGGCGATGAGACCGCCTACATTTTTACCGATGTAGAAACGGTCGAGAACCGAATCACTTACGCCGAATTATGGGCGGAGGTGCGTGCGTTTGCAGGCTACTTACAAAAGCGATGCCGTTTGCGTACCGGCGATCGAGTTCTGCTGCTGTACCCGCCGGGTTTGGAATTCGTGATCGGTTTCTTCGCCTGTCACGCCGCCGGAGCCATTGCGGTGCCGGCTTATCCCCCGCGTCGAAATCGAAAAGCTTCTCGCATCCGTTCGATTGTTGTCGATGCCGATGCGAGGTGGGCGCTGTCGACACGCAGCGTGGTAGAACAGCTAACCGGCGATCAGCGGCACGATGATTTGATCGGAGTTCAGTTGCTCGGGACGGATTCACCAAGTTGCCGTGATGCATCAAAGTGGCGTCGCCCGAAGCAGCGGTCAGAATCATTAGCGTTGCTGCAGTACACATCGGGATCGACCGGTTCTCCCAAGGGCGTGATGCTGAGTCATGCCAACTTGATTGCGAACAGCAAGCTGATTCTGCATGCTTTTGAACCGCAGCGAACGGTTTGCGGAATGAGTTGGCTGCCAACCTACCATGACATGGGCTTGGTGGGTGGTGTGCTGATGCCAATGTTTATCGGCAGAGTTGACGTGCTAACGAGTCCAATGACCTTTTTGCAGCGTCCCGCTCGCTGGCTGCAGGGTATCTCTCGATACAAGGTCACCATCTCGGGTGGCCCCAACTTTGCTTATCAGTTGTGTGTGGACAAGATTTCAGACCAGGAGATGGAAGGCGTAGACCTCTCAGGCTGGGAAATCGCTTTCAATGGTGCAGAGCCGATTCGAGCCAGCACATTAGATGCTTTCGAAAAGCGTTTCGCGCCCTACGGATTCCAACGCTCGGCCAATCTGCCTTGTTACGGGATGGCCGAAACAACTTTGATCGTGACCGGTGGTCCTGCTGAAACTCGGCCGGTAATCACCTCCTTCGATCGTACCAGTCTGGACGAAAAAATTGTTCGCCCGGTTCCCGCAGATCAACCAGCGAGCCGCCTTCTGGTCGGAACCGGCGCGGTTTTGTCGGAGGAGACGGTAATTATCGTCGATCCAGAGACGCGCGAGAAGCTTTCAAACGATTCAATTGGTGAGATCTGGGTGCAAAGTCCCTCGGTTGGATTGGGTTACTACAAACGCACTGAGGCGACTGAGCAAAGTTTCCAGGCCTTCACGGTGACCGGAGAGGGGCCTTTTCTGCGAACCGGTGACCTTGGTTTCCTATTCGAGGGCCAGTTGTTCGTCTCGGGCCGTTTGAAGGACATGATCATCGTTCGTGGGGTCAATCGCTATCCGCAGGATATCGAGGAGACCGTCGAACGGGCTAGCGATGTTGTGCAGGCCGGGTCGGTGGGTGCCTTCGCGATGGATGATGATGGCCGCGAACAGTTGGTAGTGGTTGCCGAAACAGTACGCACTCGCAACGTTGACTGGGATTCCCACTTGCAGGCGATCCGCCGTGCAGTCACCGCCGAGCACGAACTCCCGCCAGACGCTGTTTACTTGGTTCGCAACAGCAGCGTCCCCAAAACCAGCAGCGGCAAGATCCAGCGGAATGCATGTCTGCATGCTGTCCGGGATGGAGATTTAAAGACGATTGCCAAATGGGTTCGCTGGGAAGAATCGGGGAACAGCACTTGGAAACCAGACGGCCAAGCGATGATGCAGGCCGCGGCTGCTGGTGGAAGAACCGGCTTGATTTCGGACGACGACGTCAACTCGAGCGTGGTAGAAGCCATCAAGTTGCACGTTCAGCGTATCGCCGGCGAACGCGTTACGCTCTTGACACTTGATACGAACATCGTGCTCGACCTGGGCCTGGATTCTTTAGAGCGGTTAGAAATAGCCCGCAGCTTGGAACGAACATTCGGTGGGCGTTTTCCCGAACAAGTGCTAGACGAAATCGAAACAATCGGGCAAACGGCCCTGGCCATCGAACGCTACCTTCCGCCGGGCGGTGAGGCCCGTGCCGAGGCATTCGTCAGAGCCGGGATTCCGAGTGCCGGAGAGCCGCATGCGGCTGACAGGAGCGGTAATGCGGCCCCAGCTGAAGCCGTGGAGCCTGAGGATTCTATCGAGCAATTCGCCGAATACCGACGGCTAAAAGCAACGATGCGACAGATGATGATGACGGGTGTCCCAAACCCATACTTCACCGTGCATGAAAACACAGTCCGTGACACGACACTCGTCGACGGAAAGGAATTGATCAGCTTCGCCAGCTACAACTATTTAGGGCTGAGCGGGCATCCGGCAGTCAACAAAGCTGCCACCGAAGCGGTTGCGAAATACGGAACCAGCGTGTCTGCGAGTCGATTGGTTTCCGGTGAGAAACCGATTCATGGTCAGCTCGAGCAGGCGATCGCCGACTGGATTGGTGTCGATAACGCAATCCTGATGGTCGGTGGGCATGCCACCAATGAAACCACGATCGGGCACTTAGTTGGTGCTGGCGATCTAATTGTTCACGATTCATTAGCTCATAACAGCATCGTGCAAGGGGCGCTACTTTCGGGGGCTCGCCGGCGTCCATTCCCGCACAATGACTATGAAGCGTTAGATCGAATGCTGGCTGAGGTGCGATCCAACTACCGGCGTGTGCTGATTGCCATCGAGGGCGTCTACAGCATGGACGGCGATTTCTCCAACGTGCCAGAGTTCGTTGAAGTCAAAAAGCGGCACCAGGCGTTATTGATGGTTGACGAGGCACACAGCCTGGGAACCATGGGCGTTACTGGGCACGGCATGGCGGAACATTTCGGAATGGATCCTCGGGGTGTCGACATTTGGATGGGTACGCTCAGCAAGTCCGCCGCATCCTGCGGGGGCTATATAGCCGGAAGCGACGCATTGATTGAATTGTTGCGGTATACCGCACCTGGATTCGTCTTTTCGGTAGGTATGCCGCCTGCTCAGGTCGCTGCTGCATTGGCTGCCTTACAGGCCCTCGATCATGAACCCGAGCGGGTCCAACGACTTCGTGAGCGAAGCGAGCTCTTTCTAGATCTGTGCCGAGAATCAGGTTTAGACACTGGCGACAGCCATCAAACGCCAGTGATCCCCGTCATCACGGGGAATTCGATGGTCGCCCTCCGATTGTCCAATCGACTGAAAGCGGACGGAATTAACGTTCAACCGATTCTCTATCCGGCAGTCGACGAATCGTCTGCCAGATTGCGGTTTTTCATCACCAGTGAGCACAGCGAAGCCCAGATTCGCTTCACGGCCGGACGGTTAGCTGCCCATATGTTGGAACTGGGATTCGCATCGCAAAAGCTCAAGGCGACCGCCGAGGGTCCAGCAGCTGGGCCTCAGTAATTGGCTGTAGTCAGCTGAATGTGATCTTCAGTCTGCTCAGCTTGAACAGATAAGCCTTTTAGTACTTGTGCCTAACACCGTCTGCTTTAAGATTGTAGTAAGGATTTATTGTTTTTAATGGGATCCGGTGCCGTGGTGGCGATACCCCCGGAATTGACCCAAGCGACACCTGATGGAGGAGATTGCTTTGCTTACTGAGTCCACTGTTGAATCGATGTTTCGCGCCCTGATGAACGATCCAAAGAGGGATGAAGAAACCTTCGACAAGGCAGAAGAATTGCTCGAAGATGAACTTCGGCCAGAGAGTCCCCTCAGGCATCGGTTGACGGTTGAGCTAGACGAATTGCGAACGCTATTGGCGAAAGACTAGTGATTTAATCACTGATCAAAACAAAAAAACGGCCCCGCGGAGATCCTTCTCCGTGGGGCCGTTTTCAATTAAGCCATCTAATCGCCGATCATCCTTGTTCGGCTTGCGATCCGGCTTTTCACCGGTGCCGCGGATTAGTGGTTTAGATTAATACCGAACGTTGCTCCGACGAGCAGCAAGTCTTGGTCTTTGTCTCCGCCGGCGACTGTGATTCCCTCGCCGCCTCG
>JAQWPZ010000250.1 GCA_029245125.1 Rubripirellula sp.
GTCCGCTGCCGGAGTCGAGTCGGAGTGCTTCGAAGCTGGGTATCCACGTGAATTAGAGAGGTAGCCAGGGCGATGCCGTGCACCGAACGGCGACCGGAATGTCGACCGGAATGTCGACCGGAATGGCGACCGGAATGGCGACCGGAATGGTGTTGGGGATGGGATGCTAATCATCCATTTTCAATACCGGCAAGCATTGTGCCGCAAACCGGTTGGCGGCGACGGCTACTTGAATTGGTAGATCGCCTGGTCCGATCGTACGACGAGCGTGTTTTTGACAACTGCCGGCGACGCCATGATGCGACCGTCGATTTGGTTTTCGGCAACGATTTTTCCCTCGCGTCCCGGTTGGAGCACCGTTACTTTGCCGTCTTGCGAGGCGAAGTAGAGATGTCCTCCGGCGAGGATGGGTGACGCCGAGTAATCGCCGCCGATACGTTTTTTCCAAACCTGTTCGCCGGTGTCGGCATTCAAGCAACTGGCGACGCCATTGTCAGCCATCAAGTAAATCAAGCCTTCATGCAGGATTGGTGATGGCTTTGCCGGGATGCCTTGCTTGGCGACCCAATTCACATGGGTATCGCTGACGTCCCCGTCGCCATCCACTCGAACCGCAAACAAAGCCGGTTTGGTGAAGCCGGTGGAGAAATAAACAACCTCGTCGCCATACACCGGGCAAGGAACAACTGAAAATCCCTTGCCATGTTTGACCCGCCAGATCTCCTCGCCTGTTGCAGGTGCGTAGGACACCATCCATTGTGAACCCATGCAAATCAATTGTTCGCGTCCACGCTGATCGGTGATGGCGATCGGTGTGCAGTAGGCTTTTTTCTGTTCACCATCGGCCGCATCTATTTCTGGACGGTCGCGTTCCCAGGTTGTTTCGCCAGTTTTTTTGTTCAATGCAGTGACGTATTGCCGATCGATACCATCCTGAATCAGGATCAGCAGGTCTTTGTAGATGAAGGGTGAGCTTCCAGGACCCACGGAATGCTTCAGGGGCAAGCGTCGCGTCCACGCGATTTCGCCAGATTTGCGATCGACTGCATAAGTTCCGTAGGTTCCGAAGTGGCAGTAGACTGTCTCGTCGTCGATCGTCGGAGTCGGGGAGGAGTAACTGTTCAGCGAGTGAATCGGATCGGGATCGGGAATCACGCTCAAGTCGATCGTCTGCAGCAGGGAACCGGTGTTGAAGTCGATCGCGATTAGTTTCAGGGCGATCGATTTTGCGATTGCCAACTGTTTGAATTTTCTTTCCTCGATGCCTTCGTCGCGGAGCATCGCCAAACGCTCTGCTTGGTTGGGGGTTCGCTCAACCGCGGTGGTCAGGTAGATGACGTGGTCGGCAATGATCGGAGACGACCAACCACGACCGGCTAACTCGGTCCGCCAAGCCAAATTCGTTGACTCACCAATCTCGACGGGAATCGTTTGCTCAGCCGCGATGCCGTTGCCGTGAGGACCACGGAACTGCGGCCACCCATCACCGCCGCGGAGGGAGATGGGCGATAGCAGCAAGCACAATATTAGGAATTGAAATCGCATATTCATGGCGCAGATGGCGTGAGTTTTCAACGAACGAATTACTGGCGGGGTCACCAGTCTAGCCGCAAATCATGGAAAGAGGTGTTTGCTGGCGGGGCCCGGCCCCATCAAAGCACGCTGGCCCCATCAAAGCACGCTGACCCCATCAAAGCACGGTGCCAGGGAGGGTTGCACCAGAAAGAATGTTTGAGGACGCCCAATTTCAGGCAATCAACAGGAGGACGATTGGGATACCTCCTGAATTCTGTCGTTTTCCGGGCCGCAGTTTTTGGCCGCAATTCTGCGGCGCAATCGAGGCGGTGTAATCGTTCACCGCTTCGGCGTTGAGGTTGCCGCGAAATTCTCAGTGTCGCCTTACTGGTAGCGAACGGTGCCTGTTCCCGCCACGATCTTGCCGACCGGATGGCAGGGGACTCCCGCATCATTGATTTGGGAAGCGATGCTTGCGGCATAGAACTCGCTGACCACGGCGGTCATCCCGATTCCCATGTTGAATACTCTCCGCATCTCGCTTGTTTCGATCTTTCCGGTTTCCTGCAGCCACCCAAAGATTGGCGGTGCTTCCCAAGTCGAAGCGTCGATCACTGCATCGACTTGGCCGGGCAGGATACGATCAAGGTTCTCCTCGAATCCTCCCCCTGTGATGTGGGCCAACCCGTGCAAGACTTGCTTGACGCGGTAGTGTGCGAGCACGCTGCGGATGGCAGCGGTGTAGATCCGTGTCGGTTCCAAGCAGACTTCGGCGAGTGTCTTTCCCTCTAGCTGCGGCGGCGCATGATCCCAATCACATTTGGCGTCGCGAATGACTTTGCGTACTAACGAAAAACCATTGCTGTGGAGGCCGCTCGATGCCAAGCCCAGTACAACGTCGCCTTCGCTAATTTGTTTGCCGTCGATCAAGCGACTGCGTTCGACGACACCGACGGCGAAACCCGCCAAGTCGTAGTCTTCATCGCCATACATGTCAGGCATGATGGCTGTCTCACCACCGAGCAACGCCATGTCGCCGATGACACATCCGTCGCTGATGCCTTGGACAATGCGTTCCAGTCTCGCGGGATCATCACGCCCCATCGCGACGTAATCGAGAAAGAACAGGGGTTCGGCACCGGTGCACAGCAGATCGTTGACGCACATGCCGACCAAATCGATTCCGACAGTTTGGTGGTGGCCGGTTTGTTGGGCGATTTTTAGCTTGGTGCCTACCCCGTCGGTCCCACTGACCAAAACAGGATCTTGGTAGTTACGGGCAAACAGCTTGCCGGCGAAGTCGAGTTGGAACAGACCGGCAAAGCCCCCATCACTGGGAATCACTCGCGGGCTGTGAGTGCGATGCATCAACCGCGGCAGCCGGCTCATCGATTCGGCGTACACATCGAGGTCAACGCCGGCATCTTTGTAAGTTGCGGACATGTTGCCTTTGGCAGTAGAGGAAGGACGCAAGCTATCATGCCACCCGCACCGATTTGATGCTAGCAGTGGGCTTGGCCGACTCTCCTGCTTTCTTGGGCAGGTCGCGTGGAGGCTTTGGCTGATTCGGCCAGCACTGGATCGAACAAGCGAGGGTCTGTTTTAACTGATCTGGGGGGCCTCCGAGACAACCGAGAGCTGCAAGAAGCGGGGCGTGAATCAGAAACAGCGGGATTCGCACCGTTAGGGCCTTTCCAGCGGCAGCCGCAGCCGCCATAGCGTTTCCGCCGCGGGATCCTGCCGGGCCCGTCGGTTTCGTCCCCTAGACTTTAACAAGACGAAAGCTCCTGTTTAACTAATCATCAAAGTTTCGCTCATCATTTTCGGAGGCTTCTCCGCTACGTAATCGCCAATCGTCGTGTTGATCGTGGGTCGCCAAAGAATTCTTGTTTGGCAAAGCAGTTAGTCCGGCACGGCAAAACCTCCGTGGTAGTGTTCCTTCAGCGGTCCGATTCTCGCCCCTAGCAAAGTGGACGAAAATCGCGGTGAAGAAAGCCCGCAACGATGAACGATAAATCGACAGTCCGTTGACGAGATCGTTGGCACCGAGGTCATTTGGTTACATGCAAGGAGCTCCCACCACATGCTAATGCGACATCCGTGCCCCACTCTGCAATTCGCCTATCAGCCACCCTTTGGGGCGAAGTTGCAAGATACTGGTGTACAGTTTTCGGTTTTCAGCCGATCTGCCACCGCGATGCGCTTGTTGCTTTACAACAAGGTCAGCGATCGCGAACCGGCCGAAGTGATCGAATTCGATCGCGACTCGGACCGGTGGGGTGATGTTTGGAGTTTGAACGTCCCCGGTATCGACAAGGGACAGCTCTACCATTTTCAGGCCAGTGGTCCTTGGGATCCAGAGCATGGGCACCGATTTGATTCCTCTGCCCGTTTGATCGATCCGTACGCTCAAGCGCTGGCCGGTGAGTTTCAGAAGTGCAAGGACGGCATCATTCGACCACCCAAGTGCGTTGTCATCGACGATGATTTCGATTGGGAAGGCGACCGACATGTCCGGCATGACATGAGTGAGTCGGTCATCTACGAGATGCATGTTCGCGGATTCACGAAGAGTCGTACGGCGAAAGTGAAGGCGCCCGGTACCTACTTGGGTGTGATTGAGAAGATTCCCTACCTTCAATCGCTTGGTGTGACAGCGGTCGAGTTGATGCCGATCAACGAATTTCCAATCAAGGATATTCATGGCAACCGCATGGAACGTCCCAACTATTGGGGCTATGACTCGATGTCGTTTTTCTCGCCCCATCGAGGTTATGCGTTCGATCGGACGCCAGGCGCTCAGGTGCGTGAGTTCAAGGAGATGGTCAAGGCACTGCATGCCGCGGGGATCGAGGTGATCCTGGATGTCGTCTTCAATCACACCTGTGAAGGGAACGAGCGAGGGCCCACCCTGTCGTTCAAGGGTTTGGAAAACCAAGTCTATTACATCCTGAGCGAGGGCCAGCACTACTGTAATTACAGCGGTTGCGGAAACACCGTCAACGGGAACCACCCAGTTGTCCGCGAGATGATTTTTCATTGCCTCCGCCACTGGGTGCATAACTACCACATCGACGGATTTCGGTTTGACTTGGCCAGTATTCTGAGCCGCGATCGGAACGGCAACTTAATCCCCAACCCGCCGATGGTGGAACTGATCGCCGAGGATCCTTTGCTCGCCGATACCAAAATCATCGCCGAAGCTTGGGATGCTGCTGGTGCCTATCAAGTAGGGTCATTTGGCAACCATCGTTGGGCGGAATGGAACGGTCGATATCGTGATGATGTGCGAGGTTTCTGGCGTGGTGATGGTGGGACGCTGGGGGCTCTGGCGACCCGCTTGGCCGGCAGCAGTGACTTATACGAACACGACGGCCGACCACCGTTTTGCAGTATCAACCTAATCACGAGCCATGATGGTTTCTCCATGAACGACCTCGTGTCGTACAAAGAGAAACACAACGCGGCGAATGGGGAAGACAACTGCGACGGTGACAATCACAACATCAGTGATAACTATGGCGCTGAGGGAACGACCCGCAAAAAAGCGATCAACACGGTTCGCACCCGCCAAATCAAAAATATGTTGAGCACGTTGCTGCTCAGCCAGGGTGTACCGATGCTGGTCAGCGGGGATGAAGTTCGTCGGACGCAGAAAGGCAATAACAATGCCTACTGTCAAGATAATGACATCAGTTGGTTCGATTGGCGGCTTGTCGAGAAGCACGCAAGCATGCTGCGGTTCGTCCAGGGACTGATCCGATTCAGGCGTGAGCAACCGACGGTTCGTCGCAAGAGTTACTTGACCGGGATGCCGATCGATGGTCGGATGATCCCCGATGTTTCTTGGTACTCACCTGATGGTCACAACCTTGATTGGTCGCAACACGAATTAGCGATGGTTGCCTACATCACCGCTCCGAGTCGAAGCGACGATCCCGAGGGGCTCGGCCGCGACATCGTGCTGATGTTCAACAGCACAGGCCAGACTCGCGAGTATCAGTTGCCGACTGTTGGGCGAGGCATGCGGTGGAGTCAGTTTGTCGATACCGCTGCCGAGTCACCCGAGGATATCTATCCCGATCTCGACGGACCGATCGTCGACGGCAATGCCATTCCGATGCCCCACCACTCGCTGAAGGTTTTCGTCAGTCAGAAGTGAAATGCGAGGGGCAGTC
>JAQWPZ010000261.1 GCA_029245125.1 Rubripirellula sp.
ATTCATTTTCGCCATCTTGGATCGCATCAGTCATGTCAAACTTGAAAGGATCACTGCTACCGATGTGATGCCCCACCAAGGTTCCATTGACAAAAACATGGCACTCGTAGTCGACCGCTTCGAACAGGATGTGAGTCCGATGACCATCTGGGGTCTGATGCTTAAAGGTTCGTCGGTACCACAACGATTCGCTTGGGTCGAGCAGGTGCCCGACACCGCTTAGCGAGGATTCAATGGCAAACGGCACCAGGATTTTCCCCTGGAACTCGCTCGGCTTGGCTGCACCCTTGATCACGGCGTAATCCCACAATCCGTTCAGGTTCACCCACTGATCGCGGCGGAACTGCGGCCTTGGATACTCCTGCCAAGCATTTTCAGGAGTCACTTGCTTTCCCCACCGCGTCAACATTTTGTCTTGGGGCAGTTCCCATTGCCCAAAGAGGGGCGAGACCATCAGCAGCGATAACAACAAACCGGCATATTTCACAGTTTCACCTTTTCGAATTCACGTTTTGAATGGCGTTCAAGTTCGAACGGATCACTTACTACGGTTGCGGCGTAATTGGCCGCAAGCGGCATCGATATCACTTCCCTTGCGCTGTCGAAACTTGACGTTCACCCCTCCCACTTCTAGGACTTCACGAAACCGTGCGATCGAACGTGACGAAGGTGTTTGGTATGGCAATCCTTCGACCGGATTGTACGGAATCACATTCAACAAAACATTGCGATGACGCAACAACTGCTGCAACTCATTGGCATGCTCAGCAGAATCATTCACTCCACCCAAGAGCACATACTCGAAAGTTAACCGCCGACCGTTGGAGGCAAAATAGCGATCGGCCGCATCCAATACTGCCTGCATGCCAACTTGCTTATTGACCGGCACGAGCTCACTGCGCAATTCCTCATTGGGAGCATGCAAACTGACCGCCAAGTTGTACGGGACACCTGTTTTGGCCAAGCGGTCAATGGCTTTCGGAAGTCCAACCGTACTGATCGTAATGCGGCGAGGACTGATGCCTAGCCCGTTTTGATCCTTGGCAACCGACAGCGCGGCAAGCACTCGGTCCAGATTCGCCAGCGGTTCTCCCATCCCCATCATCACAATATGGCTTAGGCGTTCGTCCTCCTCCAAACGGGCCTGCAGACGTAACATCTGCTCGAGTATTTCGCCTTTCGTCAGGTTTCGCTCAACACCATCTAGCCCACTGGCGCAAAACACACAGCCCATCGCGCAACCGACCTGACTGCTGACACAAATACTGCGGCGATTGCCGTCTCGCAGCAGAACGCATTCCACCTCACCACCATCTGGCAATCGGACCAGCAACTTATCGGTCCCGTCGCGTGATTCGACCACTTCCTGCTCGGTCGTTACGAAGATCCGGAAAGCCGCATCCAACTCGTCTCGCAATTTTTTAGGTAGATCGCTCATCTCGTGAAAATCGGTGATCCGTCGCTGAAACACCCAATTCAAAATTTGGCCGGCGCGAAAAGCTGGCAAACCATTGTCCGCCATCCACGCTTTCAATTCTTCAGCCGAAAGATCCAGCAAGTGCTGACGGGCATCTGATTCACCCAAAACACCATTCTCGGCGGTTGAATCGACATTGGTTGAATCGACAACAGGAAGCTTCACGACGGTTACCGAAAAAAACACAGGAAGGGAAACGGTCAAAGACTTCGTGAACTAGCGATCAGGGGCGAATTCGTGACAGTGACCGCTCGTGCAGTCGACCCAATTCACTTTCCGCCTCCGGTACAATCCAGGAGGATCTTTCAAACCTATCAACCCACGAGTGTACCCTGCGGATGAGCGATCACGAAGTCAACGCCGACGAGGCCCTGAACCGATTTATGCAAATCACGGCCATCCCAGGTCGCAGCGGTGACGAGGCGAAGGTCGCCGAAACCATCGTCGAACTACTCAAACAGGCGGGGGTCCAGGATTCCCAGATCGAGTTTGACGGAGCAGAAAAACGGACACGAATCGATGGAAATTGCGGCAACCTGATCGTCACGCTACCGGGCAATGGCAAGGGCCCAAGAACGCTCTTGAGTGCCCATATGGACACAGTTCCGATTTGTGTCGGCAGCCAACCAGTCGTCGAGGGCACACAGGTACGCAGCAGCCAACCAACCGGACTGGGAGCAGACGATCGGGCCGGGTGTGCCGCGATTCTGACCGCCATCATCGAGCGTTACCGACGCGGAGACGAGCATTTTCCACCGGCCGTGGTTAGCTTTCTGATTCAGGAAGAAATCGGCCTGGAAGGGGCCCGTCATCTCGATGTCGACAAAATCGGTAACGTCGATCGGGCCTTCAACTTTGATGGGGGGACCGTCGAAAAATTGACTAGCGGCGCCATCGGTGGCGAGCGGATGACGATCGATTTGACCGGGATTCCAGCCCATGCCGGCGTAGCACCAGAGCAGGGCGTCAGCACCATCGTCATCGCTTCGCAAGCAATCGCTGACTTGCACCAACGAGGCTGGCTGGGCAGGGTCATTCAAGACGAACAAACTGGATCCGCCAACATCGGCGTGATTCAAGGAGGCGAAGCAACGAATGTCATCACGCCCAATCTCCATTTGAAAGCCGAAGCGCGAAGCCATAATTCGGCCTTTCGCCAACAAATCGTTAGCGAAATAAGGCAAGCCTTTGAAAAAGCTGCGGCCGCTGTCCACAACGAGGCGGGGCAGTGCGGTCAATGTCAATTCGAATCACATGTCGATTACGAATCGTTCGCCCTCCCCGAGAACCACCCGTCGATCGTGACCGCGAAAGCGGCCATTGCAAAAATCGGACGGCAAGCTTTTTGTGAAGTCTCCAACGGCGGCGTCGATGCCAACTGGCTTTTCCGACACGGAATCGAAGCCGTCACACTCGGCTGCGGCCAGCGGAACATCCACACTGCCGACGAACGTCTAGAGATTGCCGATTACATCGATGCCTGTCGGGTCGCTACCTCGATGATCACCGATGGTGCCAGTGATGGATGATGATCACGAACTCTGTTTGTGCTTTCATGTCACCCGCCGAAAGGTCGTTCAATACATCCGGGTGCACCAACCAACCCGGACCAGCCAATTGTCAGAGTGCTACGGCGCCGGAACGGGCTGTGGTTGGTGCCGCCGATTCCTCCAACTACTGATGGAGGAAGAACATCCCGAGTCGGCTCGGCTGCCCGATTCGCAGACCTACGCGAAAGAGCGAACCGAGTACCGACAAAACAAGTGAACTGACTTTGCTGCGGAATTGCCACTAACCGTAGCCAGCGACGCTCCGTTGAAATTGGTTTGCATCTCCCGCGATGCGACGAAGGTTGACCCACAAGCAGGGTCAACAAGGATGCAATCAACAGTCCATAGCGGGTCTGAAATGCGCATGAAGGCAATGAAATCCATTTCATTTTTGTTTCTCATCTTTTCCCTGTCGCAGGGCCCCGCCGGAGCTGAAGTCACGTCGACCATTGCTGCGATTGAACAACTTCACCGGGCTCGCAGACTGATCGCGTATCCAGAAGCCATTCGTCAACCGCGGATCGCATTAGCTGATCGCTTGGCCCTCACGATTGCGTTTTCCAAACATGTGAAAAAAGTCTCCCCTCATTATCTTCGAACAAGGCGGGCGTGGGATCTTGACGCCTGGATTTCAATTCTTGAACGTGGATTCCAGGCAGCTCCCCAAGACCCTGACATCGCATGGTCTCTCGCACAAATTCATATCAACGAAAGGCGTTACTCCAAAGCGTTACCGATCGCTGAAGCGTTCAAACAGGCCAATCCGAACCATCACCACGCTGTCGCGTGGCAGATAGCTTGCAACTCCTTGTGCGATGGAACACCGCTTCGATCCAACCCGAAAAATATCAGGGTGATGCCGGTTCACTTTTGCGTCTTGACCAAAAACCCAACGGCTTCTCAATTGGCGACAATGGACCAGTGCCGACAGGAGTGTGAAATCCTTAACCACAACTTCCGTTCCAGCGATGGACACGCACTTGTGGAGTTCTCGTTCAAGAGCTTCTCGTCCTATGCCCAAATCCGCAACACACAGTCTGATTTAATTCAGTACGGCGACTCAGTGGAGCCGTATGATTCCAATCGCGTCGCCCGTGCGTTTAACCAATGCAAAGACACTCAGGTGCGTGATCCAAACGCGATCAACTTTTATATTTTCGATAGTCATTCAGACGGACCGAAGTTTTCGGACAGGACCTCACACGGCAAACGCAATTCAAACAGACCCTATCTGATGCTCGATTGGCAGCGTCTGGGAAATAACGATCAGAATGCCGAGGCCCATGAAATGGGACACTGCTTCGGACTTGGGCATGTGGGAGTTCCAGGGGCAAGCAAAAATTCACCCACCAACATCATGACCAGTGCTGGTGAACAATTCGGAAGTGGTGGTGCTCGAACTCATGGCTTTACAGAGGCTCAAATCGCACTGATCCTTTACCACGCGAAACGCACCAGCCGGCGTCTTGGCATCACAACCCAGAGCAATTGACGAAATGCGAACGAGTGTTCCGATTCGGACAGGCAATTCCGGGGATCCAGACCAGCCGACATCCCCGATTCAAAGACCACTCCGCACAGCGGATCGCCAAACGACGCCCGGTCTCCTAAGCCTGATCTCGCTTTTCAATCACCACGCGATCTCACTCGGAAAATACTTGCCGATTAGCTGCTCGTAATAGGGCTTCAAGCGTTCGACATCTGGCGGGTCTTCGGCTTTCGAATACAGATCGTATTGATTGAACTTACGAACCCAATCAAACATCGCATGATCGCGTTCATCAAATAGATACTCGTAATCTCGCTCACGATGAGCAGGATAGAACGAGTGATATCGAATCATGTACTGTGCTTCGATAGGCAAGTAATCCTTAACGACGTGATACAAGTATTCGTCATGCCCCCACGACATCAGCACGTGATCTAAGCCAACTTCTGGTTTGTAAATACCGAACTGATTGTTGTATCGACTATCCACCCAGTCTGGATTGGCTTGAAAAAAATCGTAGTACACGATCTTCTTCGAATAAGCACAGCCAATCGGAAACGTATCGCCGACCACGGCCCACTGCGGCTCACCATCCAAACACAAGATTTTCCCCAAGTCGTGGATCAATCCGGTCAGAATAAACCAGTCGGGTTGCCGGTCCTGACGCGCTGCCTCGGCAGTTTGCAGCAAATGTTCGATTTGCGTTAACTCGGTATCCGGGTCACTATCGTCAACCAACGTATTCAAGAACTCCATCGCTTCCCAAACACTCATCCGCCGCCGATCGAGCGACAAAAATTCGCGACGTTTCTGTTGAACAAACGCGACGGTCTGATAGCGGTGATTCAGCCGGTAGAATTCTTTGACACTCGGACGCTGCTCCGCTTCGTAGTCGCGAAACTCGCGATCCGATTTCGTCGAATCTGGCGTCGGGTACCGGCCCAACAACTCGTCCTCCCATTGGTCAGGATGATCGAGTGGATTGTCTTGTTCGCTGCCTGAGTCATTCATCGTGCGGTTATCTTGCCCAACAGTTTGGCGATTCGGCTCACGACTTGAATTGATGGGAGGACAGAGCACCGTAAGTCCCACCCACGACCATCTGCCCCGGTTGCCGTGGATTCTCAGCGGTACAGAACAGCCAATCGTCACTTACTGAAAGCGACTGAACAATCGAAACTTTGATCGGATCGATCAGTCGCAGGCTTCCATCGTCGCATGCGGCAGCCAGTAGCTTACCTGCTTGCACCCAAGCAATCGCCAACGGCGTACTTGGTAACTTGGCAAACCGAACCATCCGTCCAATCGTCGGTTGCCAAAAACGAATGGTAAGATCCGCAGACGCCGACGCCACCACGGGCAATCCGGACTGGCTGGGCTGGCAAGCCAATGCCATCACATCGCGTGAATGATTGTGTAGCGTGCGAATCGATTCACCACTGCTGGCGTTCCAAACTCGCAGCGTTTCGTCACGCGAACCGCTGACCACCGTCTCTCCATCGGGCAGCATTGCGACTCCCAAGACGGCTCTCGAGTGCTCGGTGAACCGTGTGATCGGCTTCGATTCGTTGACGCGAAATACCGAGCAAACCTCATCTCCAGATGCCGTGACCCACTGGGATCCATCAGGCGAAAAGACGACTTGATGGACGACGTCATCGTGAACAGTGACCTGATGATCCAGTTTACCCTCTGGCCAACGTATCCAAGCCACTTCACCCGCTTCGCTTGGTGAACCACCGGCCACCACCAACCAACGACCATCAGGTGAAAAACAAAGATCATGGACCGAATCCATGTCTACGGTGAATGTGTTCTTGAGACTTAACTGCGGATTAGCTTCGCGAACTTCCACACCGGCTTGGGAACCGACAATCACAAATTTTCCGTCGGGTGAAAAAACGGTTGCCGTGATATGAGGGCGAGAGGCTGGATCAGCACAACTTGCCAACGGCCAACCATTGATCGCGGCACCGCTCACCATCAAGGTGGCCAAGCATCGTCGCCGAGAAAAACCGGAATCACTCACGAGATCAACTCGCGGATCAAAGTACCATCACGATTGATCTGAACCGGCCGACCATCGTCGGTGTTCAATTCGAGATCAGCATCGATCCCGAGTCGTTGATAAACGGTGCGAACCAAATCGGCGGGGCTAATCGGACGATCGGCTGGACGCTCCCCGTGTGAATCGGACTGACCGACCACTTGGCCGCCCCGAATGCCGCCGCCGGCTAATGCCACACTGAACGCGCGTGGCCAGTGATCGCGACCACCACGAGGATTCAACTTAGGTGTTCGACCAAATTCTCCCATCACCAAGACCAGAGTCGAATCCAACAAGCCGCGTTCGTCGAGATCCCCGATCAACGCCGACAAGGCGACATCCAACTTTGGAACCTTTCCAGCTGTGCCACCAGTGAAACCCTCTCGCAGGCGTGTGTAAAGGTTGTCATGGGTGTCCCAACCGCGATCCGTTACGGTAACAAACTTGGTACCAGCCTCGATTAAGCGGCGGGCCATCAAGCAACTTTGGCCCAACTGGTGTCGTCCGTATCGCGATCGCGTTGCGTCCCGCTCACGATCCAAATCAAATGCTTCACGAGCTTTGGCCGAAGCAATCAAGCGATACGCTTGCTCAAACGATGCATCAGCACCACCCGCCGTGGCTTGGACAGCCATCTGGTCGATCTGCTCACGATAGGCTCGTCGCCGATTCGTCCGCTCGGAACTCAGCGCAACCGACGCGGTCAGATCCTTGACTCGAAAACCAGGCCGCGAGGGGTCGCCATCAACGACAAACGGTGACGTCGAGGGACGCAAATAACCTGGTCCGGCCATTGCATTGGGACGTTGAACCGCGACGTTGTTGGGAATCGCCGTTGGTTCACCATGCACATGTGTCATCACCGATGGCATCCCCGGATAGGCCAGCGCTGGTGACGGCTTGTAACCAGTCAGCAAATAGTGACTGGCAAAATTGTGCTCTCCGAGAGGCGAGGTCATCGAACGGATGATCGCCATTTTGTCCATCACACTGGCGGTACGTTCCAAGTGTTCGCTGATCTGGATTCCGGCAACCGAGGTGGCGATCGGCTGGAACGGCCCACGAACTTCTTGCGGAGCATGCGGTTTTAGATCAAATGTTTCCAGATGACTCGGTCCGCCATCTAGCCAAATCAAGATACAAGAATCGGCTGTTGCCTCTCGCTGACCGGCAACAGCACGCTGCTGAAACCATTGATTCAAACTCAGGCCAAACGCCGTCAATCCACCCACGCGAAGTGCATCACGTCGCAAGACACCATCACACCTTCGATTCAGCTGTGACCTCTTCATCGTCTCTCCGTGGGCTCGATTTCAGAACCGTGTGAGTATAAGCGATTTAGCAGTCGTTACCAATTCGCAATCAACAGAGAGCGGTACTCAAAACGACCTAAAAACACCTAGACGCCCGCTACCTCGGCCGCTTTGTAGACAACTTGCGCCCGCCGAAAGCCAAGACGCTCGTACAATCGGATCGCCGCGGTGTTATCGGTGGTGACTTCGAGGTGCATCCTCGGCAACCCCTCCGCGCGAAAACCTTCTGCGGCCCGCGACAGCAAGATCGTGCCAAGTCCTCGGCCTCGATGATCAGGATCAATCCCCAAATTCTGCACCGCACCCCAACCATCAAGTTGCAAGCCTTGGATTGTTCCGACCGCCAAGGGACGACCCGATTCTGGATCACGGTATCGGCAGAGCCACGTCGCCTCGCGAACAAAACCAGCACGAGACGCAATCTCGCGCATCAGCCGCAAACAACCATCCCGGCGGCCCAGACACGGAAAAACGTTCGCGTCCAATTCCCAACGGAAACTCTGATACTTTGCAATCGCATGATCACGGATCAATTCGGGAGCGAAGGGAACCAGTTCATACCCGGGGGGTATCGGTGCCGACGCAGGAACCGACTCCCTGAGGTCGTATTCCATCCGAAAACGCTTGAAATATGTCAATCCCATCGCCGCCCTTGCGTGCTAGAGTCACCTCTCTATGTTAGCACGAACTTCGCCGATGGTCCCTCTCGTTTGGACTCTTTCATTCCAGCGTTTCTGCTCGGCCCTCACGCCCTGACGTCAACCGCCTGACCCGAAACCGCCCCTAGACTCGACCGTCTGGCCCCAAACCTCCACCGAGCCTCACTTTTCCCTCACCTCGGCTGATCGAGCCGCCCACCATGGAACTCAAGAATTGGGGAAATCTAGAATTGGGGAACTCAAGAATTGGGGGGAAATCGCCCGACCCCAAGGTTCAAGACCCAAGCCTTGGGAGTCTGCAGATCGATCACTTCGCGGGCCAGATTGAACCAACGACCTGCTCGATCCAAGATCTGACTATCTGCCGAAGCGACGATGTGCTCACAATTCGCCAGGATGGGATCGGGATCAGCAACCAGCTCGACCTGCCAGTCCCAGCCATACTGCTGTGCGATCTTTGCGAAGAGTGTTTTTAACCGACCGCTGTTTGAAACGGGTCGATCGAGCAACCAACGGCAGCGGCCGATATGCCAACGGGCAAGTTGTTTTCCAATCTGCTCAATCGCCGGGACTGTTTCCTCGACATGACGATAACTACCGTGCATGCTGGCCATGTCGCGATAACAACCATCTTGCCCGTGCAAGATCACGCCTCCACCGAGCGCGGCCTCGACGCTAACCAACACGTTGTACCCGTCAATCCACAATTCACTCTGGCGCAAATCGATCGAATCAATCCGACGCTGCCCTCGAACCTGCCGGGATTCTTCAGAGCAGGCACTTCGCGAAATCGCCAGTCGTTGACGAGCGGTTAAAGCATGTCGATCACCGACCAGTTTGAGTGATGAAGGGATCGCGTAACCACGACTCAGCAACCAGCTCAGCTCATTCGTCGCGACGGCAAGTAATTGCTCGCACGACTCGGCGAACAGTCGCTGATCCTGTGGATGCGGACCACGGTGCTGCCTACGGTCTGGCAAACTGAATTCCTTATTCTTATTGAATCAGCGCCGAACTCCATCGGTGATGGTCTTTATCAGTGCTAGTCCGTGCATTATCGCACACAATTGAGGTGCGCAACGACTCTCTTATCTGCTGCAATCCGCTGACTGCCCATCCGACACTGGCACAACTGAGATCGAAAGTGAATCGACTGGGCGATTGTAGCCGAGATGGCTTCCACGCCGTGACCGCGTGAAAGGTGATCGCCACCCGGTTTGCTGTGATCCCATCCGGTGCAGCGGAAAGCACTCAGGGAGGCAAACAAACGAATCGAGATGGATGCCGCAAGTGGACAGTAATGTCAGGCAAGGAACCAGCACCAGTGTTTGATCATGCTCATTTTCAGCTGCTGGCTCACTGAATTCGCTACACGTGCTTCAGTTTCGGCCCACAGATTGCATGGAGCGATGAACTTGGAATGCGTCCAAATTCCCACTTGGACTCAAGACAATACAAACCAGGCCAATGCAATTTCTCTATCGGAGCAATCGGATGTCATGTGTTCACCTTCAAAAACTGGTCCAACTTTGCGACGAAAACCAGCTTCGTTTTTCCAGCAGTGACATGGTGCAGGTGGTCTGCGACCAATGCCAACGGCAAGAGGTATGCCCCAACCTTTCAGTAGAACATTACGAGGTCAAGCATTCACAGACGAAGGGGGAGGGAAGTGCGGCAGGGACCCTGCATCCGAAGGAAACGGCGACGAGCGAAAACTAAAGCGTCCCAAGTTTTCCAAATCGGCCTCCGACAGGTACACCCGACTAGCGTGCTTGATCCTTCCCTATTTCTCAAGCATGGCCGATCGGCGAGGGCTGAAGCGAACTCGAGAAATCAGAACAGCAAACAAGACGAGCAGAAACAGCCGCACCGCGACAGCCAAGCCACGACGGCGATGTCCCTCGAGCTGCGATCAGCCGAGATCCACAATCGCCGAAGGCTTTCTTCCGACCGAGGCACAAAACAGCCATCGCACAGACACTTCCAAGCAACAGAACGAACAAAGGGATTGGCACATTCGCAAAACGCAGCAAATCGTTGCGGCGGCACCAAGTTCGGCAAAGAAACCTTCGCTGCCCGGAGGGCCAGCATCTGTGCCGATCGCATCCCAGAGAATGTCGTCAGCGCATTGCCCCTTGCTGTGGAACGAGTGATGACCAAATTTTCCCAGTGATTCCTACCTGAGCGGGGCATTTTCGTCCTAAAAGCCGGTCGATTCGGCCCAGCGGGTTCAATCATCCGCGATCGTCCGGCTTGCAAATCCTGATTCTGCGGGGCATACTTCAGCTTCCATCGGACAGAGTGTTCGAGACATGCCCGACATGGGCTTCACAGCACTCGCTCAGGCTGGATAATAACTGGCCGATCAGATGGCAAAATGCATCCGTAGCTCAACTGGATAGAGCATCGGTCTTCGGAACCGAGGGTTGGGGGTTCGAATCCCTCCGGGTGTACTCTCTTCAATCTGCGAACTTGGGCTGCCACACCAGTTCGTTCAGAGTGCCTTACGGGCTACCATCGCTTTTGCCGCGAAAAACGCCTGGGTTTTGCAGGGTCTGCGCGGCGCCGAGACTCACCATGCTCTCGCGTCGTGTCGCCCATCCAGTCGAACGTCGGCAGGAATCTGGCCCGGACCGCCGAAACTAGCGCGTTCTCACCTTTGAGACGCACTCTAAGTTCATTCGCCGTTTGCTTCGGCTCCTGCGGACCGGACGCCAAAAAAACCAGTGCTGGGTTAACAGGTTGTCAGGCGCAGCTAACGCGGTTGACGTGCCCAGCGTGGCCGACCAACACCGCGTGTCGCGTCCAAGAGTAGGTCGGAAAAATAGTCCCCAAACGAAACAGGCCGTTCAGGATAAACGCTTTGTCGTCTTCCCCGTCGCCTGCCCTGGTTGACCTGCCAACAATTGCCCCGTGCTTTGTCAGCTTACCGTCAACAATAATGCCGTATTCCGTCCCGAGCATTATCTTTGGAAATGCGACGAACAGAAGGCCTACAAAGATGATCGTCCAAGTCGGATGCTTACCCACTCCAAACTCCGCATATAAAACCAACAATAGCTCATAGTTGCCCGACTTCACTTACCGAGCATTTTCTTCAGTTCAGGCGCGATGGCTTCGGCCCAAACTTCGTGGCCCTTCTCGCTTGGATGCGTGGTGTCAGGCATCATCTCTTCTGACAAAAAGCCCTTCTCGTCAAGGAAGGCGGGGCCGATGTCTCGGAAGGTTACGCCGTTGATGTCTTTGAGCAGTTCCGGCAGGTAGGAATTGAGCTCGATGATCTGTTTGCGGTGGGGATGATCGAGATTGCGTCTTCGCGGCAAAACTCCAAGCACCAAGACGTTCATGTCGGGATAGATCGCTTTCAGTTTTCTGGCAATCGCCTGGACACCTTCGGCGGCCTGCTTCGGTGTGTCACTTCCCCAGCCGATGTTGTTCGTGCCGATCAACAGAACGGCGGCCTTCGGTGCCTCCTTCATGACGGGAAGGTGGTCCAATCGCCAAAGCACGTGCTCAGTTCGATCGCCGCCAAATCCCAAGTTGATTGCCTTGAGCGGCACAAAGTACTTTTCCCATACTTTCAAGCCGACCTTTTCATTTTCAAAATTGTTCGTGATCGAATCGCCGACCATCAACAGATCAATATCACCCTTGCTCATCAGACCGATTTTTTCAGCTTGGCGGGCGAACCACCATTCGGCGATCCGAGGTGCAGGTATGACGGACTGATGCTTCGGTGCCGAAGTCGCCTGTTCGGCCTGCGGCTCGGCGCAGTTTGCCGTCGCGCTCGACAGAGTGGCTACGGCAAGACACAACGTCAGGCTGGCGCCACGAATGGTTACGTGGTTTGGAATGTACATAGTCTGTTTTCCGGTCTATTTGTGTCGGTAAAGCATTGATTTTAGAATTCGGTTCCACTTGCCATCGGCTGGGGAATAGGTGCTGATTTCAAGTCCCTCTCCGCCACTGCCCTCGAAGAACTGGACCTCAAGAGGGTAGAAACCGGGAGATAACAGAACCGGCTGCGAAGGGACGGAAATAAAATCGTGAATGCCGTCGTTGAGGACGAGTTGCTTGCCGGCGAGAGTCAAGCGTGTGCCGTCGTCGCTGCGGGTGGAGAAAAGGTATTGACCCTTCTCCGTGATCTTCAGGTAACCGGAGAAGACGACACCAAAGTTGTCATTTTGATCCTTCATCGAGAGTTCAAAATCTTCGACCGTTCCCTTCTTTTTGACTTCGAGTTTGCTGAAATCGGGTAGGTTCTTCCAGGATCCTTCGAAGTACTTGTAATTGAGGCCGGGGGTCAGCTTGCTCTCGGCAATCTTTTCAGGGTTCAGGCTGGGAGCGGGTTTCCAGTCCGCTGGAGACATCGTCTCCCAGTAAACCGTGTAGCGTTCGTGGTGCAGGTCGGCCAGCGGGATCAAGGTCACATCATTCGGCTTGCCAACGCCGACCGTCTTGAATCGAAGGGTCTCGCCGGGGACTCGCTTCAGCCATGAGGAGAGGTCGTTGTCTGCGTCGATTAGAAGCACTGGAACCGGGGGATCCATGGCGCCACTATGCGCGGCCTGGCTCGGAGAGACATCGCTGGGCATGCCTTTGGTGCCGAGTTCGCCCGCCAGCACGACTGGACCATACATGATCGTCGTCAAATTCTTTTTGTCTCGCGCCGTTCGGAGATGAAGACTCATTGGCAAGCGGACGGCGATTTTGTCGCCATCTTTCCACTCGCGCGACAAGGTCAGGTAACTCTCGGGAGTTGATTTTACGTTTTGCTTCTCGCCATTGATGGTGACCTCGGCTCCTTGGGTCGCCCAATAAGGGACGCGGATCTTCAGGTCGAGTTTCTGAGACGTCTTGGTGTTCACTGTGAGAGTTATGGTCTCCTCTGCGGGGAACTTCGTCTCCATGCGAATGCGGACATCCTTCTCCTGCCAGTCGAGCAGCGAGGGGATGAAGAGGTTGACCCAGAGGTTGTTGTCATTGTGAGAGTAGATGGTGTCGGCATACTTTGAATGGTTTTCGATTCCCGAGCCAACACAGCACCACATCGCGTCAAAGGGGGTGCTGTAAATCTTGAAGTGCCCCGGCTTGAGGTTGTAGAAGTAAGTCATGCCACCGCTGTCGGGGTCTTGCGAGCCGAGGATCTGGTTGTAAAGCGCTCGCTCGTAGTAATCCATCGTGGCGGCTGACGGGTTCCAACTGAACGCCGATCGGGTCAGTTTCAACATATTGTAGACCGAGCAGGTTTCGCTACTGTTCCAGGCGAGGTGGGCCGACTCGCTGCCAGCTTCGTAAAAGTGTTCGCGAAGATCGACACCACCGGGAGCCATGGAGCGGGTGTTGATCACGCGGTCCCAGAGGAAATTGACCGCGGCTGCGTAACGCTGGTCGCCCGTTAGTTCGTAGAGGCGGGCGGCGCTGAGGATCTTGGGGAGTTGCGTGTTGACGTGATACCCGGCCAGCTTGTCTTCTTTCTTCGCCAAGGGATCCAGGATCTCTTTGTGGTCGAAGCGTTGGGCGAGGGTGAGATAATCCTTGTTGCCGGTGATGGCGTAAAGGTGTGCGAGCGACTCGGACATTCCGCCGTGCTCAGCGCGGAGCATGTCTTGGAACTGCGCTTCGTCAAGGTTGTCGGTTCCTTTTTTCGCCCAGTCGGCGAGCTTGATCACCACTTCTAGGGCTTGCTCGTTGTCGGTGTGGAGATAAGCGTCGATCAGACCGGCGAAGGTTTTGTGGATGACATACCACGGGACATAGCCACCCCCGACACCCCATTTGTGAGCCTTCAATTCGCCGCTGAAGATGTTCTTCCAGACTTCGGGGCGGACGGGACCGGTGTAACCATCGCCATGCTTCTGTTGGGCTTTCGCGATTTCGCTGACGATGTAATCAACGCGCTGCTTGAAACGCTTGTCGCCAGAACTGGCGTACATGAGCGACAGGGCGCTCATGTAGTGGCCGGTGGTCTGCCCGACGATGTCCTTGAGTTCCCAGCCGCCATAGCGCTCGCCCTTGATCGGCAGACCGGCTCGTTCGTGATAGGGCCAGAGCATCCGGTCGGCGTCGAGAGCAAGCAGGTACTTCTGGTTGACCTTCATCGCTCTCTCGAATGGGCTCGACAGAAGCTTTACATGGCCAAGATTGAAGGGAGAAGCCTTCACCTGCGCCTTGGGGGTGACCTTTGTCTTGCCGTAATAGCCATCGCTCTTGGGCGGGGCAGCCGCCAGCGGGAGGCTGATCATTACGATTGCGGGGAGAAACAGGGCGATGCGTTTCATCATCTGCATATCCTTCGGGTTGTTTGATCTGTGGAGCGAAGCGCGCTCGTCAGGATGGCTGCGACGCGCGTCGCGAGCAGATCCGGTATCTAGCGGGGACGGTTGAGCAGAGAATTGTGCGCATCCGGCATCGTTTAGGGCGACTCCACGGTCATCGCCATCACGACCGGCGCCGTCGTATCGGGGCCTTTTACTAGATCGATGTGCTTGATGCGTTCTGCGCGTTTGGGATGAATGACCAGGTAGCGAATCTGCTGACCACGCAAGTTGAAGGCAAACTCTGAGCCCGGCACGTCCACGCGGTGAATGTAGTCGGCGAAGTGAACCCCGTTTTGCAACTCGTGGTCTTCGGTCTTCCCATCGTCGTACTGCAGTCGCACAATCATCGACACCGACCCTTTGGCCGTTGCCGGATGTGACCAACCCCCGACGCCACTGAGCAGGTGAATCGACTTCGCTGCTCCGTTGCACGCCAAGCGAACTTGCTTGGGCATCTTGCTCGGGATCGGGCGGCCAGGGCCGTGCAACATGACCACGTTTGCCACTCTACCATCCTGTGGATCCGTCAGTACGAACGGCACGCCCTTAAAGTTCTTCGGACTCCAATTGGGGAAGATCAGTCGTTCGTGTCCCGAATTCTTATTGATGAACATACCGCGATCACTAGCGATCGTCGCCACCTTCGCCAGACCGATCGGCACGAACTTGCCCCGTTTCGTGAGAAACTCCAACAAGTCGCTGATCTCTTGCCGCGTGGCCTGTTTTTCAAATCCATCGGGCATCAGCGACTTGGTCGAGGCCTTTAGTAGGTCGACGTCCTCGCGCAGAACGACATTCTTTTTACCTTCGGCATCGAAGATTTCGATCGCCGTTTTTGACTCGGACGCCAACAGCCCACTAAGAACCTTGCCATCGATAGTGAGCACCGTGTAGACGCGAAAATTTCCCTCGACATTGCGGCTCGGGTCGATGATGTGCGTTAGCAACTCCGCTTTGGGGTGCACCGCCATTCCCGTCAAGTCGGGACCGATGCGATGTCCCTCGCCACTGTGCATGTGACAGTTCGCGCATTGTTTTGTGAAGACCAATTTGCCTGCGACCGGATCGCCAGTTTCCCCGGCAATCGGCAGTAGCTCTGCCAGAACCTTTTGGCGATCCGCATTGGGTAGTGCTCCGCCTCGTTCGAGAATCTTTTTGGCGCGATTGCGGACCCCTCCATCGGGATGAACTGCAAGCGCCTGCTTTTGGTCAAGCGAAAGTTCGGCGAGCTGGACAACATTCTTGTCCAGGGCGTCGAGCAGCGATTTGGTCGATTGAGGTCGACTGAGCAACACGGCGACGGCTGCGGTTCGTGTTTGCGGCGACAGGCTTCCAAAACGATCGACCAACGCTTGGCCAGCTTCGGGCGCTGTGCTCATCCGCAGCGATTCGATCATGCCTAGCGCCAACTCGGGGGAGGTCCGCGGTGAAATTCTTTCCAGCAGTTGGTCAACCACTTTCTTGTCCAGCGGTTGAAACACGATCAGCTTCTGGGCAGCAGCGACTCTTTTTGCTACCGACAATTTGTCGTCATCCATTTCACGCAAGAGCGCTGCGGAGACTTTGCGGCCGAAGCTGTCAAGTCCAGCGCTCCCCCAGCCGTTGGCCAGCTTGACTAGCAAACCTTGGCTGCCTGGTGACAAGCGTACAATCACCTTCTTCAGATCAGCATCCAACAGGCTGTCCACTTTTGGCTTTGCCTCCGCTGGCCAGCCCTTGGCCAAGCCGCCAATCATTGCTTCGGCAACCGACGATTCGGCTTGCGTGAGCCCGGCGATTACCTTCGCAATGGAATCGACAGGCGCGCCGCGTGCATAATGCTCGGCCACGATCCCAGCCGTTTCGAGCACCTTAGCCGAAGGCGGAGTCTTGGATTTGGCCAACGCACTAAGGAATCCGTCGCTGTGCACGGCCGCAGCACTAATACCAGCCTCAGGAATCCAGCGGTCGTCGGCGTAATTCGGTGTCGCCATCGCGCTCAAAATGGCGGCGCCCGTCCCCGGTGATACAGGTAAATCGGAGAGGGCTAAGAAGGCGGCCAGACGGACTTGCGCATCGGTATCCGTAAGCAAGCCCGCAGTCAGCAACGCTGCAGTGGACGCAGCCTTGCCAGGAAGTACTTGGACCACGTTTCGCCTCACGCCGGCCGACGGGTGTTGCAGAGCAGCGACGGCAACCGCCAATGCATCGGGATTCGAGCCGTCGAGTGCACCAAGCCCATGCAGAGTCCACAACGCATGAATCGCACCGACGTTCAACCCGATCTTGTCGGTCGACGGGTCGCTTACCAGCTTGGTCAAAGCAGGCAGCACATCTAATTTGCCGCGTTCGGTGAGCAGTCGCTGGGCGTGACGCCGCCACAGCAGGTTCGGGTTCTTGAGTGTGGCGACCAACTGTTCGGGCGTCGCATCGGCCAAATTCATTTTCTTCGCAGCAGGTGTTTTCCCCTCTACATGAACAAGACGATAAATCCGCCCGTGTTTTTTGTCTCGCAAGTCGGTTTCATAAGCATTGCCCTTTCCCCTCTCGAACCCCTGGGGTACGGGATTGTGCTGGACGATAAAGTTGTACCAGTCGATGACCCATACATTACCGTCGGGCCCCACTTCCGACATGATCGGCGCGGTCCACTCATCGTCACTGGCCAGCAGATTGAACGGGTTGGTAGAACTGAAGTCACTGCCATTGGCTTTCAACACGAACGTTCCCACCAGATGCCCCGTCGGGCCGTTAACAAACGCCGTGCGATTCCAATAGGCCTGAGGATAATTGCGCGCCGTATAGAGTGCGTGACCTGCAGCGGCTGTGTAGCCACCATGGGCATCCACTTGCCGCACGGCTTCGGTGATAGGCTTGAATAGATGTGTGTCGGCGATCGAGCCCAACCGAAGTTGTGCCGTCCAGCCGCGAACACGTTCGTAATAACGATTCGCAATCGGCATATAAACGCTGGGGTTCCGGTTCGCGGTGGAACCAAAGATAATCCCCTCTTCGCTGATGCCGAGCCCCCAAGTGTTGTTGTTCGTCGAACGAATGAATTCAAGTTCCGATCCATCCGGACGGAATCGAAAAAAACCGTTACTAAAACCTTGCTGCGGCTCGCCCTTGACGGTGGGACGCGAGCCATTGTAGCCTTGCATCGCCCAAATCCAGTTGTCCAGTCCGTACTGAAAGTTGCTCACGCCGCCGTGCGTATCTCCCTGATTCCACCCCGTAAACATAACGGACTTCTCGTCGGCAACATCGTCGCCGTTAGTATCCTTTAAATACAGCGTTCGCGTTCCGTCCTGCACAATCACACCACCGCGATGAAAGGTGATGCTGGTAGGTATACTGAGCTTTTCGGCAAAGACGGTAAACTTGTCGGCCCGCCCATCACCGTTGGTATCTTCCAAAATACGGATCCGATCGCGGCCTTTGCCCTCGGGCTGCAACTCGTTGGGATAGTCGTAAGTCTCGGCTACCCACAGGCGTCCCCGCTCGTCCCATGCCATACATATTGGCTTACCGCCAATGTCGGGCTCCGATGCAAATAACTCGACTCGGAATCCTTCAGGCACAACCAGATGCTTGAGCGACTCCTCGGCTTCGATTGGCTTTTGCATTTGTGACTTCGCCTCGCCCTGGACGCCCCACTGCTTGCTGGGCGTATAGTTGGGAATTTTCCCACCGACGTCGATATACTCGAAAGGTTTTACATCCGTCCGCTTGGCTGTAATCTTCGGCACCGGAAAGGCTTGGTCACCCTCGAAGTTCGGTACCGTGCCAGGGTCGTCGCCAGCGGCCCAGCGAATGCCGCGTTCCACCAGGTTCTGGAATCCGGCGTTCCCCCAAGTCCGCTCGTCATGTCCCCAGGCGGTGTAAAAGACTCGTCCCTTGCCGTGCGTGCGCACCCAAGTCCACGGTTCACGCCCTTCGGCATCCACACGGTACGCCAACACCGTGCGATTCTTCTCATTGTGCAAGTGATGTACGTAGGTCTCGTCCCAACTTTCAAACCCACCAAATCCCTTCATGATCGGGTGGTCAGATTGGGCAATGGTGGTGCGAAACGTCCCAGTGCCATGGCGTTTGAATTGGCCGCCCATCAGGGCAACGACTTCGTCGTTGTTTCGGAAACAATACGTGGCGCAGTGGAGCGGCACGAAACCGCCACCCGCGGCGACGTAATCGAGCAAGGCCTTGGCTTGTGGCGGATCGATCGTGCCGGTGTTCGCGTACAAGGCGATGGCATCGTAGCCTTTGAGGTTGTCCGGATTCAGATCCGAGACCTTGTCCGTGTACACCATCTTGACGCCGCGCGCGGCCAGCACCGGTTGCAATTGAGCGAACCGCTCGCGAGGCTGATGGTGGCCGTTGTCACCAAGGAATAGCACATCCAGATCCTTGGCGTGAGCACACGTTGCTGACGAAACGATCAGGGACACAAATACAAGAAGAAGGGATGGCAAGCGAATTGCGAAGCGCATTTTCGATTTCATATGGTTTGTCCTAGATCTATCTTTTTGACTTCATTCCATCTAATCATCACTCCCGCCGGTCGAGAATCTGGACAGAGTTTTTTAAGAAGCATCCAGAATGAGCCGAAATCTGCCTGATTCTAGCCAGCCTAAGTGCTGGGTCCGCTGACCTCGATCAGGGCGTGTTTAATCGTTCGCATGTTCACTTGCTCTTACTCGGAGTCGATCTCTATCCGGCTCCAGCAGGCGGCTTCAAATGCCTATCACTTTCAGAGTTCGCCGTGCGAACAGGATTTCACCACGATGAGTACATGACCGTTGCTTTTAAAAAACAGGTCGGCATGTCGCCAAGCAAATTCCGGCAGAGCACCGGGAAGTAATAATGAGAAAACAACCCTATTCAGACTTGGGCAGCCATTTCCGATGCGACGCGATCACGTCAGCGAACTGTGGATCGCCAGCAAGGTTGTTCCATTCGTTGGGGTCGACCCTGTGGTCGTAGAGCTGCTGCGTGCCATCGGGGTGGCGAATGTATCGATAACGCTGACCACGAGCCGCGTGGTTGTCCTTGCCCCAGGTGGTCACCGCAGGCCGCTCTCGCTCAGCCTGAGGATCTCTGAGCAACGGCACCAGACTCAACCCATCCAGGTCATCACGCTTTGGCAGCGAGCACAATTCGTTAAGCGTCGGATAGACGTCCAGCAAACTGACGGGCCGCGAACAGATCGAGCCCGCTTGCGTCACGCCCGGCGCGATCACGATCAGCGGCACGCGGGTGGCTTCTTCAAAGAGCGTAAACTTTTCCCACTGCTGCTTTTCGCCTAGGTGCATCCCATGGTCGGACCAGAGCACGACGATGGTATTCTTGGCGTGCGGACTCTTATCCAAAGCGTTGATTAGGCGACCCACTTGGGCATCCGCGAAGCTGATCGACGCCAGATATCCACGCACGGCCCCACGCCACTCATCGTTGGCAACCAGCCAACGATGCCACGCCTTGCGAATCGAGCGCTGACCCGCCGATGGCACATCGGCCAGATCGTTGTCTTTGACCTTCGGAAGAAATACGTCTTTGGCCGGATACAGGTCAAAGTACTTCGTCGGCGCATACCAAGGGATGTGCGGTCGAAAAATACCGACCGCGTGGAAAAACGGTTTGTCGCGCTGCTTGGCCAGTTCGCCGATCGCCCAATCGACCACTTGGTAGTCGGCGGTACTTGACTCGGGCTGATCATCGGGAGCCCAATCGAAGTAGTGCGGTGGCCGGCCCTTGATTTCTTTGCCGACCGCGATCGGCTTGGAACGCAGATAACCGTTGGCCGCCCGCTTGGCATCGGCCGCGTTTGGCCACTGCGGCCTCGGCATGGGGCTGGTCGCCGAAGGCCAATAATGATCCCACAGTTTGGCTTCGTTTTGCTGTTTGCCGTAGCCATCGGTGATCCACGACAGCGCGTGAAAGATCTTTCCGCCGCCATAGGCCGTGTAGCCTCCGGTGCGGAAGTGCTCGGGCAAGGTCACCGCTTGGGCCAGTCGCGGACTCTCGCGCCACTGCTGACCGTTGTTGTAGATGCCCGAGGATGACGGCGCGACACCAGTCATCATCGCCACGCGCGACGGGTTACACGACGGCGCGGCACAGTGGGCATTGGTGAACAATACTCCGCGCTTGGCCAGTCGGTCGAAATTCGGCGTGTGAACATTCTTGCGACCGCCGAGGCAGTTGATCCAGTCGTTGAGGTCGTCGACTGCGATGAACAGCACGTTCGGGCGGGCTTGAGGGGTTTCGGCGGCGCTTGCGCGTGGTGCCAAGCCGAGCACCGCAACGAAACACAGCGTTATTGTGACTCGCATGAAATCACTCATTTCGTTTTATAGGGCCACGGTTGGACTTTGGCGCGCACCGCCCATTCTTCCCATTTCGCGAGCAACTGCTCGACCTTCTCGGGGTTCTTGTCTGCGAGGTTCTGTAATTCCGCGCGGTCGGTTTTCATATTGTAGAGCTCCCAGGAAAATTCATTGGCCTCGCGACCACGTTGTCCCTTGCAAACCAATTTCCAGTCGCCGTCACGAATCGCGCAATTGAGGTGGTGCTCGAAATAAAGAGCATCGCTACGCTTCAGCGGCTTGCCAGAGAACGCCGGTCGCAAACTCACGCCTTCGATCGGAATGATCTCGTGCTCGCCAAACTTTTTGGGATAGACTTCGCCGGCCACGTCGGCACACGTCGCCATGATGTCAATCACGTGTCCCGGCTGATGCTCCAGCTTGCCGTTGCGCGAAGGATCTATGCCGCTGGGCCAATGCACGATCAATGGCGTGGAGATACCGCCTTCATGGGCAAAGTGTTTGTATTCACGAAACGGCGTGTTGGAGACGTTGGCCCATCCTCGGCCGTAGCCGATGAATGTATCTTCCGGACCGGCCATCACGCCCGGCCCCGTCTTCAGCGGCCGTCCATCGCGGGTCTGCATTGGCGGCCAGATTTTTCGTTGTAGATCGTCCGGACCCATCGGTTTCAGGTCGGTGGCATAGCCGTTCCTGGGCGTGCCGCGACCGTAGCCTTCGGCGCATCCGCCGTTGTCCTGCAGGAAGAAGATGAGTGTGTTTTCCAGTTCGCCCTGACGCTTCAACTCTGCGACGATGCG
>JAQWPZ010000264.1 GCA_029245125.1 Rubripirellula sp.
AGGCTGCCGTTCCGGCCGCGCGGTCGCTCAAGCCGAATCTCCTCTGCAGTGAAATCCCAACACTCCTCCGGGGGCTTGCCATCAAGAGTTTGCCAGAATCCAGCTTGAGTCCAATCGGTATCGGCTGCTGCTGTCGGGGCGGCGGTTTCGTTTTCTTGTGCGGACACAACAACGTTGGTCGCGGACAAACTAGCGATGAAAATTCCGGAGGCAAGAAATCCGGTCAACGAAAATCTAGGGCAGGGAAGTCGTCGCATTGTCAGTGTCTTTGCAATCAGGCGGGTGCAAAACAGCGACATCGGTTGGAGTGTCGATTGAACAGAAGCCAGTCACCGATGTCACAGAAACTTCGAAGAGCTTAATTGGCGAAGAGCCGATTGTGTGGCAACGGTCCAAAAAGAACAGGCACCATCCAGGAAAAGAGTGCCTGTAAAAATAGCGGTGGATTAACGCCGCAAGCTTTTGCGGAGAGAGTTTGGCGTTTCGAATCCCTCGAGATCTGTCACCAACGAATCCAGTTCGTGGCCAAGCCACGTTCCGAAGGCCTCTTTGGATTCGTCTGACAGCGTAGCCGTCAATTCGAACCAATGGTCCCCACCCAATGTCGGGGGGGGTGTTCGATGATCGCTTGAGGTAGTCATCGGAGTAGTGCTCCGTAATTATGCAGTGCGGCGGGGTTTTCTCTTACACGCCAAACCAATCTGGACCGCCAGATGTTTGGCTGCCTTCGCAAAGGCTCTCCAGCCATTGAGAGCCAGAGCAGTTGATCTAGGTTCATTGCAAGCAATGTGCCGAATCCAGCCGAAAGTAACGTTGTCGTCCTAAGTCGTTGATGTGGAGGGGTTTATCGATTTTGAATTCAAGACCAAGGAATTCAGGTTGTCGCAAAAAGCGAACGCATCTGTTGCGATTTGCCGACGCGGCAGACACGTACGCAACGTATCGGCCAAAATGACGGGTCCTCTCTATTTTATCTCAGGCAGCCGTCAACCTCGACTGATTTCGGGCCGACTTGCGGTGGAGTTCGCATTCCGACGCGAGCTTCGTTCGGTTGGGATCTTCGTTTCGATCCGGCAAGTTCTGTGGGTGGCGAATTGGCGAGTTCGTGATAAACGGCAGAATTTATCAGCAGAAGTTCCCAAGATTGGCTGAACTGCCGCGAATGGTGTTTTGTGAGGCGGAAAGGTGCGAGACCCAGACACCATATTTCAAAATTCACCGCCCGAATCAGCCACCATTTTGAGGGGATCACAATGCTTAAAAAAGCTCTTATGACGGGGGGTGTGATTGCACTTCTGTCCACCGTGACTTTAGCGACTCCTTTGTACAGCTACGCCCGATGCGGGGTGAATTGGCTGCGAAGTTCGGCCAACGATGCGATGCCGATGGAGTGGGAGCTTAAGCGAGCACGTCAGTTGATTGCTGATCTTCGACCCGAGATTGAGAGCAATGCGAAGCGAATTGCTCAGGAGAAAGTTCAGGTTGCTCGCTTGGAAAAACAACTCGGTGAAACCGATGATCGGCTAGTGAAAGCTCAGTCAGACATCCAGCGTCTGACCAATGATTTGGATGGTGAGAACGAGTACTACACGTATGCCGGACGGACCTACACATCGACTCAGGTCAAAAGCGATCTCAGCAATCGGTTCAAGCGTTACAAGACCCGTCGTGCAACCGCGGACAAGTTGGAGCAGATGCTGTCTGCCCGTCAGTCGTCGCTGAAAGCAGCACATGAGCGCATGGACGCCATGTTGAGTGCCAAGCGGCAGTTGGAAGTCGAAGTTGAAAATCTGCAGGCACGACTCGGTGCGTTGCGAGTTGCCCAGACCAGCAGCCAACTAAACCTGGACGATAGTCAGTTGTCACGCACTCGAGAACTGCTTGACGAAATCGCAACGCGAATCGATGTTGAAGAAGAAACGATGAGCGTCGACGTTGAGTATTTTGGTGAGATCGATCTCGACGAGCCAAGCGAAGAAGATTTGCTCGATGAGATTACCAGTTATTTTCAAGGCACCGAGACTGTCCCAGCGGGCAGTTTGGTATCGATCGAACTTAACTGATTGACCTTGACTGGTTGAACTGGAAGCATCCTCTGACACAGCAGGCTGATTCGTGTCAGCAAGACAATCCTCCGAATCGAACATCACACCTCCAGTCCCGTGCTGGAGGCTTTGGGTGGACGGTTGCGGAGGTTTTTTGTTGCTAGCTGATGGCCCGTGGACCGTTGGCGGGTGGAGCCAGGGACCGAAAGCGGATGTTTGTGTGCGAGCCGATTGGCCGCGAAAGGCCGGAATCATCGAGCGGTCCGGCGAAGATTACTTCTGGATCGACGAAAAGAAGCCGAGGCGGCCAGAACTGATTCAGAGTGGCAAGGCACTTCCTGTGCAGGGATCAGCAGTGATGACGCTGCGAAAACCGAGTCCACTCAGTAATTCTGCTGTCTTAGCACTCCAGGCTCCGCATCGCTTTGATGACCACATTGATGCTGTGGTGCTTGCTGGGGACACCGTATTGATTGGCCCGAGTGACGATTGTCACATTACCTACCAGGGAATTCCAAACCGGGTGATTGTCATGCGCAAGGATGATCGCTGGCTGGCGAAGGAGGGTTCGAGTGGCGACTTTCAGCGATTGCAGCCAGGTGAACGGATGATGCTTGACAATCTCGCAATTACGTTGGAAAAGGCATGAAGACGCCTCGGCTCCAGTCGTTCGGGGGGGAAACGCCCGAAGAGGATACAACTTGCGCGCCCGATTCTGATGCGATGACGGCCTTAAACAATAGACAAGAACCGGCAACAGCCGTCATTTCGCGTGATGCTTCTCCCGGGATAAAACATCTCATGACTCTACTTCTCGATAAACTAAAAGTTGGTGGAAATGCCACCGCCAAAACTCCCGATCTAAAGGGTGCGATGGCTGATGTCTCCCATTACAGTGTCCTTTCTGTTGCGGAGCAGGGGCCGCAGCGCCTTTCCGCCGGAGATGAGGTTTTGCAGGAAACCCAGTTGCTGAACGGCACGCCGAATTCCCAAGTTATGACCTATACCTATCCACCCGGATCGACACCGCTGGCTCCGTACACCATTCGCAGGGGAGTTGGGCTGGGCGGTTTTGGCGAAGTCTATTTCGCCGTCAGCCAAGCGGGGAAGGAAGTCGCACTCAAGCGGATTCAACGGAATCTGGAAGTGGAGCTGCGAGGGGTTTCACATTGCTTGAATTTGAAACATCCCAACCTCGTTTCACTGTTCGATGTTTGTGAAGACGAAAAAGGCCAGTCCTGGGTCGTGATGGAATACGTTGCAGGTTTGAATCTGCGGCAAATTCTTGACCAAGCACCCGACGGATTACCGGAGGAGGAAGCCCGACGCTGGTTCTCGGGGATTGCCGCAGGTGTCAATCATTTGCATTCAGCCGGCTTGGTACATCGAGACCTCAAGCCTGGCAATATCTTTGATGACCTGGGGATCGTCAAAGTGGGTGATTACGGGTTGAGCAAATTCATCTCGGCGTCGCACCGCGGTGGGCACACCGAGAGTGTTGGTACGTTTCATTACATGGCTCCCGAGATTGGGCGTGGTCAGTATGGCCGCGAAATCGATGTCTACGCCTTGGGTGTGATTCTTTACGAATTATTGACTGGTCGAGTTCCCTTTGATGGTGAGAGTTGTCACGAGATCATCGTCAAGCATCTCACGGCGAAAGCCGACTTGCGTGATGTTCGGCAACCCTACCGCAGTGTGATTGCGAAGTGTTTGGCAAAAGACCCTGCTGAGCGATTCTCCAATGTGAGTGAATTGCTGGCAGCGTTAGGGATCAAAGGCAGTTCCATGCTGGGGCATACAGAAGGGATCCCAGTCGCAGAAGTGGTTGAGACGGAAGAGCCACTCGAGGCGATTCTTGTCGATGAGCGATCGCCTCGAGACGTGGCATCAAGCAGCTCCCAACCTGTCTCGGGCTCAGCCGCGAGAACCAGTCATGAGGAGCCCATTGCCCGGGCGGTCAAGCAAAGCTTGGGTGATTTGGATCGCTGGTGGATGACGCTCGATCGGTCACCCGGTCTCAAGGTGATTGTGGTGATTGCCGCGATCACCATCGGGCTCATGAATACTCACTGGCTGCTGCCATTGCTGGCGTTTTTGGCTGTTATTTACGTTCCGTATTACATCGTTCGACAGATGTCGCTACTTGGGCGTAAGCAGCCAACCTATGCGGAGGCGCAGCGTGTCGCGACCGCGACGAGGGTTTCTGCTCGCCCGATCACGCGGCAACAATGGCGTAGTTCGATTCGGAATGAACTGCGAACCAAGCGTTCCTTGGTCAGGGTTGCCGAACTCAATACATCGTGGATCGCAGCGACTTGTACGACTGCTGGTTTGGGCTTGGCCGCTGCAATGATCGGATTGCAAAATGAAACGATTGATGCAATGACGATCGCGCCCTTTGGATGGGTGACGTTGGTCGTTTTGGCCTCGTCATTGGGAATGTTGGCGATCGGCAAGTTGTGGGAGCGAGAAGATGGTGAAGGCTTGCCACGTCGTTTCGTGCTCGCTGGTGTCGGTGCGGGTGTCGGGGCGGTGGCTTATGCTCTCAGTCAATTTTTGATGCTGCCCTTGGGACAAGGTTTAGTGCGTGATGTCGACGCGACTCAACTGCCGAATGCTCTGTATCGTGACGGAGCACCTGTCGCATCGGGAATGATGGCTCACTTTGCTTTGCTGTTCGCGATGCTGCGTTGGTGGAAGTCGGTGGATCCATTGCGACGGACTCGCTTGAGCCTCTGGTCAATCACCGTGGTTGTGGTGGCAGAGTGGGTGGTGCATCAATTCATCCCAATTCCTCAGCCCGCTGGCATGCTGGTCGCTGGCGGAACGGCCATTGTTGTTCAGTTGTCGGCACCTTGGATCAATCCTCGAGTGCCGCGTGAAAAGTCGCTCAATTCTGTTGCTGGGAGTCCAATCGTATGAGTGGTTCAATGAAGCAATCTTCGTATTGGTTGATCTTGTTGGTGCTCGCACCGTGTAGCACGCTGTTGGCCGGTACTTTAGTTGGCTTGGCAGGGGCTAAAGCATTTGCAGAACAGACTGCAGACGACAACTCGGCGACGCCGCTGTCAGTGGCTCCACTCGATCACGTGGAATATCCCGCTGAACGGCCGGCGTGGATTGACCAGGCTGTTGATGCCGACGACCAAGTTGCGACGGTCGTGGTGGTTTCAGGGCCCAGTGATACGATGGATCAGAGTCTTGAAGAGTTGTCCGTCATGCAGCGAGCGGCCGTCAATGCAGTGATCGTGCAGGTCTCTGGTCATGAAGACGCCGATGCGGTGTTTTCGATCAGTGATGACGAGATTGATCGAGATCTCGTCACGCGGCGATACGATGGCGAGCTATTACAGGGTGACACGCCAAAGTACGAGCACGCTGTTGAATTGCAATTTAGTTTCGAACTGCGTCGGGCGATAGTAGCTGCTAAAGACAACATCGAAGTGCGATATCGTCTCGGTGCGATTGGTGTGATGACCTTCGGTGGCTTTCTGACGTTACTCGGTAGCTCTGCATTGATCGGCTTCAAACTGCGTCGAAATCCCTGAACAACAGTTTCGCAGTAAAGTTGGATTTCAGTTTTTTCGTCACGGTCGCTGAGGCCGTTGCGTGAAATCTCCCGCATTTGGTACGCCAGTTTGGGTTGGTGGTTTGGTTGGAATCAAACCGCAAACGAACTGGTGCTTCAGGCTGGACGTTGCAATTGAACTTGAAACGGTTCGGGGCCTACTATGTCCAACGCCGTAGCCACTGTTCGAGTATCAACAAACTCCACAACCGATAGCCGTGGTTTTGCTGGCCGGTCTCGTGCGATTCGACCATTTCAGAAATGAACTCGCGTCGAAAGTAGGGTAGGATCCGGGCGTCGGGTGCGAGCAGCGTCTCATGAACCATCGGTTTCAATTCTTTTCGAAACCAGCCTCCGATCGGAATCCCAAACCCCATTTTCTTCCTTGTGAAAATGGATTTTGGAATCATTGATCCGAACGTGTTTTGCATCAACAATTTTCCGCGACGGCCCTTGAATTTAAGCTGCACCGGAAGTGAGGCGGCGAATTCCACTAGTCGATGGTCGAGCATTGGCTGCCGAACCTCTAATCCGTGTGCCATCGATGCAATGTCAACCTTGGTGCATAAGTCGCATGGCAAGTAAGACAAAATGTCTGAGATTGATGCGCGCGAGACCACATCGCGTCCCTCGGTTCGGGCCCAGATTGCATCGAGGAATTCAAATGGGTCGTCACCCGGGAGTTCAGCTAGGAAATCATCCGTGTAAGCATCAGCCCGCATCGATTCGGGGAAGATCTGTAGCCAGTTGAGATAGCGGCGGGCATCTGGTTGGTCAATTGCTTCCAGGAAACGCTTGCCGCGGCGAACGATCGAACGCCGTCCGTTGGAATCTGGCAAGCGTTGCACCAAGCCTCTACCTGGCATTTTGTGAATTGGAAAAAACCGGCGAATCACACGACTGAGCCATAACGCGTAGTAGCGTTCGTAGCCTGCGAATAATTCGTCTCCGCCATCACCTGACAAAGCTACGGTGACTTCTTTGCGGGTCAATTCTGACAAGTACCAAGTCGGGACCGCGGAAGAGTCAGCGAACGGTTCGTCGTAGTGCCAAACGAGCTTCTCGATGATATCGATGCCACTTGGCATCACTTCGAACCGTTGATGTTTGGTTCCTAAGTGTTCAGCCACTTGCGCGGCATAAGCTGTTTCATCAAAGTCAGCAACAGGGAAGCCGATGCTGAAAGTTCGCACCGGGTCTGCGGTTTGAGATTGCGCGATTGCGGTGATCAATGAAGAGTCAACGCCACCCGATAAGAATGCACCCAACGGCACATCACTTTGCATTCGCAGCTTCACTGAATCAGTGAGCAATTCACGGAAATTTTCACATGCATCAGCCTGGCTGATCGGTCGTTCCAAGGTCGGGTCAAAGTCCCAATACCGGCTGACTGAAACTTGACCGTTTTCAAAGACGGCGAAGTGTCCGGGTGCCAGTTTTCGGACGTTTTTCCAAATGGAGCCTGGATGCGGGATGTACCCGTACATCAGGAATTCATCGATCGCGCCGGGATCGATCTGTTCGCAGACGCCTTCGACCTCTGCTAAACACTTCAGTTCGCTGCCGAAGACGAGGCGATTATCTTGTGTAGCGTAGTAGAGAGGTTTTTGGCCGATTCGATCACGTGCCAGCACGAGTCGGTTCCGACCGGCATCCCAGATGGCGACCGCGAACATCCCGTTGAGTTGTTTGAAGCAGTCGGTGCCAATGTCCTCGTACAGGTGCAGGATCGTTTCGCCATCCCCGTGACTCGCGAATTTGTGGCCTCGACCTTCCAGGCGATGTCGCAGCGTTTGATAGTTGTAGATTTCGCCATTGAAAACCATCCGGACGGTATTGTCTTCATTGGCCATTGGTTGACGAGCACCGTCGACGTCAATGATGCTGAGCCGACGAAAGCCCAGTCCCACCGAGACTGGATGACCATATGCATCACGTTGGTCCGCGCCGATCCATGTTTGGGAGTCGTCCGGGCCGCGGTGGGCAATCGCATCAGTCATCTGACCCAGCAATGCTGGTGAGATCGCATGTCGATTTTCACGCCACACAGCACCCGTGATTCCGCACATCCATCGTTCCTACTGGGTAACAGGTTTGCTTGAGACTTCGAGTATGACTGGCGTTGCCCAGGGGGGATAGTCAGGAGTTGAAGTTCAGCAGGTGATCGGCCGCCGGTGCCGAGAATCGGCACGAAATGCTTGCCAAATCACATCGATTTCACGACTTTGTTACACACCGTCGGGTGCGCGACCGGCGTGCTGAATTAGTGAATTCATCTCTGGCCGTCATTCCCTCCAATCCAAATATTCAAGCTGGGAAGCAAGATGATCGGCAAGTTCCCTGGATTTTGTTTAAGCTATTGCGATTGGACTCCCCGCGTTTTCATCAAACCCCACCTGGAAAATGCGTTTGCTAATTGGTTTCGCCCTCGTGATTGTGGGCCTGATTTCGCCTGCCATCGTCATTGCTGACAGTGGACTCACCTTTGAACGAGATGTTCGTCCGTTGCTCAAGGCTCATTGCTTCCACTGTCACGGTGAAGCGGGCTTGAGTGAGGGGGAACTCGATCTCCGCCTGCGGCGTTGGATCATCGCTGGTGGTGATTCTGGGACCGCGGTCCATCCCGGTGATCCCGATGCATCGTTACTACTGCAACGAGTGCTGGACGGTGAGATGCCGCCGGGCGAGACGAAACTGAGCGATGCTGAAACTGGTGTTTTGCGGGAGTGGATCGCAGAGGGAGCGGTGACTGCTCGCGATGAACCAGAGTTGCTCGAGAGTGGTGATTATTTCACCGAGGAGGAACGGAGTTTTTGGTCGTTTCAACCGATTCGACGCCCATCCGTTCCGGATGCCGATGACCCACGTCTCAAGAACCCAGTCGATGCTTTTGTTTTCGATCGTTTGCGGCGTAGCGAGTTGGATTTTTCGGAGCAGGCTGATCGAGCAACCCTCATTCGGCGGTTGGCGTTCGACCTTTGGGGCTTGCCACCTGATCCGGGGATGGTCGAAGCGTTCGTCGGTGACGAGCATCCGATGGCTTATGAAAATCTGGTTGACCGTTTGTTGGCGTCGCCACGGTATGGTGAGCGATGGGGACGGCATTGGCTGGATGTCGCTGGTTACGCCGACTCAGATGGTTTCGCTACTGCCGATCGGGAGCGGGAGTTTGCATATTTCTATCGCGATTACGTGATCGACAGCACCAACGCAGACAAGCCTCTCGATCAGTTCATTTGCGAACAGTTGGCTGGCGATGAATTGGCTGGCGATGACAATGCCGCTGCAGGAAAGAGCGGGGAGGGCTGGGACCGCCAAAGAATTGAACGCCTGGCAGCAACAGGTTTTTTGCGAATGGCACCGGATGGAACCGGAACTGGTGGCGTCGACGTGCAAGAGGCTGCCAACGAAAATATTGCTGACACAATCAACATCGTGTCGACTTCATTACTCGGCTTGACGGTCGGTTGTGCTCGCTGCCACGATCATCGCTACGACCCAATAAGCCAATTAGATTACTATCGCCTGCGTGCTGTTTTTGCACCCGCGCTCGATTGGAAGCAGTGGAAGAAACCGAGTCAAAGACGTGTCTCGCTTTACAGTCCGCAGGACAAGCAGCAACGGGCAAAAGTTGAGGCAGAAGCCAAGCAAGCCGAAGAGGCAAGACGAACTCGCCAACAAGAACACATCGACCGAACACTGTTCGAAGAATTGCTTGTCGTTCCCGATCATGTGAGAGATTCGCTGCGTGCGGCATTTCGCGCGGAGAAAGCAAAACGAACAGATGAACAAGTAGGCTTGCTCGAAGAATACCCGAGCGTCGGCAATATCTCGCCAGGTTCACTTTACTTGTATGCCCAGCAACGCTCCAGAAGAGCCGGTGACATCGAAAAGGCGGCCCAGCAACGCGAGGATCGGTACATCAAGCAGGCTCGAGAGATTCAGCTGGCAAGCGTTCCTGCTGAAATTCAGGAGCCATTAAGGAAAACGTTAGACGCGAATCCAGCGGATCGGTCTGAGTCTCAGCAGACGCTCGCAACACAATATGAACATGTGTTCGTGACTGCCACTTCCTTGAAAGATGTGATGCCGGAGGCTGCCGAGGATGTTCGGCAATATCGGCAGGCGGCTTTAGTGTGCCGTCAGCAAGATGCCAAAACGGAGTTAGCGAAGCTTGCAGCGGAAATAGCAGCGATCCGGGCGGAAGCACCCAAAGAAAGGTTTCTGCGCGTGTTGACCGAACCCGCTGATCATGCACCGCCCACTTTCCTGTTCGTTCGCGGTGACCATAACCAGCCAGGCAAGCAGGTCGAGCCAAATGAATTGACGGTTTTAAATGCGAACCAGTCAATCAAAATTCCTCGCGACGATGCCGGTCGTGCGACGACCGGCAGACGGCTGGCCTACGCCAAGCACCTGACCAGTGGTTCACACCCGCTGCTGGCGAGGGTTTTGGTGAATCGAGTTTGGTTGCACCACTTCGGGCGTGGGTTGGTCGCGACACCTGGAGATTTTGGATCGCTTGGGGCAGCTCCAACACACCCCGAGTTACTCGATTGGTTGGCTTCTGAGTTAATGGACAGGGAATGGAGTCTAAAGCAAGTTCATCGATTGATAGTGTTGTCGACGACGTATCAGCAATCTTCTCGTCGCTCCAGCGAACTGGATCGGGTTGACCCTCAGAATCGACTTCTTGCACGCATGTCAGTGCGACGACTCGAATCGGAGGCGGTGCGTGATGCGATGTTGGTTGCCAGTGGCATGATTTCAAATCGAATGCATGGTGAGCCTGTTCCGGTAAGGGAAGATAAAGTTGGGCAAATCGTATTAGGCAAAGAGATGCTCGACGGTGAGCGAAAGCCAAGTGGGGCTGAACCCGAGTTTGAAGGCATGGGGCGGCGTAGTCTCTATGTCCAGGTTCGTCGTTCTCGTCCACTTGCGGTGCTTGAAACCTTCGATCTCGCAACTGTATCGCCAAATTGTGTCCGTCGAAATTATTCGAACGTTGCGACGCAATCGTTGTTCATGCTGAATAGCGCTTTTGTGATTAACCGCGCAGAGCAGTTGGCTGACCGGATCGAACGGTCCAGTGGCGATCTCCGCCAGCAGCTGCAACTGGGATGGAGGATTTGTTTCTCGAGGTCTCCTTCGACGGAGGTGCTGGTTGATTTATTGTCCTTTGTCGACCGCCAAACGAGCGTGTTTCAGGCACGGGACGCCAAGTTGTCCATTGATGCGGCACAGCACTTAGCCTTGGCAACGGCGTGCCAAGCGATGCTCAGCTCGAATCAATTTATTTATATCGATTAATCATTCGTTAGGGCCGGATAGAAAACGATGCCAATCTTTGGTCAAACCTGTTTGAAACGACGCCATTTCTTGGCCTCTGCTGCGATGAGCGCTGGGCCGTTGCTGATTGCGAATCAATTAGCGGAACAAGCATCAGCAAAGGTCAAAAAACCGAATCTGGAAAAACCAGCATTCGATTTGCAACCCAAGCAACCTACTCATCAGCCACGTGCGAAGGCGATGATATCTCTGTTCATGCAAGGTGGACCCAGCCAGATTGATTTGCTTGATCCCAAGCCGCTGCTGAATAAGCTGCATCTGCAAAAGTTCCCTGGAAAGATCAAGTACGACAATGCCGCTCAGGCCAGTTCGAAGGTGTTTGGATCGCCTTGGAAGTTTGCGAAGTACGGTGAGCATGGGACAGATGTTTCAGAATTGCTGCCGCATTTTTCGACGATCACTGACGATGCGTTAGTGATTCGTTCAATGCACACGGGTGTGAATAATCACGGCCAATCGATCCACGCCATGAATGCGGGGCGGCCTCAGTCGGGGCGTCCGGGTTTGGGGAGCTGGCTGACTTATGCTCTCGGTGCCCAAAGCGATAGCTTGCCGGCTTACATCGCGATGACAGATCCCAAGGGCCTGCCAGTGGAAGGGGTTTTGAATTGGTCCAACGGTTTTCTTCCTTCGCTCTTTCAAGGCACCGTGATCCGACCGGTAGAGCCGCGGATACTGAATCTGCAGCCGCCACCTGAATTCTCGGGTGAGATACAAGCTAACTACTTAGGCTTGCTGCAGTCACTCAATCGTCGGCATTTGGAGCGTCGCAAGGGAGAGCATGAATTGCAGGCACGGATTTCAAACTTTGAACTCGCTGAAAGAATGCAGTTCGCCGCTGATGAAGCGACCGACCTCAGCTTGGAATCTGAAGCGACTCATCGAATGTATGGTATCGATGAGGAGCCAACACGTGAATTTGGACAGCGCTGTTTGATCGCCCGGCGGCTGATTGAACGCGGTGTGCGTTTTGTTCAGCTGTTTACGAAGAATCAATATTGGGATCATCACGGTGGAATCGTGAAATCACTTCCCGCTGCGTGTAAGAAAATTGACAAGCCAGCGGCGGCACTCGTGAAAGATCTCAAGCAACGTGGTTTGTTGGAGGACACCGTTGTGCATTGGGGTGGAGAAATGGGCCGTTTGCCCGTCATTCAAAATGAGACCAATATTGGCCGTGATCACAACACATACGGATTTTCGATGTGGGTGGCCGGTGGTGGATTTCGGTCCGGAGTTTATGGTGCCACCGATGAGTTTGGGCATCACGCTGTAGATGATGTTGTGAATCACTTCGATTACCACGCGACCCTGTTGCATTTATTTGGAATGGATCCGGAGGGTGTATCCTTCGATTTGAATGGTCGAGAACAATCACTGTTGGATGGTCAGCCAGGCAAACGTATCGAAGGTCTGCTTGCCTAGGGATTACCAGCGAGAGAGGAACGATTGATGCGGATCACAGACGCGATGGTTCTAATCTGCTTGGTTGCTGCAGCTTGTTTCGGAGTGGCGAATGACTCTTTTTCCGCTCAGGATGTGACGCAGGCTCCTGGAAATCGTGAGCAACCAGCAGCTGCGAAGCTTCATGTTCAACTTGTTTGCCAGGTACGCCCGCTCAATCGTCAGCGGGTCAGCATTCGCTCAAGTGTTGACGGAACAGAGCAGCCAGCGATTTTGATTTTGCCGCCGGTTCATCGAGCTGGTGACTCGGAGAAAGTACCCCTGGTGATCAACTTGCACTCATGGAGTGCTGACTTCAATCAACGAACTCCGTTGGAGCAGTTGGTGACCGATCAAGGTTGGATTTTTTTGGCACCCAACTTTCGGGGGCCGAATTCACAGCCTGAAGCCTGTGGCTCACTGCTCGCGCAGCAGGACATTTTAGATGCTGTGCAATGGGCAATTGATCGGCACGATGCTGATTCGGATCGTGTCTACCTGACCGGTTCTTCGGGCGGTGGTCATATGACTCTGTTGATGGTTGCACGGCATCCACAGGTATGGAAGGCGGCCAGTGCCTGGGTGGGGATTAGCGACCTGGCAGCATGGCACAAGCGTCATCGAGGGGCGCGTTACGGCAACATGCTTGAGGCTTGTTGCCAGGGATCGCCTGGCGAGTCGATTGAAATCGACAAACAGTATGCGGCCAGAAGCCCGCTGACGTTTCTGGGGGCAGCACAAAAAGTGCCGGTCGATATCGCCGCAGGAATTCAGGATGGGCATCAGGGGAGCGTGCCGGTCGCACATTCGATCTGGGCTTTCAATGCAATCGCCAAGGCGACTGGAACACCGCTGGTCAGTCAACAGGAGATAACACTGATCTCTGAACCGGCTGGTCGGCTGGAGTCACCCCAGCCGAGCGATGAAGGCTTCGATGAAGCATTTGGTCGTCAGCATTACCTCCGCCGACGTAGCGGGGCCGCCAGATTAACGATTTTTGAGGGGGGGCATGAAGGGATTCCCGGGGCGGTGATCGAGTGGTTTCAGAGTCACCTCTGATTAGTGGAAAAATGAACAAGTGGACTTGTGTTCACTGCCTGGGTTCGATAACTTTTCGTGGTCAACCACATTTCACACGGGAGGTATTTATGTTGGTTTTGTCGCGAAAAGAGGGGCAGACGATTGAGTTACCCGAACTCCAGGTCGTCGTTCGCGTCATTGCTGTGCAACGCAGCCGGGTGCAAGTTGGAATCGAGGCACCGCAGCAAATTACCGTGCATCGCGGTGAAGTTGTTCGCAAAATGACGGATCAGGGGCAGTCGCCCGAAATGTCTAAAGAGTCAGCTAAAGAGGCCGTTTCGCCATCGAAGAAGGCGGCTCGGTGTCCCGATGAGGCTGAGCAGGCTAGTCACGACTGGAATCCGAACGGTGGCCGCGGAACGCCGAATGGAATTCCCCGCGAAGAGGCGAGTCGTGTGCTGGACGAACTAACACGGCTTGAGGCGGAATTGTCGGCAGTTGCCGAGTTGGCTGAACCGAGGAGTCGCGGAATCGCGCAACGGGTAACAGCAGATGCGATTCAGCGGATCGAAGGCATTAGTCGCTCGGTCCGCCTTTTAATTCGGCAGCCTCCTGAATCGCAACCGATTGCTGACCTCATGAAGGTCCGCACTGACGTGCTTGATCGATTGCGTGAGCGGACGCAACCTCTGCCGCTGGAATGTTGCGATTGAATCGATTTAGATTTCGTCGCCTTCACGATAGGATCACTGCTCAGCCAAATTAAATCGATTCAGGCAATCAAGGCATCCACGACTCGTTGAAAAAACCGGCGGCACGGATCTCGCCAGGTAGTTGGTTGGTGGGACCGTTGGTCACATCAAGTAATGCCCAATCGGGAAGCTTGGGGGTCTGGCGAGCGTTGTTCAGGTAATCGTATTCCCGAAACGTAAATCCACTGTTGATGACCACATAGCGGTTCGGATTCAGTGGATTTGGGTAGATCAGGACCGGCACATGATGTTTGCGATCGACTTCGAATTCGCCCAACGTAATTCGCTGTGCTTCCCATTGCAGTGGAAGTTCGCCAGAGATGAGTTGAATGATGCGATTCGAATCAGGGTCACCAAATAGAATCAGGTTCGCCGAGTCCATATCGTCAGCAGTCACCTCGGTGTCTAATTTTTTGCGGATGTCGCCTCGGAAATGTTTTCGCCAGTGGTGCATCGCATGAAGTGATTCTGATTCCACCCATTTTTCGACGACCTCATCTTCGGAATGGCCGCTTGGTAGCACAAACAAAAACGAATCCATAAAGGCATCATCGATGGGGCCCTGCAATCCGGGTCGTTTGCGAAGCGTGGATTCACTCGATGCGGGGGTCCAATGATCATCTTGCTTGACGAGTTCCCAATTCCAAGATTGGTCTGACCGTACTAGCGGACCAGCCAGTTGATCGCCATCGATATCGACCGTGACTTGGCCGGTTCGTTTGCCTGGCCATTGTCCGGGACCGAACTCAAATGCGATTCGTGTCACATTTTCGGTGGTTGCACGTAACATCTCAGTGTCGACTTTGGCTTCGACAGTTGCGGGTGTCCAGTGGCTCTGCAGGCCCGTGAGTTGGACCCAGTGCATGCTGGGATAGCGCAGAGTCGTGGTGGTAAATTGAATGTGGCTGGGTACGGATGGGCGAACAGCATTTGCCAACGCCCTCATGCGTTGTTCAATTTCGAGTTTTGATTCCGCATGGATTTTGTGACCAGTCTGCGGGCCGATTACGTGGACCAAATCAATCCCGATTGATTCAAGGCGTTTCTGCATCACGTCGGCCGCTTGCTTTTGGCGGTCGATCTCTCCGCTGTAAGCGATGGTCGGGCAGTGGCTTAAATTGATTGCCCATGGTGGGCAATCGTAAAGTTGCCACAGTCTCTGTTGGAATTGAGGCGCAGTGGAACGAACGTCTTCATCTTGAAACGAGGCCAGGAATTCGGGTGTTTCAGAAAAGCCCGCGCCCGGATTGGCCGCGAACCAGCGATCGGCATAGTGCGTTGCAAACTGCCAGCACGCAGCACCGCCCATCGAGAATCCTCTCACGCTGATTCTGTTCTTATCAATTGGCAATTTTGATTGCACGTATTCCGCAGCTTCGAGGACATCAACTTCGCCAGCGAATTTGAAGGCGTTGCTGTAGCGTCCGTAGGGATGCAAGACGATCGTGTCATCGGGTGTGTACTGTCCGAGGTCGCGGGACTGCTTGTTTAAGAATGTTACTTCGCTGAGTTTTTCACCACGGCCATGGAACCAGATATCCAATCTTCTTGGCCGGGCATCTGCCGATCCGAACCCTGCCGGTATGACGAGTCCGTAAGGCTGGATCGATCCATCAATTTTGCTGGTGTATCCACCGATGACGAGTTGCGGCTGTTTGGAAGGTTCAATCCCAACCACCTCCGTCCAAGATCCTCCCTGCTGAATGATTTCGATTCGGCGGGCCGCTTCGTCAAGCAAAACAGAAGCCTGTTCTGGTTCTTGGGCTTTGTAGAATTGGTGGAATTCAATCACCATTTCGACAGCACGAGGAAAGACAAGAACCTCGCTTTCCAGCACTGCAATCGATGGATCTTTTTTCAAAGCGGATTTCCATTGCGTGCGAAGAACGCGGCAACGCCAATCCAAGGCTTCGATGACAGTCGGCGAAATTTCAATCCCGGCGGGTGGTATCGGCCGCACCTGATCGGGTCGGTTGTCGGCAGGGCCGTCTGCCCTGGCGTCACCAATGCAGAGGGCGAGAGCGGTTACGCCGAAGAAAAAATGCAACGGGAATTTTAGAACCATGGTGGTTTCTCGCGAGCGATGTCAGCGACACCTTAATCGGACGTCAGAAATCGGTGTCCTAGCCCCACTTGTTGTCCTGGATCAGCTAAAACAGTGGACTAGATCATAACTGTAGCTGGTGCCGATAAAAGGAATTCAAGACAAGATGGCGGTGATTCTGCTTGCGGACGATAGTCCCACTCACACAGCGCTCATGCGTTCGCTTTTGGAAGAAGCGTCGCACGAGGTTTATTGTGTTGGCGACGGGCTGCAGGTGATGCACGCGTTGGGTGAATCGGTTCCCGACTTGGTGGTAACCGATCTGCGGATGCCTGAAATGAACGGAATGGAGGTGGTCCAAGAGATTGCGGCGCGATACGCCACGATCCCAACCGTGGTCGTGACAGCGCCTGGGTCGGAGAATCTCGCCGTTGATGCTTTAGCGCTGGGTGCGGCGAACTTCGTGCCCAAGAATTCGCTGAGGGTGCTTTTGGATCATGTTGTTTGCCAAACATTACAGCTTTCACAAGCTGATGCCCTCTTTGACTCGCTGTCGGGAAAGTTGCTGCATCCTGAGTTTAGTATGACGCTGAGCAATCAGTTGGTATCGATACGGCCAGCGGTGACTTACTTCATTCAATCTTTGGCAGCGGCAAAGTGCATGGATCGAACGCAGCGGATTCGCGCTGCAACGGCCGTGACGAGCGCTCTTTTTAATGCAATATGTTTCGGTAATCTAGAGATCAAGGAAGAGGAAGCTCTGATCAGTCGAATTCTGTCGGGCGAGGAAAGTGGCCACCAAGAACTGCGTGACCTCGCCGATCAAGATGCCTACCAAGAACGACATGTTTCACTGAAGGTGTCAATTGGAGAACACGACACTCGCGTGCTCGTCTCGCACAACGGTCCGGGGCGATCGATGCGAACAATTCCCGCACCCGGAACTCCCGAGTCGTTTGAGCTAGAGCAGTGCCGTGGTTTGATGCTGATTACCAGCGTGATGGACGACGTGAAGTTCCAGTCGGACTACAGCGAAGTTGTGATGGTCAAGCAACACGCCTGATCGAAATGGAGTTCGATATGGAAGCGACGCCAACCTTTTTTGGTTGGTCGTCTGAAACGAACTTTCCTGTTAAGTCGCTTGCGGTTGAATGACGACTTTGATTTGTTCTGGATCGCCTGCGTACAAGCGGTCAAACCAGAGTGGCCCGTCAGTGAGCGATATTTTCGCTGTGACTAAGGGGGCGACATTGATGATGCCACGATTCATTAAGTCAATGCATTCAGGGTATTCACCGTTGCATCCGCAGGTGCCACGCAAAGTCACCTCGCGGGTGACGACGGATTGAAGTGGTAGTTCAATTGTCGGCGCTACGTTTCCGATCAAGGTGACATGACCACCTTTTCGCACCGATTCAATCGCGGTTGTGATTGTCGGTGTCGCTCCCACCACTTCGTAAGCAAGGTCCGCACCCTTCCCACCAGTCAATTCACGGACTCGGGCTGGGATATCCTCTTGATCACTGCGAAGGCCGTGGTCGGCGCCAAGTGATTTGGCAACTTCAAGGCGTTTGTCGTTGATGTCGACCGCTATTATTTGTGTCGCACCCGCCGCTCGTGCGGCTTGCAGGGTCAACAATCCAATCATGCCTGTTCCGACAACGACAGCGGTGTCGCCAAGTCGCGTGGGAGTCACGTTCGTAGCATGAACGGCGACCGAAACGGCTTCGATCAACGCCGCATGCTCGAACGGCAGCGTTTCGGGCAGTTCATAGATAATCCGACGGGGAACGCTGATGCGTTCTGCGAATGCCCCGTGCCGGCGGTATTCACCGCAGGAAACACCTAGGACCATGCGGTTATCGCACAGGTTCGCATCTCCACGACGGCAAAAATCGCACTGGCCGCAAGACACCATCGAATCAAATGTGACGCGAGTGCCCTCCGCTAGATCGGTCACATTTTGACCGGTTGCCACCACGTGTCCAGCAGCTTCATGTCCCATCACGAGAGGCGGGATACGGCGGCCAGTGCTGCCGTCGTATCCATGGATGTCGCTTCCGCAAATGCCGCAGGCTTCGACCTGGATGAGTACATCGTCAGGACCGACTTGGGGTTCTTCCACCTCGGTGACTTCCATCTTCTTGTATTCGGTCAGTAGCATCGCCTTCATGTCGCACCTCGGATCCAAGTTGCTATCGTCAGTCAGTGAAATCGCGTGGAGTTTAGCACAGCATTCAGGAGTCGTCTTGGTGGGCGCTGCTGAAGCCGTCAGCTGGCAGCAAATCGCCAGTTTTTTCTATAGAGGTGTGCGATCCATTCGTCAGAGATTTTGCCGCAGCGTTGGACTTCATCTATCTGGTACGGACAAATCTGGGTGCGAGGTAGTTACACTAGAACGGCCGCAGGGTATTCGTCTCTTGCCTCCATCCTTTAGTACTCCTTTGGTGACCATGTTGCGACCGCTTCGCCGAATAATGATTTTCGCATTGAGTTCCGTCCTGCTGTTTTCTGGCTTGCTTCACGCGGCCGATCCGCCCAACGTTTTGATTGTCACCGTGGACGATATGAGCGCAGATTCACTCGGCTCTTTTGGTTGTTCTCTGCGAGGAACCTCACCGAACATCGATTCATTTGCAAAGCAGTCGATGCGTTTCAATCATGCACACGTCATTGTTGGTAATTGCATGCCGGGACGTAATATCATGTGGTCAGGATTGTTTTCGCACGTGAATGGTGTGGAAGGTTTTGTCCAGAATCGAGATCCTGATTACTTGGTGCTTTGTGATTTAGCGAAATCTGCCGGCTACTTTGCGGCAATTCGTGGCAAGGTCAGCCATTCAACGCCGTACCTGCCATATGGCTGGGATGCGATTCTCGATAGCGACGAGTCTGGCAAGAAATATCACAACAAGGATGCGGAAGGTTATGGCGCATCGACGCGTCAAGGAATTGCAATGGCGAAGCGGGCAGGTAAGCCGTTTTGTTTGATGGTCAATATTTCTGATCCACACAAACCTTTCTATGCACAGGGAAAAGGGGGCGCGACGGTTGATGATCGCCACGTACCCAGTCGCGTCTTTGAAGCATCGGAAGTGCCGGTGCCCGGTTTTCTTCCCGAAGACATGCCGATCCGAAAAGAGCTCGCTCATTACTATTCGTCTGTCCGGCGAGCAGATGACTGCTTCGGCGAAATCATGAAAGCGTTGCAGGCCTCAGGTCAGGCAGAGAATACATTTGTGATGTTCTTGTCCGACCATGGAATGCCACTGCCGTTTGCGAAGACGCAGTTGTATCACCACAGCACGCATACTCCACTGATGGTTCGCTGGCCCGGTGTGACCAAGCCAAATAGTGTCGATGAGCAGCATATGGTTTCGGCAGTTGACTTTGTCCCGACCTTGTTAGACGTGATGCAACACGAACATCCACAGGCGGATCGTCTGCAAGGAAAGTCATTTGCCTCGCTGATTCGAGGTGGGAGTCAGGCGGGACGAGATTTTGTGATTCTTCAATACAACGAAAATTCAGGGCGAAATCGACATCCAATGCGCGGCATTCACACGCCGCGTTACCTCTACCTCTACAACGCATGGAGTGATGGGGAACGGAAATTTGCGACGGCCACCACTGGAACAGTAACCTATCGCCAAATGGTGAAGCGGGCAGCTCAGGAGGATGACATTGCCGCACGTTTGCACCTGTTCGATCATCGAGTCGTCGAAGAATTGTTCGATGTCGAGAACGACCCAGACTGTCTGAATAATTTGGTGAGCGATCCAAAAATGCAGGACACAAAGTCGGAGCTTAGGAAGCAGTTGGCAAAGTCGTTAGGGGAGTTGAAAGATCCGATTGCTCCGCTGCTGGTCAATTTCGAAGATGACGCACTACGCAATGAATACATGGCGAAGGAAGATGCCCGAGCTGCTGCGGCGCGTCGGAATCGTGTGAAGAGAAAGCGGAGTCCTTGATCTCGGTTGTGTTTGGTCCGCGTCGAGGGGCGATGCGATCAGCCCTCGATGGGGAACCAATCCAACGCAACCGTTCCAATCTTCCTACCTTGCAGAGAGGCAAGGATTTGGATCTTAGTAACACAGTGTGGCGTTGCCACACTGGTTCGCTCCTGCTTCGCTACTCTGTGGGCGAAAGATCGTCCAGTTTTTTTCTTAGTCGTTGAAGTTGGATTCGCGCTAGTGGGGTGAGCTTCTGCGAAGCGTTCGCAGGCCGCACCAGGGTGAGGGCGCGTTCCAGGTTGGCGGTTGCGTCGGCTGGGTCATCCAGCTGCAGTTTGAGGTCGGCCATCGATTCCAGTGCGGCTGCCTGGTAGGTTCGATAAACACGCAGTTCTGGGACTAGTGTTCGCAATTTGTTGTAGTGCCCAATCGCTTCGCTGAGATTTTCCTCAGCTTCCTGCAGTGATTGATTTCGTTGTTGATATTGGGCAAGTCCTTCGAGCGAGCGGGCGCGAAGTGCCCGGTATCGCGTCTGGTTTGGGTCATGCTGCATCAATAGCATGCTGAGTTCGTTTGCTCGTCGTGCCCGACGCATTGGATTCCATCCGATAGCTTCGGCACTCGAAAGCGTCATCGCTAGTTCGTAGCGAGCATCGTCGGAGCGTGGATTTTCTTGAAGCAATTGCTCGAAAAGTTCGATCGAACGACGTATCGCAAGTTCTGATATTCTGTGCTGGTTAGCGCGGCTTGCCACCTTTGATTTTATTCGGAATGCACGTGCGATTTCGGCCAGCAGTTTGGAATCGTTAGGCGACTTCGAGAGGAGTTGTTCCAGCGTCTGGATTGCCTCGTTAGCAGCCGCCAACTCGTCTTCGTTTCGCATGCGTAGCATGGTGCCGATTGGACTTCGTTTGAAGCGAAACGTTTTTGTTTCTGGAAGGTTTAATGAATCGTCTAAGCCGACACGAACACTTAGCGATGCATACAAGCGGTGTGCTCTTGCATACTGGAAGGCTCCTTCTGGTGACTTGAGAACACTGTCTGATGTTTCCAGTTGAGTAACAGTATCGGCGAACATTTGCATCGCCCTACCGATCTGACCTCGCAGGCTTAGGATGGCCGCCAGCTCATTCATGATTTCTGCCTGAGCCAGAATGGGTTGCAAATCATCCGGACGGGCGGTCGCCATTTGGTTGTATCGCTCCATCGCATCGGTGTAGGCTCGATCCGCTTCGCGAAGTTTGCCGAGCGTGGCGTAGACATCGCCTGCACGACGTGCGGCCAATGCAGATTCGGCCAGCAGGTCCTCACTGTTGTTGGCTGCGAGTTCATCAAAGAAGCCGAGCAGTGATTGGAGCATCCTTGCATCTGCGGGGGTGACATTGGGGGTTGTTCGGTCGGTCACGTCACCCGCAAAATCGGCATCGGCATGGATCCCCCGATTCGTAACATTTTGCATGACCTGATCAAAGGCTGTCAGCGCAACTTGTAAGTTTGTTTCCGCACGAACACGCTGGGATTCCGCTTGTTCAAGCGCCGTGGTGCGTTCTTGCAACGATTGGCGAGCGTTGGATTCCGCCACGCTTGCTAAGGCCAATGAATCACTCGTGCGCCAATAGCCGATTGCCGAGACGGCTGCTAAGGCAATTAGCAGCAGGAAGGTTGAGACAGTCATGCTTGCGGCTGCTGGTTCACGTCGGGACCAACGGATCAATCGTTCGACCGGTCCAATTCGGCGAGCCGAAATTGGATGGCCAGAGAGGAAACATTTTAAGTCGTCTCGTAGTTCACCAGCCGTTGAATAACGCTTGGCTGGTTCGGCAGCTAACGATTTTTGAACGATTGTTTCGAGATCGCGTGGGATCTGGGTGCTGAATTTTCGAGGGGAGGTGTGGACGCCCGATCCAGCATTCCGAATGACCTCGGCTGTCGTGCGACCCTGGATCGCCGCTTGTCCAACGAGCATCTCGTAGATTGTGAGGCCAACGCCGTATACTTCGCTTCGGGCATCGTAGCTCCCGCCTAGGGATTCAGGCGACATATATTGTGGTGTGCCCAGTAAGTCGCCGGTGCGAGTCACCTCTTTCGCCTCATTGATTTTGGCTAATCCAAAATCAGCGATCCAAACGCGATCTTCATTATCGATCAGCAAGTTGGCGGGTTTAATATCACGGTGCAGAATCCCTTGCTCGTGTGCGTATTGCAACGCATCGCAGATCGATGCACCAATTTGTGCTACCCAATGAATGTATTTAGGCGATTGCATCTCTGGTGAATCTGAACGGGGCGTGCCCTCGGCTGTCGTGCCTTGCGTGGCGGCTAATTCGATCTCGCCTGCCGTTTGATCCAAACCCTCATCGACGGTAACTGGATCGGGTTCCGTTTTGCCCATGCGGCGTTGTAGCCACTCACGCAGGCTATCGCCATCAATGTAGTCCATCACGTAGTAGTGGAATCCACAATCATGGCCAACGCCGAATACCGGTACGATGTTGGAATGTCGCAATCTCGCAGCTGCTCTGGCCTCTCGCTGGAATCGTTGTAGATCCTTGGATTGTTCGAGCGCACGCGAGGCGAGGACTTTTAGTGCGACCCGCCGTGATAAGGGTTGGTGAATGGCTTCGAAGACAACCCCCATGCCTCCCCGGCCAATTTGACGAATGATTTTGTAGTCATCTAGATGATCGATTTGAGCCAAGCTTGCGAATGTGGAGGATGAGGACGAGCTTGATTGAATCGCTGAAGATTTTAGCCCCTCGATCATTGCAATTGATTCCAGCAGTGATCTGAGTTGGCCTGTTGGATCACCATGCTTGGTGATGGTGTCCTCAATCGATGGATGTTCACCGCGGCGGAGCGCGGTGGAAAACGATTCCGCGATGGCATCCAATTCTTGCTGACTATGGTCGCTTTGCTGATTGCCGTCCGAAGGATCCATCGAATCACTCATCAATGAGGCCTTGTTGTTTGTGGGTATTCTTGGAGTCCTCAGGCACATCCTCATCTGCATGAAATTGTTTCATCAATTCCCCGAGTCTCGTCATTGCTCGCAAGTAGCGTTTACTGGATGCCGAAGGTTTGATCCCTAGCACTTGGGCGGTATCAAGATTTGAAAGTTCTTCGAAATGTCGCAAAGCGATGACTTCTCGGTCGATCGGATCCATCTCGTTTAAGACAGTTTCCAGGCGTTCGATGCGTTCTGCCTGGGCCACAATTTCTGACATCGATATCATCGGCCCCGCAAGTTTTGCGGCTAATGCCAACGAGGTGTTAGGCGAGATCGTTTGTTGAAGCGACACCTCTTTGCGGATGTCTCGCATCTCCGTTTTAAAATGGCGACGGTGAAGATCGATCAACTGCTGACCCACGATCAAACGCAACCAAAGAAAAGGTGGCATCTCGGGATGGTTCGAAAAATGATCGAGACGCTTTGCTGCTGCAATGAACGTTTCTTGCATCACATCTGAATCGGAGACTCTCGCTGCTAATCGGTAATCGAGTCGAAATCGAACGATTCGTTCCAGCTGTTGTCGGAAATGCGAGAATACATCAGCCAGTGCCTGTGGATCGCCACCACGCATTCGCTCGACGATTTCAGGAGCAAGATTCAATTCCGACATGCATCGCTAACAAAGAGGGGAACAAGGCTATCGTTTGAACGCCGGTGACGACGGAGTGTTTCGCTTTCAGGGCCGATCGCGGCCAGCATTGCGAGATGGATTTGGTGCAGGAAAGGTGGCTTTGGTGCGTTTCGTGGGCCGACGTAAAATCGCCTTTAGAAGATCGGCTGGCGATTCGATTTTGAACTGGCTGCAGGATTTTGGCCAGCGTAATCCCGATCAAGAAGATGTTAGCCTCGCCCAACAGAGGGGCTTTCCCAAAGGTGGGGTAGGAGATCTGTGGCGGCAAAATACGGAAATCCCCGTCCTTTGATGGTCCGGCGTCCCGTTTAGGTAAGAGGAGTCGTGTTTTGCCCGATGAAAATGATCCTTGGTGGGTTATCGCTGCTATAAGTTTGTAGCGGGGTTTTGGCACTCTTTTTCCTGCATTTACTTCTACAGGGTGGCGACAGATGGATTGGAATGGACCCGTTTCGAAAGCGATCGTCTCGCTGGCTTGCGCCGTGATGATCGCTCCGGTGGTGGCGGCCGAGCCCATTTCAGCGGATCAGCAGGCGTTTTTCGAAGCCAAGATACGTCCTGTTCTTATCAAAGAGTGCTACGGCTGCCACAGCAACAAGGCTGGCAACGTACGTGGTGGTTTGCGGCTGGACACGAAGCAACTGACGTTGCTTGGTGGAAGCTCGGGGCCGGCGGTAGTGCCTGGCAGCCCTGAGGACAGTTTGCTGTACACGGCGATGTTGCATGAGGACTTTGAGATGCCACCGCGACGGAGATTGGCGGGTGACGTGATCGCTGATTTCCAACGATGGATTGAGATGGGGGCACCCGACCCACGCGAAACACAGATGGCAGAGATTCGGGCGACGATCTCTGGAGCAGACATCCAGCAGGCTAAAGAAACGTTCTGGGCTTACCAGCATCCGCAGGACCATTCGGCTCCTAAGGTGAGTCACGAATCCTGGTCACGGACGAAGACGGATCGATTCATTCTGGCAAAACTGGAAGCAGAGGGATTGAAGCCAGCAGGCGACGCGGATGCACATCACATCTTGCGTCGGCTCTGCTTTGATTTAGTCGGTTTGCCACCCACGCCCGCCCAACTCATTTTTTTTACGGAGCAATTCCAGCAGAACCCAGATCAAGCGATTTCTGTCGTCGTGGATCGATTGCTTGAAAGTAAGTATTTCGGTGAACGGTGGGGCCGACACTGGATGGATGTCGCACGATACGCGGAATCAACGGGTCGCGAGGTCAACATGACCTATCCACATGCGTGGCGGTATCGCGACTACGTGATTGACGCTTTCAATGCGGATAAGCCGTTTGATCGCTTTGTGCAGGAGCAGATTGCGGGGGATTTGCTGCCGGCAAATAGTGATCAGAAATGGTCCGAGAATTTGATTGCGACGACGTTCTTGGCGATGGGGCCAAAGAATGTGAACGAACAGAATCGTGTGCAATTTTCCGCTGACCTGATTGACGAACAGATTGACGCGACGACGCGGGTCTTTTTGGGGATGTCTGTGGCATGTGCACGCTGTCACGATCACAAATTTGATGCGATTCCTCAAGCTGATTATTACGCCATGGCCGGGATTTTCGGCAGCATGACAACTTACTTTGGCAACCCACCCTCGGAGTTTGGTTCCTTTAGTTCGGCGCAAGCACGTCGCAGCAGTAGCTTGTTGTTAGTGCCGGTCGAAGATCCGAATCCCTACGATAAAAGTTACACAGGAAGTGAATTGACCGAGTTGCGGTCAGAGATCACCGACCTCATCAGTCAACTCGCCAATCTGCGGCGAAATCGGCAACAGTCCAGTGGGCAAAATGCCGCTCGTGATCGGTTACGCATTACGAACCAAATTGCACAGGCGTCGGCAAAGTTGGCGGTCGTTGATGAGTCAGGTAATCCACGTACTTATTGCATGGGTGTTCAGGAAACTCAGACGCCTGGTGATGCGAGATTGCTTGTTCGAGGTGAGATTGACCAACCAGCCCAACGGATTGATCGCGGGTTTCCGCAGGTCTTATGCGATCACTCACCCCGGTTTGAGACCGACAGCAGTGGGCGTTTGGAACTCGCTCGGTGGATTGGAAGCAACGAAAATTCACTGACTGCACGAGTGATGGTCAATCGGATTTGGCAACACTTGATTGGTCAGGGATTGGTCCGATCCACCGAAAACTTCGGGGTCACAGGTCAATCGCCAAGCCACCCCGATCTGCTCGATCACTTGGCGGTGAGATTTGTCGAATCGGGTTGGTCGGTCAAAACGATTGTGAAGGAAATTGCAACTAGTCGTGTCTATCGTGTCGCGTCGGAGTATGACGAATCAAGCCATCACCAGGATCCCGACAATGCGTGGTTGTGGCGGGCACATCCCAGGCGATTAGACGCAGAAGCAATTCGCGACGCCATCCTGAGTATCAGCGGTGAAGTGGATCATGAGCGGCCTCGCGGTTCAGAAGTTGCCAAGGCAGGTTACGTTCGTGTTCGTGATGGATTCTTGGGTGATCCACGTGAATTAGCACAACGGGCGATGGAGCAAGCTCGTGCTGAGATGCAGGGCGACATGCGGCAGCGATTTGCAGGCGGTCAGAATGGTCAACGTGGTTCCTTTGGTGGGCGTCCTGGTTCCTCTGGGGGGCGTCCTGGTGCGCGTGGCCGTTTCAATCCACGCGGTCAGGGAAGAGCAGGGCAAGCCGCTGGATTTGATCGCTCGACTGCACAGGCGAGGATGGCGGAAACAATGCAGCGGATTTCCAATCAATACACGAATCAACTGAACATGGAAGATGCGAAGTTCCGCAGTGTTTATCTGCCGATGGTTCGCGATCAAGAGCCGAGATCGTTAGTCGTTTTCGACCTCGCCGATACCAGTGCGGTGACGGGTACGCGAGAATCTTCCAATACTGCCAATCAAGCGCTGTACATGATGAACAATCGGTTTGTCATCGATTCAAGTGATTCATTCGCCCGCCGGTTGATTCGCGAGCACTCGGCGAACGGAGAGCGTATCGAGGCGGCGTTCGAGTTGACTTACGGAAGAAAGCCGACTCGTGGAGAGCGATCCGCAGCGATCGGCTTCATTAAAAAGTTCCAGTCTCAAGGCGGCAGTGGTCAGCAGACGTTGTCTGCACTCTGCCAGAGTCTGTTCGCTTCGGCCGAATTTCGGTACATCGATTAGTTCTATCTGAGGTAAACAGCTGATGTATTCTCGACGTGACCTGTTGCAATCTATGTCTGCAGGCTTTGGTTACCTGGCGTTCGCTGGGCTCAGTAGCACGCTCTCTCGATCTGCTCGCGCGGTCGATGCCGCGGCCGGGTCGGGGAATCCATTGATGCCTCGGATCCCACATTTTCCTGCTCGAGCGAAACGCGTGATCTTTCTTTGCATGCAGGGTGGCCCATCCCATGTGGACACGTTTGACTACAAGCCGCAGTTGGTGAAGGACCATGGTAAGCAAGGGAAATATGGTGGATCACTGCTGAAATCACCTTGGGAGTTTCGCCAGCGGGGCGAAAGCGGACTCTGGATATCTGAATTGTTTCCCGAAGTCGCGCGGCATGCTGACGACCTTTGCCTGATTCGTTCGATGCAATGTGATCAACCGGTTCATCCCGGTGCGATGACGCAAATGCACACCGGGACGGCGCAATTCATTCGCCCATCGCTTGGCGCCTGGGCCTTGTACGGTCTTGGAACCGAGAATGACAGCTTGCCCGGATTCATTTCTTTGAGTCCGCCAGCCGGAAGCTCTCGAAACTTTGGCAGTTCGTTTCTGCCTGCGATTTACGGCGGAACCAAGGTTGGGCGTTCGGGGATGCGAGCGGCAGCCAGGTTTCAAAACCGTGGTGCTGGGGAATCCGTGCCTGATATTGCCAATGCGAAGCTCTCCGAAGGCCAGCAGCGAAGTCAATTGGATCTGATCCAATCGCTGAACCGCGAGAAACTTCGGCGCGATAAATATCAGCCAGGAGTGGAGGGTGTGATCGAATCATACGAGCTGGCATTCCGGATGCAGGATGCGATGCCTGAATTGATGGACCTCAGTGGTGAAAGTGAATCGACCTTGGCGTTGTATGGTGCAGATCAAGGGCCTGCTCAAAGCTTCGGGAAACAGTGCCTGCTTGCTCGTCGCTTTGTCGAAGCTGGAGTGCGTTTTGTCGAAATTACCCACGGCAACTGGGATCAGCATGCGAATTTGGCAAATGATCATGAAGCTCGAGCTACGGCATGTGACCAACCGATTGCCGGATTGCTGCAAGACTTGAAACAGCGTGATCTATTGAAGGATACGCTGGTGATATGGGGCGGAGAGTTCGGGCGTACGCCTGCCGCACAAAACGGTGATGGTCGAAATCATAACAATCGCGGTTACACCACGTGGATGGCAGGCGGCGGTGTTAAAGGTGGGTACAGCTATGGGGCAACCGATGAGCATGGCTATGAATCGGTTGAGCAGAAATGCCATATTCATGATTGGCATGCCACCATTTTGCATCTGCTTGGTCTAGATCATGAGCGTTTGACCTACCGATATGCCGGTCGTGACTTTCGCTTGACGGATGTTCACGGAACAGTCGCCTCCGAAATCCTGGCTTAGCGACGTTAGTTTGGACAGGCGAGCGTAAGCGGTTCCAAAAGGATTGGTGAGGCGTTTGTGCGTGCACCGTCGTTGATCATTCAGCGTGAAAGCCTTGCTGGGGCCGCGTCAGTGGTGCTGATCCACTGAAGTCTCGGTAATCTTGCGTTGATGGCAGCCCTGTTTTGGAGCAAGGCGAAGTTTGAGTTCGTCAGCCGTTGCAATCAAGGCGACCTGTGTGATTCACCTCGTTCACGCACATCCCTTGGAGATTTCAGGCAGCTTGGCTGAGAACGCAACTGGCATTGGGTGAGCTTCGCTTCCGCTCTCTTGATCAACAGTTCCTATGCTTCCCAGCTGTAGTAGGGCCAGGGGCCTTTGCCAGTCTGGCCGCTTGCTACCTCGACGAAGCCACTGCTTTGACCCAGTGAAACCAAGTCACCAGATCCTTGGCTAATCACAACTTCGGCAAGACCGGCATCACTCAGTTGCACCAACTTTAACCAATGCAGCGGGATCGTTTTGTCACCAGGGTTTTTCAAGCCGACGACGGGGCAGGGTGGGTTCCATTGAGTTTGTCCGCTGATCTTTGCGAGCAGCGGCATTGCTAAACGCCGACATCCAACGGTCGCGCTGACGGGATTCCCGGGTAGACCGAAGATCAGTTTGCCATCTTTTGTCGCGGCGCCGAGGACTGGTTTTCCAGGGCGTATTGGTAAGCCATGGAAGACAATTTCGCCGCCCAGATCACGGATCACATCAGGAACGTAATCATAGTTCCCCATCGAAACACCGCCGGTCAACAGAACCGCATCCGATTTCTCAAGGTGATTTTCCAAGACTGATCGCAGCGTATTTTGCTGGTCGTCCGCATGATCGACAGCGTGAAGTTTGGCCCATGGAATTGGATCGAGCAGCGCGGAGAGCGAGGCTCGGTTGCTGTCACGAAGTTGCCAGGGTTTGGGTGTGGTTCCTGCTTGAACTCCTACCTCATCGCCCGTGGTGATAATGCTGGTAGTAACAGGGGCATAGACATCTGCCTCGTCGCAGCCAAAATTCGCCATGGTTGCCCGATGGGCTGCCGTGAGGCGGATTCCCGAGTTTAGGACGATACTGCCAGCGGTCGCGTTTTCACCGGTACGACGAATGTGTTCACCAGCTTGGCACTGCATGGCTGATTCACGCAGTCGGATATTTAGTTCGGATTCATCGGTATCTTCGCGTTTGATCACCAGATCTGCTTCGGGTGGAACGATCGCGCCGGTGAAAATACGGACTGCAGAATTGAGTTCGAGAGAGGGCGGCGGGCCGCCCGGTGCGCTCTCGGCAGTGACCGCGATTGGCTGCGTGGTTTGGCGTTCGGATAGTCGGATTGCGTATCCGTCCATTGCGGAGACATCCGCTGCGGGGCTGTCACGATCTGCCACCACTGCCGAGGCGAGAATACGGCCAACAAGATTGGTTGACCGTTCAATGCCTTGCACGGTCGCCAGTTTCTCTGCGAGTGCTTCGAGTGCACGATCGGGATGATCAAAGCGAAACTTGGGAGCCACGTTGTAAATCCTCCGGCGTGTTCATGTTGCGACATGAATTGGTTGGCAGTGGGACGCAAAGATGGGGTTGGCCGCTGATCCAACGATAAAGGCTGCGATCCTCTGCGTTGGAAAGGGTCTCGAGTGCCGTTGCGAACTGGGTTGGGTAGATTGCGACCAAAGGTTCCAAACGGTTTTCAGTCCCTGAAACCGCAGCCACGATTTGGTGCCGATGTTCTTGCCAAAGATCGTAAAGGCATTTCAAATCATCGGTCTTGAGCAACGGCATGTCGACTGGGGTGATGAACACCGCATCGAAGGAGTTGCAACAGGCGTGTTGTAAAGCCGATGCGACGCCGCAGGCTGGGCCGCCCGATCGGGTTTGGTCGGCGAGTACCAGTTGATCGGTCGCGGTGGACAGTTTGCCTGCCAAGCAAACTTGGTCGCAAAGGGGAGACAGTTGGTCGATGGCATGACGCCAGAATGTTCCGCTTCGGTTGTGCGGCAAGGTTGCTTTTTCACGGCCCATTCGGCGTGACTGTCCCCCGCAGAGAACCGTTCCGAGTAGACGCAGTTCGTTCGTGCTCACGATGATTTCTTTTCCACCACATCTTCCACCCATGATTTGGCTCGCATCATGGGTGGGAATCCAATGGTCGGCGCCGAAACCAGGGCAACGTGCCGTAGGTCCTCGGGGGAGCAGCCTGCCTCGAGTGCTTTTCGGCAATGGGAGTGGGCGGCACCTTCGAGGCCAGCACCGATTGAAATCGCCAGCTTGACCAATGAGATCTCTCGATCGGAAAGGGGACCTGCTCCCCGTGCTGCTTGTCCAAAAGATTCGTAAGCTTGCATGAACTCGGGGTTCGTTTCATGCATGCGTTGATAGGATCGGGGAATCATGACGACGCCTTTCGGAGAGATTCGATCAATGCATCAATGGTGTAGGGATCGGCTTCTGTGGTCACTTGCAGGCCGATCTCTTTGACGCGGTCAGATGTAACGGGGCTTAGCGTCGCGATCTTCATTTTCTTCATCGCATCGCCGAACAGTGTGAAAGCGTTGGTTGCACTGACCCGACTGGTCAGCGTGATCCAGTCAATCTTTTCTGCTTGTGCTAACTCGATGATCGTAGGATCTGCCTGGCAAACGTCCAGATGCTGGTAGGTTACCAGCTGCGTTACGTTTGCACCGGCTTGTTGCAGAGCGGGTGATAATTCATCACGACCACGACTTGCACGAATGATGAGAACGTTCTTGTCTTGAACCTTACCTGTCAATGATTCAGCCAACGACTCCGCACGAAAGTCTGGAGGAACAATGTCGGCGCGCAGATGAAACTCGCTCAGGCTATCGGCTGTTTTTTCTCCGACTGCGGCGATTTCAAGATTACCCATGCAGCGAAGGTCGTTCCCAATGGCGAGGATTCGGTTGCAAAAAGATTGAACGCCGTTGCGGCTGCAAAAGACAATGAGGTCGAAGTTGGAGAGCGTTTCAATCGTGGTGTCCACAGTGGTCCAGTCGTCCAGGGGCTGGATCTCGATTACAGGTTGGACAAGTACCTGAGCCCCGAGTTGCCTTAGGGGGTCGGCCAACGTTTCTGCCTGATCGGCGGGTCGGGTAACTAAGACCGTTTGACCGAGCAGCGGTCGGCTCTGTGCCCAATGGACTGCGTCCGCAAGTTCGGTCACAGGCCCGATGATGACGATCACGGGTGGTCGCAATTGGGTAGCCGGGGTCAGTTGATCTGCTATCTCGTCCAAGCGGCAGCGGATCACCTGCTGATCGGGCAAGGTACAACGCCGGATGATTGCCGCTGGGGTATCGGCCGATTTGCCTGCCGACAGCAAAGCACCGGTCCAAGATCGAGCCGTTGTGACACCCATGTAGACCACAAGCGTGCCAGGGAATCGGGCGAGGGCATCCCAATCAAGGGCCGACTGGGCCTTTCCAGGTTCTTCGTGCCCGGTAATCAGGGCGACGGCGGACGCGAGGCCGCGATGGGTGACCGGGATGCCGGCGAAAGATCCGGCAGCGAGGGCAGTCGTGATTCCGGGGACCACTTCCATCGGGATTCCTGCCTGCTGCAGGGCAGCCACTTCCTCGGCAGTTCGGGCGAACACGGCTGGATCGCCCCCTTTTAGCCGGGCAACACGGCGACCAGCACCCGCATGTTGCAGCATTTCCTCAATGATTTCCCCCTGCTTCCAGATTCTGGACTGGCCATGTTTTCCAACGCAAATGTGTTCAGCGTTGGTGGCGTGCTGGAGCAGGGCAGGGTTACAAAGTCCGTCATAGAGGACCACATCGGCCTGACGTAGCAGTTCTGCCCCCCGTAATGTCAACATTCCGGGGTCGCCGGGGCCAGCACCAATCAGAAAAACACGACCATTCATGCGGGTATTGTGACCGGAGAAGGGATAATGGGACACTCCGTGTCTACAAATCGCCGAGATCGTCGCGGAATCGACTCTGGACAGGTAGCGATACAGTCGCCATACTGCGCGGCCCGGAAAAGACTTTTTTACCCGATTGCCTGAGTTTGACGCACTGCCGTGCGTTCTATTTACCCATGCCAAATACTGCCAGCGCCAAGAAGCGACTTCGTCAGAACGAGAAAAAACGATTGCATAATCGGTCTGAAAAGAGCAAGATGCGAACGCAAATCCGAAAACTTCGCGATGCGGTCAAGGCTGGCGATACCGATCAGGTCCAAAGTGACTACCGCGCTGCTCAAAAGAGCATCGATAAAGCAGCGAGCAAGAATCTGATCCACCGAAATGCAGCAGCTCGCACCAAGAGTCGACTGAGCAAGCTGGTAAAGACTTTGTCTTAATCGGTGATCTGAGGTTTTCTCGGAATATTCTTCACGCTCAGCGTCTTCCGCTCAGCACCTCCTGCTCAGCGTCTTCCGCACAGGGCCGCATCGAAGCGGCCCTGACTGGCATCGTTTCCCGGATTCGGATTCGGCTCTGCCCGGCCTAGTGGCAGGCTATGCCCAAATCAAGCCTGCATCGCCGAGACGTTTTTTGGTTTCCGCCATCAAGGCTTCTTCTTCGGCTGGCGTTTCGGCGACATAAGTGACGCTGAATCTCAGGTACGGACCAGCGTCATCCCACGGCACGGTGACGATCCCAAACTGCTCGATCAGATATCGCGTAGCGTCTTCCGCCTTGGCGAATGTCTCGCCCGCTTGGTTTCCCGAGGGTGCTTTCGCGTACAAGAAATAGGTTCCGCCCGGCATTTCGCATTCGAATCCACATTCGCGAAGTGTGGCAACCAGCATTTCTAAGCGGCGGCGGTACTTTTGATTGACGTGTTGGGGAATCGTATCGTCGTCCAATGCCGCAGCTGCTGCCTTTTGTGTCGCGATAAATTGGCCGCTATCACTATTGTCTTTGACATCGGCGAAGGCGGAGACGATTCGCTCATGTCCACAAACGAATCCCATTCGCCAGCCAATCATGTCATAGCCTTTACTCAGCGAATGGACTTCCACACCCACGTCTTTGGCTCCGGGGGTTTCCAGGAAGCTCATTGGCTTTCCATCAAAAGTGAGCATGATGTGGGCTGCATCTTGCACCACGATGAACTGCTTCTCCTTGGCCAATGCGACGACTTTCTCGAAAAAGTCGGGAGTTGCCGTGCGGCCGGTTGGTGAGTTCGGATAATTCAGCACCAGCATCTTGGCTCGTCGGTAGATGTCATCTGGAACCGAGTCGAGATCGGGCAGGAAGTTGTTTTCTTCCAAGAGCGGTAGCCTGAAAACTTCACCGCCGTAGTAGCGGGTGTGGGTGCCGGCAACTGGATATCCCGGAACAGTCATCAGGGTGACATCGCCCGGGTTAATAAAGCAAGCTGGCAGCATGGCATAGGCAGGTTTGCTCCCGATGCAGTGGTTGATTTCTGTGGCGGGATCGAGCGTCACGCCGAATTGCCGTTGCATGAAGCCGGCTGCTGCCTGTTTGAATTCGGCGACACCGTTATCCGCGTAGCCTCGGTTTTCAGGGCAATTGACTTCGGATTCCATTACTTTCCGGACCGACTCAGCGGCCATGGAGTCGTTTTCTCCGATGCCGAAGTCAAGGAGTTTGCGGTCTGGATGGTCGCTCAATGCTTTCCGCTTAGCTCGCTTGATTTTCTCGAACTTGTAGATTTCGGTGTCTTTGCCGTAACCGGCCCCACCAATGCGTTCTGCGAACAGAGACTGGAAATAGGGGTCAGCGGCCGTGGAGGGATCTTTGGTGGCGTTGGACATGGCATATCAGGCAGTGAAGGGGGGACAAATGCGGCCGATTAGCCTACGCCGCGTCACGATCATTCGGCAAGGGTGCAGCGTGGAGGGCGGTCTTCGATCGAGCGGTCGCAGGGTACAATTGCCAACTATGAGCGAATCGAACCAAGGCGACGAAAAAGATCCGATGCGGGTACGCTACGAAGAACTGGCCGAACTGGCTGGTTCGTTAGCGCATGAGATCAAGAATCCGCTTTCGGTGATCCACATGAACATTGATTTGTTGAGTGAGGACATTCAGGAAATCGACTCGCCCATCAGTCGGCGTTCTCTCGACCGCGTTGACATCGTTCGGGGGCAGTGCGAGCGAATGGAGGCGCTGCTACGCGACTTTCTTCGCTACACACGTTTGAGGGACATCGACCTTGTGCCAGGAAGCCTCAATGACCAAGTCAAGACGGTGCTGCGAGCTTATCAGGCACAGGCTGATGCCGATGAGATTGATGTCGAGCAATATCTCGATCCCGACCTTCCTGCCATCCTCTTGCACAGTGATTCTCTGCAGGCCGCACTGATGAATCTGGTCAAGAATGCGCTGGAGGCGATGGAGCAGGGTGGTCAGTTGATGGTGCGAACTTATCCAACGCGAAAGTCAGTCGCATTGGATTTGATTGATACGGGTCGCGGTGTTGATGACAATACCGTGTTGCACATGTTTGAGCCCTTCTACAGCACGAAGGAAGGTGGTTCGGGGCTAGGCTTGCCGACTGCGCGAAAAATCATCGAGGCCCATGGTGGCCGGATCAGTGTGCAGAGTGAGGTCGGACGCGGGACGAAGTTCATGCTTGAGTTCCCAATCCCCAAGCGGCTTACGTAGTCCCTCGTTGGCCGATCCCCGGTTTGACCAGTTCGCTACCGAATCAGTTCGCTACCGAAACAGTTCGCTACCGAACGGGCCACCTTGCCTGTCGCGAGGTGACCGGGGTTCACAGTTGGATCGTTTCCTGTTGTCCGAGTGTTTCGGCCTTTTCCTCGCAGGCGGAAGTGAGGTCGATTTGTACTGCCCAGCGCCCCTCGGCGTCGGCTGTGACGATCCAGTGTGGCTGCACGCAAACGCTTTGGTGGACCAATTCGAATCCTGCTTCGCTTTGGCTCACGGTTTCGACGGGGAAGGCCCAGATGCCACTGGGGCGATCAAATTGCAGCGAGACATCGATTCCAAGCCAACGATCCGCGAGGCTGAGAGCTTTTGCATCGTGTAGGTCAAGTTGTTGACCAAGTTGGCCGAGCTGATTTCCTTGGGCGTCACTGAAGTAACGGTCGTCGGCACCGGATGGCAAGCCGGCGAAATTCCATTCGATTGCGAAATGCAGAGGTTTGCCGGGGGGCAGATTCTCTAGCAGATAAGCGACGGATAGTCGGTCACTCCCGGCAACCATCGTGACCGCCTTGGTGATCGTGATTGGGATTCCCCAGGCGTTTCCATCGCGTCTCATTTGAACCTGAACGCGATCGGAACCCCGTCGCAATTTGGCTTCAAACGGTAACTCGACGAAATCACCACGCTCCATCGCTTCGGATTTTGCCACGGCTTCGAGGGTGGCGTCGTTATCGTAGAAGTGATCCATCAGGCTCTTGCGAGCGAAGTGATCGTAGTGCAGTCGTTTATCGAGATCGGCTTGCTTGAACACGACACGATCGTGAATGCTGGCGACATCCTCATCGCCCTGATTGGGTCCCGCCAGCACTTTGCGGTGATAGCTTTCGGGACGTCGCATCAAGGTCGCGAGCAAATTATGGCCAATGCCACGCACATCCAGTTCGTACATTCGCCCACCGAGTCCGGGGGCGAACCACGCGCATAGTTGTTCGTTGCTGAGCTTGACTTCTTGCAGGCCGTCGAAATTGTAATCGTCGGCAGTCGCTTGAACCGTTTGTGGGCTTCCGCCACTGATGCGGTCGAGTTGTGTATCGGCCTCGATCAGATGGTAGTAAATGGCGTTGCGAAGATGCGGCAGATAGATCCCTCCAAATGCACCGTGCCAGTAGGGGCAGTTGCATTGACCGCGATAGAGGTGGTCTTTGATCTCTGCGAGCTGTCCCACGGCAATCCCAGATGCTTCCAGTTCGGCCAATCGGCGACTGACGTGCATCATGCGGGCATACATTTCATTTGTCTCGACGTACTTTGTTTTGAAGTTACGCCAATAGCCGCCACGAACAAATGACCGCAGGTCTTGCCATCGTGCGTGATCTTCCATGTCGTGCACGACATCATCGAACAATTCCTGGGCTTCGACCGGCAGCGCCCATTCGGTCATCTCTCGGTAGCTGCAATCAGGAAGGTAAACTTTACCAGCTGGTGGTGTTTGTTCGGTCGCTTCCGCAAGCGTTGCCGTCTTCAGCCAGTCTTGGTTATCGCAGAGAGCATCGAAAAACGATCGCAACCAGCCTTGTTCGTACACATGTGCCTTCGTGTCCGGCCAAGTCCCGAACTTTTCACCATCGTCCCCGAAGGTCAACACAGCGCCCGGACTTTGGGTGGCTACCTCACGGCAGTACTGAATAGTGTCTGACGGAGGGCAAAACGGAATCATGTAACGCAAGCGTTCTGATCCGGGGAAAATCTTCAACACGCGTCCGTCGTCTTCAGTAATGAAATAGTTGGTCAACTGTTCATCACGAAGGCCAGCGGCGCGGAAATGAAAATCATCCAGGATCGTGTATTGAATTCCCGCGTCGACGACGTCGCTAGTTAGCGAGGATTCCCACACTCGTTCGGGTGTCCACATTCCAGCGGGTGTAGCGCCTAGATTTTCTTCCAGCCATGCACCGTACGATTGAATTTGCCCGATCCGATCGTTCTGGGGCAGCATCGTTAGGATGGGTTCGTATTGAGGGCCGCCAACAATTTCGATTCGCCCCAATTCGACCAGTCCTCGAATTCGTTCCAGATATTCGGGGTGTCGTTCCGCGAGCCACATCATCAGTGGTCCCGATGTGTGGAGCGAAATTTTGAGCGGATCGTAGCCTTCAAAGACATCTAAGAAGGGTAGGTAACTGTCTTGGTAAGCCTGCTCAAACACCCCATCAAAGTTGCCAACCGGTTGGTGATTGTGGAGGACCAGGCAAAGATAAGCTTGCGGCTTCATAGTCATTAGCTTGAGAATGCAAATCGAGTCGAACAGTCGACGCCTACCGATTGTAGGCGTGTGGGGCCATGTACCGAATGGTCCTCCGCCATGAATTGAGACGTTCATCCGAAAAACAGCGGCGGGTTAGACTCCGCACTCGTTACCGTCGCGGAGATCGCCCTAGCCGATAAGGACAACGCAGATGTCTTTATCGGCGACCGATAGCACTCAAATCAATCGAAACTGGGAAGCTGATCTGGGCTTGGAAGCAGTTTTTTCAGGCACTAGAGATAGCGGGGGTCTTCCGCACGGGCGCAAGCCGCTAATTTCGAGGCTGAATCCTCGGGCAGGATCGGGTTGATCATGCACTGGCTGCTCCATTCAAAGCCAGCCACTTGAGTCATTCTGGGGAAAATATCGATCCACCAGTGGAATGACTCGGGGGTGTCCTTCATTGCCGGTGGGCGGGTCTGAAGGCAATAGTTGTAAGCGGTGCCGGGACGCAGTTTTTCCAGCCATGAAACAACTCTGCCGACGAGGCGTGAAACGGATTCGAGCTGGCCTTCATCCAGATTCTCGAAGCAGTCCTGATGCTCTTGTGTCGTGACTCGGACCAGCATTGGAATATGACTGGCAAACGGGCAGAATGCGACCAAGGCATTGTCTGCCCAGACGATCCGCTGTTTTGATTTGAGCTCACCCCGGACCAAGTCGCACATCAGGCAGCAACCGGTGGAAGCGCGATGGCGACTCATCAGGTCAAGCGAATCCTTGATCTGGGCTGGCAGGCGATTGGTCGCAATGAGTTGGCTATGGCTGTGGCTTAGCGAGGCACCCGCACGTCCGCCGACATTCTTAAAGACGCTGAGATATGAGACTCCGCTCGTCGATCGCCAGTACTGAAGTCGATCGCGATAGGCGCGGAAAACCAAATTGAGTTCTGCCAGATCCAAATCGGTCAGCGACTCTACATGCTGGCGGGATTCGATGATGACTTCATGGCCGCCTCCGATACCAGATCGTTGGAAAAGGTTCGCATCGACTCTTTTTTGGGGCGCCGGTTTGATCTCGTCGACGGCGGGGAATTTGTTCGGGACCACCCGAACGGACCAGTCTGGATTGGATATTTCCTGACCCACCTGGCTGATTTCAAAGCTTGAGTCTTCCGTCGAGATCCGACCACACCAGACTGGATCGGGTGTGGCTTCTTCGTTGCCCGGGCAGAAAGGACACTCCAAACTGGACTCAGCCCGGACATCGCTATCGACGAACTCGTCCGGCCGCCCTGTTCTTTGCGGTGAGAAGATGGTCCAGTTGCCAGTCAGTGGGTCGAGTCGTGACTCCGCGGTCGGGTCGCCGCGAACAACTCCTCGCCCATCGCCCGGTGTGACCAACGGCACGTGCTTGGTGGGTTGGATCATCGATTCGGGGGCTCCATCGCGATGACGTGGTCTCGCCGCTTGGGGCGACACAGGAACATCAGTTTGAACCGGTTTCGGAGGCCTAATCGTACCGCATCGCGTTGGTTTGTCTTCTTCGATTCGTCTAGAAACTCCGTTTTGCCCGCTAGTGGGACACGACCTACTTTGGCTGGGATTTAAGGGCCAAAGTTTTCGCATAAAGCGAGGTGTATTGCTCGGCGCTTTTCTTCCAGGACCAGTCTTGAGACATGCCGGTGGTCACCAATTGGTCCCAGATCAAAGGCTGGTGGTAGCGGATATGTAGTGCCCGTCCAATCGCTTCGTCCAGGGCATTCGGGTGAAGCTTCCGAATATGGAATCCTGTGGCCGTTTCGTCGGCAATCGTTTGCTCATTGCAGTCGGTAACTGTGTCGGCTAACCCCCCGGTCGGCGTGACGACCGGCACTGCGCCGTACCGCAGGCTGTAAAGTTGGTTTAAACCGCAAGGTTCGTAGTGGCTCGGCATCAGAAAAATATCGGAGCTAGCCTCAATTCGATGTGCCAGTTCATCACTGAAGCCGACATGGAGAGCGAAACGACCGGGGAACTGTTCTCTTAAGTCTCGAAGTTCCTGCTCGTAACGGGGATCTCCACTGCCCAGTACGATCCATTGAATCGGACGATTCTCGCTCAGGTGCCAACGCAGAACAGGCAGGATAAGATCCCAGCCCTTCTGGTCAGCCAAGCGTCCCACCAAGCCAATCAGCGGGATTTCGTTGTTCAGCTCTAGATCGTATCGCTGTTGAATCGCTGCTTTGTTGAGTTGCTTACCCTCGCGCCAATTTTCAACGTCGTAGTTCGCGGTCAGTTTTTTATCGGATGATGGGTCCCAGATATTGCGATCAATGCCGTTGGTGATTCCGGTCAATCGATCGGCCACGCTTTCAAGCACCCCATCGAGTCCACAGCCGTGATTCTGGGTGCGGATTTCTTCGGAGTATCGCGGACTGACCGTGGTCACTGCGTCCGCAGTCGCGATGCCCGTTTTTAGGTAGTTCAGCTGATCGTAATACTCGAACTCATTATGGTTGAAGTGCTTCCAATCTAAGCCGGTCCACCGAAAAGCATCTTTTGAAAATTGTCCCTGATAGGCCAGGTTGTGGATCGTAAAAATGGTGGCAGCCTTTTTCATCCAGCGTCGTTGCTGTGCAGCCATCAACGCTGGCACTAGGCCGCTCTGCCAGTCGTTGCAATGTACGATGTCGACAGACCAACCGATTCGCTCGATCGCCAACAGCGCGGCACGACAAAAGAATGCAAATCGTTCGGCGTTATCCGGGTAGTCACCGTCTGGCGTGCCGTATAGAGAATCACGATCAAAATACTGGGGCTGGTCAAGAAACCAAACTGGCACATCGCCTTCGGGCAATCGACCAGTCAACAAGCGACAGCCGACCAGTTTATTCGGGCTCATCGAGACCGCGAAGCTATCGTCCGTGGTTTCGACTTCCACCTCGGCATTTCGAACGCTTCGGAAAGCCGGCATGATCACGGCCGTTCGGTGCCCCATCGCGGCAACCCGGGAGGGAAGAGTGCCGCAGACATCGGCTAGCCCTCCCGTCTTCGCAAAGGGAACCGCTTCAGAACTTAAATAAACGATATTCAAGAGTGACCTATTCTCGTCGCAGGTGCTTCGTTTTTCTGAGCGAAAGTGTACCTGTGCAGGGAGCGGTTCACCACTGTGGCCACGAGACATTTGGGGACTTCTGGCCCCGCTGGAGTCCTGCCTGCGGCGGTGCTGGAATAAAGTAAACTGAAGATGAAGTAGAATCATCTTATTGCTGCATTTCGCGTCTCTTTTCGTTGTGAGCCCATGTCGATCGCCCTGAGCGAATTTTGGACCAGACTGGTACGGGTGGGGATTACCGATTCCGACGGTTGTAGGGAATTGGCCTCGGTTTACAGCCGCGCGCACCAAGGTACCCCACCGAGCGACGCCAGAAGCCTTGCGAAGTTCCTAGTGAAAACTGCGGTACTTACAAAGTTTCAAGCGAGATCACTGCTCGCCTCCGAACTCGGCACACTCCGGGTCGGGCCATGGCTGATTCTTCGGGATCACGCGAAGGCTCCCTTCGCTAATTGGCTTTCGGTTCGGCACGCTGAAGATGGGCGTACTGGAGTGCTGCTGAGAGCCTCTGGAGAAGCGTTGGCAGGTGGGCGGGACCTTTGGCTCGAGGCTCATGAGCAAGTTTCCGCGGCGGCACTTCAAGGTTTTGAAGTCGTAAGCGACGATGCGACCACGTCGATCTTTAGTTCGCTGCCGCCAGGATGCTCACTTGCCGAGTCGACACAGAACGGGGGGGTGATGTCGCCGCAACAGGTGGTTGATGTCGGCATCTCAGTGGCCAACGCCCTGCATGCCATGCACGCCAGGTCGCTGATTCATGGAGGTCCGCGACTCGACCGCGTTTGGGTTACCTCGAAGGGCAAGGCGATTCTTTTGCGAGACCCTGCTGGACCGCCCGCGAGTCCTTGGGATGATTTTGGTGGTGGTTGGTTGGATGGCTTGGATCCCCCCAACTCGTATCTTGCTCCAGAGTTCCTTGACCACGCCCATCCCTGCGATGTTGGAACTGATATTTACAGTTTGGGATGCTTGTTGTTTCGTTTGCTTACGGGGCGGCCGCCTGTCAAAGCAAAGTCGGTCGAGGATGCCGTCTCGCTGCACGCTTCCGAAACAGCACCGGAATTAGCAGAAGCTGTTGCAAGAGGCGAAGCAGGTGACCCGCTGTTTCGAGTTCTTGCCTACGCCATGGCCAAGACCGCTGCGGCTAGGTTTGGCACTGCAGATCAATTGGCGACCGCCCTGCAGGCAACTCGTCCCTTCGTTCAATCACGTTCAGCGACTGATGCGGTCCCACCGGCTGGATCGTCGCAACCGACTGATTCCCAAACCGCGGCGTCCAGTTCGCGGCGGGCGAAGGATTCAGTAGCAAGCAAGCCACAGCAAGATCAACAGAAAAAGTCCGGATCCCCAACCGCAAAGAGCAGCAAGTCAAAGCGGGATTCCCAAGAGGCCAACCCAACCCAAAGTACCAAGCCAAGCCGGGACGCCAAATCCGACCAGAAAACGAAGCCCGACCAGAAAACGAAGGCACCGCAGAAGACCGAGGACACTGAGAAAGCCAAGTCAATTGCACCCGCTTCTGCGGAGGCCACCCGTTCAAAGCGTTCGAAGGAAAAAGAGGGTGCCGAGACGAGGTCGCGGAATGCGGCGAAGACGGTTTCCTCCGAGCCCGGTCAACGAAATCAACCGCCTCGCGAATCAGTGGATGCACCGCAGCTTGCAGGAGACCAGCCTTCTGCTGGAACGAAGATCCCTCCTGTTGTCGACGCGGTTCGAGAAGCACCTGCGACTCCTGCTGCGGTCCCGCCGAGTGCTGGCCCCGTCCCGCCGCCAGCGGTCGTGCCACCGACGGTGAGTGAGGCACCACCGATGGTTGATGGTATGCCTGCAACTCCACCGATCGAGCTCAGTAGCAAGCCTGCGGGCGTGTCGGAGGGTTCGCCGCCGAGTGAGTCTGATCCGCCCCGCCGCCGACGGAAGAAAAAAGACCGCAGAGCCCCAATCATTCTGGGTGGACTTTGTGTCGCTGTCCTGGTTCTACTGATTGGCTTGTTGGTTCCGCCTTCGCAAAAAACAAAACCTGAACCGCGTCGCCGACCGCCGGTGCCCACGACCATTCCTTCGGTAACGAGTCGGTCTCCTGATGATTCAGGAACGATCCCGACTGAAAGCGAGGGGGTCGCAGGGTACGAGTTGGTTTCGGATGACCGATTGCTTTTCGTCCCACCATACGCCGCCGAATCGGAGACACCGTCTCTTGAGCTGTTACCACCCGGCCCTGCCGTCATTCTTAGCTGGAATGTTGCCTCGGTGATCAATACTCCGTCCGGTCAGGATCTGCAGTCTGCTTTGTCGCCCGATCTGGATAACTTGATGCAAAAGGTCGTTGCGGCCTCTAAGATTCCTTTGGATCAGATCAAACGCTGCACTGTTGCGCTGCATCCTGGAGCGGATGGTTGGCCGGAAGCATCGCTGAGCATCGTGTTAGCCGAGGCACGCCCCCAAAAAGATTTGATTGAACTGTGGCAGGTTGCTGCTTCACGCACGTCATCCGGTGCCACAATCTACGCAGGTGACTCGGTCGATGGAGCCGCATACTACTTTCCGAAAACAGAGGAATCGGGTGTGGCCCGTTTTGCTGTCGGTTCAATTCAAAGGATGAGCGAGGTGGCCGAAGCGGAGGGTGGAGCGATCCCGCTCGCGCGATCGACTGAACGTCTTTGGGGTGCGGCTAGCTCGGAAGCTGACATGGTTGCGTTGATCACGCCGAACTTTTTGTTTGCCGATGGCCGCGAAATGCTCAGTTCGGTGGTTCCCGAATTGGTCAATCCTTTGAAAACTGTGTTGATCCCCGACGTAGCAGGAGCCTTGTTTACGGTCGATATCGTTGGTGACCAATGCTATTTGGAAACGAGGTTGGCTCCCAGCGGCGGGACGAGCGAAGCGGCATTACTAAAAAAATTGCGGACTGCCATCGACTTATGGCCGCAGTGGGCTGAGGATTTTATTGTGACCTCTGTGCCAGATGCTTCATGGCGGCTGCTGGCATCAAGATTGCCCTCCATGATGCGATTCGTTTCAGGTCAATTCCGTTATGGGATTTCTGGTGGCATCGTTATCGCTAACTCTTATCTGCCAGTAGAGTCGGTTCCCCAGTTGAGCGTCGCCGTCGTTTTTGCGATGAATACAACCGGTCAATCAATGGCTGTTACCCAGGTAAATCCTGAAACCCAGCTTACTGTCGAGGAAATGTTGGAACAGGAGATGTCGGTTTCGTTTGATCAGGAGTCATTGGAGTTTGCAATTGATGCCATTGTGGGAGCTTTCAATGCTGAGCTTCCCAGAGGTGTGGTTCTGCCACCGGTGCGAATCATTGGCGCTGATTTGGAATTGAGTGGGATTACGCAGAACCAGCAGGTGCTTGATTTTGAGAAATCGAATGTAACGCTGCGAAGCGTCCTTACCGATCTAGTTGTCGGTGCAAATCCAGACAAATCGTCGACCGCGCCCAGTGATTCGAAACAAGCCTTGATTTGGGTTCTTGCGAAAGATCAAGCGGGAAAACCTGAAATTCGAATTACCACCCGGAAAGTCGCTGCTGGTAAGTACGATTTACCGAGAGAGTTTCAAGCTCCGGATGCGAATTGAAAAATTGCTGTCGCAGATTTTATGATGCGTTGCAGGGGCCTATTGGAATGGAACGATTGGCTTTATGTTTCCGTCCAAGGCAAAGGTTCGGGGTAGGCGACTGGTCAACGCTTACCGAATCGTTCAGGCGGAATAGGAGAGTTCAGCGTGGTTGGTCGAAGCAATTTGATTTCTATGATTGGAATCTTGATGCTTTTCGGCACCGGTGGGCGACCAAGGGTCTACGGTTCTCCCAGCGGCTCCTCTTCAAAATCGGCGAATACGAAACATGTCAGACGTTGACTTTCTCTCGATCAGCGTCGCCACCTTACTGCCGGTGCGGTTTGCTGGAATCGATCTGTACCAAAAACAGACCGGATCAGAACGTCTGATTCTCTATCGCAGTGCTGAATACCCAATCACACGCGAGGATCTGGACAGCTTGCGTGTCAGCGGTGTGCATCGACTCTTCATTTCAAAAGCGTCACGAACAGACTATCAGAGGTATTTGCGGAAGATCGTCACGGTGGACGATCCACGGTCGATTCCGCTTTCCGCGCGTACCAGCGCTCTCAATGAGGTGGTTCGTGACGTTCTTTATTTGGCATTCACAAAGGGCAATGTCGACCAAACAGTGAACGCTGCAAAGCAGCTTGGGGTTTTGGTAGCGGATATTCTTACCAAGGATGACTTTTCGGCTAGCGACTTGTTCAGAGTGTTGCACGATGACTATGCGACCTTTACTCATTCAGCGAATGTTGCCTTCTACTGCGGCATCTTGGTGGCTGAGCTTGGATTTTCCCAAACAGAAATCGAGCAGGTCACCACGGGTGGTCTGCTGCACGATCTTGGCAAACTCGATATCGAGGAGGGAATTCTCAGTAAGCCAGGTCCGCTTAGTTTGGAGGAATTCCTCAGGGTTCGGATGTACCCCTACCTCGGCTATCAGAAATTGGTTTCGCGAGAGGATCTTGTCGAAGGTCAGCTGATGATGGTCTATCAGCACCGCGAGCGATTGGATGGGAAGGGGTATCCGAAGGGGTGCTGCTCCGAGGACATTCATCAGTGGGCGAAGATTTGTGCAGTAGTGGATGTTTTTGAAGCCCTGACCAGTCGGCGACCCTACCGTTCGTCGATGACTCATGACGATGCACTGGCCCTGCAGCAACGGGATATTGGAACAGCATTCGATCCGAATATTTTGGAGTGTTGGGCTTCGATAGTTCAACGTGATTTTCTCAAATGATTCAAGCCGGCAATCGAAATGCTGCTGGAGCGAAAGTGTCGGACCCAGGACGCATTCGTTCTATTTGTGAGCAAGCTCTATTTGCGAGCGAGTTAAATCGCTGAATCAAAGCTGGCGAAGGTCACGGGTTTTCGGGTTGCTGCTTCCGAGCCGTTCGCAACAGATGTCGCACTTTATGATTCCGGCGTTTCCCTTCGTAGGCTCATCACGCGAATGGGATGATCTGCATCGTCGTCTAAGGCGATGGAGTGCTCCTCGTAATGCCAGTCGCGCTGCTGAATCCATTCACGGAATTCATTGGCAATGATGCGAAATGGATCGCTCAACAGGACCTGTCCACCCTCGGTCAGATGTGTTTTCAGGCAGGCATCCAAGTCGGGCCAGAGTTGTCGTAGGTAGGTCACGTCGCTGCCGAGGATGATTGGGAAGGTGGGACCGGGCAGACGGTCGATCCCGAACCGTAGTCGGCGCACTTGGCATCGATCGCGGAGTTCCCAGGTACTCATTTGCACCAGCAGTAATGGGTCGCTCACCCCATCGGTTAATACGACCCGTCCGCCTCGCAACGCGGCTGCGATTCCTGCATGACCAGTGCCGCAACCAAGTTCTAGGACCGGCACGTCTTGGAGGTCGATCCGAGCAAGAAACTGATCGAGTCCTGCGGCGGCACGCCAAGTCGTTGCCCAGAAGGGGTCGATGACTCCCTCCTCGCCGGCGTCTTGACGTTTGCACGCATCGAGCAGCATTCCATCCGGGTCTGAGGCGACCGCTAACGAACGCTGTTGGCCGGCGATCTGGATTTTCGACCAGTGCCATGCAAAGCGTTCGCTCGCCCGCCGGGCCAAGATCTCGAGTTCGGTCTCTGGGGGTGGACTAGCTTGATTCATTTCTCGGACAACCAACCGGCTGCTTCGGCAGCAAAGTACGTCAAAATTCCATCTGCACCAGCTCGCTTCATGGAGACCAAACTTTCTAATACCGTTGATCGACGATCGAGCATGCCTGCTTGATCGGCCGCGCACAGCATCGCGTATTCACCACTGACTTGGTACACAAAGGTTGGCACGAGAAAGGTCTCTTTCACTCGTCGAACGATATCGAGGTAGGGCATTCCCGGTTTGATCATCACACTGTCGGCACCCTCGGCGAGGTCAAGTTCGACCTCATGCAAGGCTTCATCACTTTGTGCGGGATCTTGTTGGTAGGTTGTTTTTCCCGCGCCGCCAAGGTTGGTGGCCGACCCAACGGCATCCCGAAATGGTCCGTAAAAAGCACTCGCGTACTTGGCGGCATAAGACATGATCTGGATGTCTTGTTTGCTGGATTGATCAAGGAACTTGCGAATCGCACCGATCCGACCATCCATCATGTCGCTGGGCGCGATGATGTCACAGCCAGCTTCGGCTTGAACCAAAGCTTGTTGGCAAAGAACATCGATGGTTTCATCATTGAGCACTCGCCCATTCCGGACGAGTCCATCCTGGCCATGGCTGCTGTACGGGTCGAGTGCAACGTCACAGATGATGCCGATCTGATCACCGACTTCCTGCTTTACCGCACGCACCGTACGGCACACTAGATTGTCGGGGTTGGTCGCTTCAGCGGCGTCCTCGGTTTTCAATTCCGGATCGGTCGCTGGGAAAATTGCGATTGCTGGAATTCCCAGTTCGCAGGCTCGTACCACCTCTCTGACGATTTGGTCAGTCCCCAGTCGATCGACGCCGGGTAAACTTGCCACCGGTTGGCGACCTTGGCCGTCAAAGACGAACAAGGGCCAAATCAGGTCGGCAGTGCTCAACTGATTTTCTCGAACGAGACGTCGAGACCAGGCATGGTTTCGTACCCGTCTCATTCGGGTGGCTGGATAGGGTCCGCGTGCAAGCTTAGGCATTCATTTACTCCGGATTTGGATCGAGCATCTTAAAAGCACTGGCATCAGCTTAGAAGCCAGGAGATTTGCTGTTAGACTTGATGGATAGCGAATTGGAGAGAGAATTGGTCGCGAAAGGATGTCTTGATCCCGTGTCATTCAAGTTCAGATCTGTCATGAAGTCGATTGCCGTCGCCCTCGTCGCGTGGGCTTGCTTGGTCTCACAACTGTCGGGAAATGATTCCAAGCCCCTTCATTCCCGGTCGATACCCAATCTTAAAGTGGGGGATTGGGTTTCTTTATTCAATGGGAAGAACCTCACTGGTTGGACCCAACGCAACGGAACAGCAACCTATCGAGTTGAGAATAAGACCATTGTAGGGAAGACAGCCGAGGGTAGCCCAAATTCATTCTTGTGTAGTGACGTGAACTACGGGGATTTCGAGTTGACTTTCGAAGTCAATGGTCCGCCCGGACTGAACAGCGGCGTTCAGATTCGTTCGCTTAGCAAGAGCGAGTACAAGAATGGACGTGTTCATGGCCCGCAGATCGAGATTGAAAATGCGCCCGGGGAGAGCGGTTACGTCTATAGCGAGGGAACCGGGCGAGGGTGGATCACGGATGAGCAACCGATCAAGGATGCCTATCAAAATGGCCGCTGGAATCGATTTGTCATTCGTGCCAAGGGAGACCGGATTCAGACATGGGTTAATGGCATTGCGGTTGCAGATGTTAGCGACTCGGAATCCAGCCAACTTGGTTTCGTCGGATTGCAAGTGCATTCGATACCGAATGATAGTGGTCCGTTTGAAGTTCGTTGGCGTGATATCCGAATTCGACCTCTGCAGTAAGATTGTGGGCCAGTCAATGTAGATGGTCCGGTCGTAGCGATTGATCTGATGGGGAAATTGATTCGAGTTCAGTCGTAGGGTTTGACCGGCTCTCGCGGCTTGTTTGGTATCTGCATTTAATCTGGTTGCAGCGGATACTGTCAGCTGTACCCCGGTGGAATCGGCACTTGCCTCCACAATTCTTGAATCTCTGGATGGCGGCTTAACCGCAAGTCGAAGACACCAGCACGCGTTACAAGTAAGTGACGCTTGGAAGTTCTGGTAACCCTCAAGGATGCCGTCTCATGGATGAGCGAATCCGCAAGATAAGCTGCACGCGGAAATTCTTCGTTTGTGCTGCCGTGTTGGTTGTCCCTGCGATTACGATTGCCGGCGAGCCGACTGGTTCTTCGTTTCTGCGAGCCCGCTTGGTTTCAGGTTTTGGTGCAGGAACCGACCGTGGCGTCGCCAACTACGCTGCGACGCGAACGACGCGTGACGAACCACCTGCCATTGCTGCGAGTCAACGTGAGTCTCGCGAATTATCGGTGCGAGTCGCCCCTCCGAACGTTGCCAAATCGTCATCGCATTCACCGTTTGCAATCCGCGTGGCTCGGCAAATACCCGCCGAATCCCAGCGACCATTTTCGCGACAGGTCACCGATTTTGCCGCGCTGATTCGGAAGGTCGACCCGCAACCTGCTGTGAATCCTGCTGAAAGGTCGAATGAGTTTGACCGGCGAACTCCCTTTCAGATCCGCTCCATCCAGGTCGATACAGCCCCTGCGGTTCGTCGTATCTCGCTCGGGAATTATGATCCGAATCGTCCTGGAGGATTCGATGCCCAAGCGATCGTCCATCTTGCTGAGCCGGTTGATGCGAATTCACTTGACGAAACAAAGCTAGATTCGGCGCGAGAGAAAGGCACCCAGGGCACGTTCGTGGCCTTGGATGACGTCAAACTTCACTCCTTGCCCGAGACGATGGAAGACCGTCTAGAAATGATCGAGTCTAAACCGATTCGGAAAGAAACACCTGGCAGCTATTCGACACCTGCACTGATGGAGGCGCTTGCTGATCCAGAGGTCTCGGGGCTGATTGAAACACTCCCGAAGGGGGAATTTGAAGAAGAAATTGTGCCAGCTGACGAGGCTGAGAAGGCAGAGGCGGATGATGCTTTCGACGAGATCATTCAGTGGGACTTGTTGCTGTCCGAGTGATCCCGCTGCCGCAGTCCACGTCCTCGGATCATTAGATGACGCGAAGTGAGTACGTTGCAAAAACGAATTGCTTGCGTGATGACTCAGTTCACCTGGATGGGAACTGACCCGAGAATTCCTTCAGCGATCCGAATACCGCTGTTCATTGCCCCCTGAATACTGGGGGTTTCGCAGTGATCACCCCCGATCCAGACATGATCCGGTCCGCCAAAATCGGACGCGCGAATGGAGCGATGGATTGGTTCCAGGTGAGATCGGGGAAGGCCGTAGGGAATCTGGTAGACACTGAGCAGATCCCAGTTTTCAACGGAATCACCAAACCATTTCTTCAGCTGAGCGCGAATAGATTGGTCGATCAAGGGAAGAACTTTACCTGGTTCGCCCGAGGAAATCAGGCTGACCGAGATGAGGCATTTTCCTGCCGGAGCGTACTCGGGAGCGACATTGGTGAGTACCGTGAGGGTTTGGATCAGGGCTGTTTCGTCTCCCCGAAGCATCAGCAGTTTGCGGTCGTCGGGCGGATGATCGCAGGAGTAATAGGCTGTAGTGGTGGATCCCCAGGGTGTTTCGATGCTGGGAATCTCAAGCAGTCTTGCTGCAGCATTGCTTTCAGCGGCGACCACGACATCTGTTGCGGTGAGGGTCCTGCCGTTGCTGAGTTGGACTTCGGTGCCGCGTACACTGCTCACGGTGCTTTGCAGTTGTATCGCGTCGGACGGCATTCGATCGGCAAGTTGTTTTGGAATCTCGGCCATTCCTTTGGCGGGGATCGCAATACCACTATTGGAGAACATGCGGAAGACAAAATGGAGCATGCGGCTGGACACTTGCAGTGAATCGTTAAGAAATACACCACCGATAAAAGGACGAAAGAAATCTTCTATGATGCGTTTGCTGAAACCACGTTTCTTCAATTCAGCTTCGGTTGTTTGGTGCGGCCGGTGATACAGTTCGCTGAGTGAACCGCGTTTAGCATCGCGGCGCAGTTGCAGAATTCGAAAGGCATCTCCGATCGAGGCGACGGGATTCATCGCGGTGGCGATTGCTTGGCTTGGTTTTCGCCATGGATCACCAAGCAGCCTCCATCGGTTGTTACAACGAATCAGGGCTCCGGGATCAAAATATCGCAACTGCAATGCATCGTAGTCCAGCATGCTACGACAAGCTGGATAGGCGGTGAGTAAAACTTGAAACCCCCGATCAAGTTGAAACCCATTCACTCTGTCCGTCGCAACGCGGCCACCAATGCAATCGCTTGCTTCGAGGACAATGACTTTCTTGCCCGCTTCACTCAGGAGCGCACCGCAAGTCAGGCCAGCTAGGCCCGCGCCGATGATCACAACATCTGCGTTGGTTTTACTATCCAACTTTGATCCTCAGGTTGGCTCGGGGTTAAACGATCTTATAGCCACGCTTGGTCAATTCGGCTGCCAGCGTTTTCTTCGGCTGATACTCACCATGTACCAATCGAATTTCTTTCGGAGCTTGCTGCATTCCCTCGACAAACTCAATCAGATCTGCCTGATCACCGTGTGCGGAGTATCCGTTGATTCGGTGTACGTCCGCTTCGATATCATATCGGCGGCCATCGAGGCGAACCCAGTCATTCCCACGGCTGATCAACTGACCGGGAGTCCCGCTGGCTTGGTAACCAACAAAGACCAAGTCCGTCGATTTTTCTCCAATCAGTCGTTTCAGGTAGTTAACGACCCGTCCCCCGGTACACATCCCACTCCCCGCCACCACGATCGCGGGCAAGCGATGCTGGGTGATGTAATCAAGCGTATCGCGGTGTTCGCGATGGTCGTTCACGGTTGTCAAATTCTCGAACACGAGCGGTTGGTCATCGGTCCGCATTAAGTGTTGCGCTTCAATGCCCCAGTACTCTTTCATCTCTTTGTAGAGTTCGGTAAATCTCGAGGCGAGCGGTGAGTCGACGATCACGTCGACCTGTTTCATCAGTGACCGACCCTCGCTTTGTTGCACGTGATTGAAGATGGCATTCATTTCGTACAGAAGGGCCTGTGTTCGTCCCAAGCTGAATGCTGGGATGATTGTGACGCCGCGGTCGTGCAGAGTGCGACGCAGGACTTTCTCGAGTGTTTCCTGACGATCTTCAGGAGACTCGTGAAGACGATCCCCATAGGTGCTTTCCAAGACCAGTAAGTCCGCTTTTTCAGGCGGCATTGGTTTTCGCAACAGGGGATCACTGCCGGTTCCGACATCACCGGAGAAGACCACGCGTTCGCCAGTCGGTAAATCAACATCAAAAATGGTCGAGCCGAGGACATGTCCGGCGGGTTGCAGGCGGATTTTGACGCCATCTTCGATCACGGTCCACTCGCCATAAGGTAGTGGTCGAAGCAACTTGCCGATGTGCTGTAGAAATTTCTTGATTAGTTTTCGCGATCGGGTGAAGCCGATCCGCAGTGCATCTTCCATCACCAAGGGCAGCAATCGAGCGGTTGGTCGGCTGCAGTAGATTGGGCGATCGAATCCAGCCGCTAACAAATAGGGCATCCGGCCAACGTGATCGATGTGGACATGAGTAAGCAACAGGCATTCGATGCCTTCTAGCGAGAATTGAATCTCGGGGTTTGGATGTTTTTTTGCATCATCGCCCTGGAAGATCCCGCAATCGACCAGCAAACTCTTCTTGCGAGCCCATGAGAGTTGGTGGCAGGAACCGGTAACACCCTCGTGGGCGCCGTGATGAGTCAATTTCATAGGGAGTGATTTGATTCAATCATGAAACCAGGTGCTTATTGCTTCAGATAGCCCGCGCTGGTTTGGAAATATCGACGGCGTCGCTGCTGCGGTTGATCACTAGCTGCGGTGGCGGCTTCAAGATCGGCCAAGTTGGCTTGGCAGTAGCGGCACCCGATGACCTGGAGATGGAATCGAATGTAATCGGCCGGATCAGGTTCAAGTGTTCCTAGTGCGTATTGGCCGAGTTCCGTTCGGTCGGGACACGACAAGCGAGCACGTCGCCAGATGGCACCGAGGGTATGCAGGCCCGCAGACTCTCTGCCACGAGCGTCGATCAATTGGCTTCGCAACTCTGCGTTGGTGCGAAGCTCATGCTCTAATTCACTGCAACGCCCTGCGGGGAGAGCCTCGTCAAGGAATGCCGTTAGTTCAGCTTCAGAGAAATTTCGCATATTCGCTTCGATCAATCTTCAAATCGGCTCAGGCAAAGCGTCACATTCTGGCCACCAAAACCAAAGCTGTTGTTCAGTGCATAACGCACTGAAGCTTCTCGTGCTTCGTTCGGTATGTAATCGAGATCACAATCGGGATCAGGATTTTCGTAATTGATTGTCGGCGGCAGGACAGAGTCACGGATAGCCAGCAAGCAGACGATCATTTCGGTCACACCGGCCGCCGCGATCAAGTGGCCCATCATACTCTTCGTACTACTGACGGGAATCTTGAGAGCCGCATCGCCAAAGACTTCTCGACAAGCTAAAGATTCGACTCTGTCGTTGACGGTGGTGCTCGTTCCGTGGGCATTCACGTACTCGATATCGTCTGGTTTCAAGCCCGCATCGGCGATCGCCATCCGCATCGCGGCGATTCCCCCGTGTCCATCGGGGGGAATGTCGGTGATTCGGTAGGCATCCGCTGTGGTCCCGTAGCCAGCGATTTCACCGTAGATTCGGGCGCCGCGTTGCTGAGCTGCTTCCAATTCTTCCAAGATGACCATCCCGGAGCCTTCACCCAGGACGAAGCCGTTGCGAAGTCGGTCAAAGGGCCGGCTGGCCTTGGTGGGTTCCTCGTTACTTTCGCTTAACGCGGTTAGTAAGTTGAAACCGGTGACGCCGAAAGGGTGAATCATGCTATGGGTTCCACCGGCGAGCATTACGTCGGCGTCACCTCGACGGATGATTTCGGTGGCTTCTCCAACGGCTTGGCTGCTCGCAGCACAAGCGGTCAAACAGTTCAGGTTTGGACCTTGAGCATTGAACATGGTCGCCAAGTGAGCGGCGGGCATGTTGGGTTCCTGTTCGAGTTCCATTGCAGGATCGAGCAGTTCGAGTCCGGTCGCAATGAACTTGCTGGCGTTGTATTCACCATCCTTCATCGCCGCAGCCATCATTCGACTGAAGGTCATGAAGTCCTGATTGCCTTCGCCACTGCCCAGGTAAACGCCGAACCGGGTTGGATCGTTGATCGAGTCAGCGACGCCGCTGTCGGCAACCGCTTGTTTGGCAGCACCGACCGCAAACCTCGTGTGGCGACCTCGGTTTTTCCATTCATCAACACTTTCGCCGCAGGCTGCGACATCCCAATTTTTGACCTCGGCGCTGATTTTGGTGGGGAACCCACTGGCATCGAACAACGTGGTTTTCGCGACGCCGCTTTTGCCCTCCTTGAGACCAGACCAAACCGTTTCCGGGTCGTGGCCCATAGGGTTAATCGTTCCAATGCCGGTAATGACGACGCGACGACGCATGGGGATGCTTTGGGCGAAGAGAAAACGGAAACAGTCTATTAAACGACAGGTTGTGGATTTGGGCTACAGATTGGCGTGATCGGGAATGGGATCACCATTACGATCGACGGCAACATGGAAAAAATTCATCAGACGCAGCATGGCCCTTAAATCACCCGGCTTGAACAAAGGTCCATCCATGAATCGATCCGGTTCTAGGAATGCGAACATAAGTTCGATTTCCGCCTGCAGAACTTCACCACGGTAACTCGTGGTCGTCACGGTTGCCCCATCCGGCTGGATTCCATCCAACTTGACCGTATAGCGAAGTTGATCGCCGGGGCGTGCTACTTGGTGAAACGCTGCCTTTCCAACTTTTGCGAGTACGACGCGTTTATCAAACGCAAAATGCTCAGCCACCAGGATGCCACCCATCTGTGCCATACCCTCGATAATGACCGTGGGTGGCAAGTAGGGAAAACCTGGCTGGTATTCGTCTAGGACTTCTTCATCGAGGGCAACATTTTTGATGCCCTTTGCATGACTGCCGCTGACGAACTCCGTAAAACGATCGACCCAAAACCAACGCATGGACGAAAATACAAAAAGATGAAAGGGGATAGATTCGATCGACGACAGATTCTGGGGCTCTCCCAGATTTCAGCTCAACTTGCTACCGACGTAGGCGCAAAGGTCACCGACCGTCAGCAAGTTACCGAAGTCTTGAACTTTCGGACTCTTTTCGAACTCTTCCAAATTGGCCCAAGGCATGCGGCGTTTGAGTTCGGCTATGCCATCGGCGGTAACCACTCCGTCTAGAACGTATTGGCTGTTCGTCAAAATGTCTTCTGGCGACAATTCCTCACGAGGGATCGTGATGTCGAATGCCTTCTCTAGTTTGAACACGATGTCGAGAAAATCGATCGACTCGGCACCCAAGTCGCCGACTAGCGTGGCCTCGGAGGTCACTTCGTCGTCATCGACTCCCAGCGCGTCCATCAATGATTCTTGGACCTTCTTGAAAATTTCGTCGTCGGACATGTCGGTTCCTTATCCTGTCTTCAGGGGTGTTTTAGATGGAGAAAAGTTTGGTGGTTTTGCCGTCATTTGCACAACGGGACATCACCGAACAGTTCGTGAAATTGTTTTTGGCTTCTACTGCGGACGTCCTCATCGGTGTCCAAACGCTCCGGTTCTTCGGTACCACAGCGTTCAAGAATTAACCGAGCCGAGACGGTTGTCCGCCCCTGTTTCGTGGCCGTTGCTTTGACTGTCGTCCGATTTCCGACCGTTTTGATTGACTCCGCAGTGATTTCCAGGGTCTCCCCCGGTGAAAGGAAGTCGCCAAATTTGACGCTTCGGACTTCTCGGAGCAACACCAATGGGGTGCGAAAATCATCACCGGTGCGAATCATCCACATCGCAGCCTGCTGAAGGGCTTCGAGCATCATGACGCCGGGCATCACCGGAAACCGCGGGAAGTGGTCTTTTAAGTAATCTTCTTCACTGCGCAGCGTTCTCTCAGCTGTCAGCCGGACCCCCGGCTGGAGCGATGTAATTCGATCGAGTTGACAGTACTTCATGTGAATTCGGAGAACCTGGGTCGGCATTACCATTGGCCTGGTTCGCCAATACCATAGGACGGGACAAAATTTGCCTCAACCGTGAATTCCATGCTTTCGGATGGTTTCCGCTAACTGATTCCGCCTACGGCCCCTCATCCTGGCTCGCAGAAGCCCTCATTTCGGGCTCAGAAGGCGTGATCTCGGTGTGTTCCATCCGCTTGGCTTGGACGATAACAAGCACGCCACCCATCAGCAGACTCGCACCGAGCAGCCGGAGCGACGAAATGGGCGCCTTTGGGTTTCCCAGCCAGCCGTAGTGGTCGAGGGCCAATGCGGCTGCTGTCTGACCGCACATAATCGCGGCAAACCATGGCAGCGAGCCGACTCGTGGGACAAGGATTAGGGATGTGGTCACCATCACCACCCCAATTGCACCGCTACACCAAGCCCACCACGGCATTTCCGTCACCGGCGAATTGAATCGTGGAGGGAAATTTCCACTCAACATGGTGATTAGGAGAATGATTGCCGTCCCGCTGGCAAATGAAATCACCGTCGCTTGGAGGGGGTGCTCGAGATGCCGGGCCAAGTAGCCATTCACACTCGGTTGGGTCCCTAATAACCCACCGGCAAATAGGCCAATGAAGATAGCGATGAGGAGGAGGCCGATACCTTGCACGCGTTTCTTAGCGGCCGGGGGCCGTGCTCCGTTGTTGGGGACCCGCTAATTCAGGGCCGCAGTGAGTAATTTGGTTGGATTCGTCAACAAAGATCAATTTTGGCCGATGTTCGGCAATCTTTTCCTGGGCGATCAGCACGTAGCTGGCCAGGATGACCTGATCGCCTGGGCGAATCAGATGGGCGGCGGCCCCGTTAGCGCAAATGTCATTTGAGCCGGGCAGACCCGCAATCGCATAGGTTTCTAGCCGTGTCCCACGCGTCACGTTCCAGATATGCACCGATTCGTATGGGTGAATCTCAGCTGCCTCCAGCAATTCTGGTGGGATCGTGACGCTGCCTTCGTAGTTCACATCCGCGCCCGTCACCGTACCGCGATGGATCTTAGCGGCAAGCATTTTTCGATAGCTACCGTTCATGGCCCTTTCATCTCAACAGATAGTTGCTCGCAACAGGAATCTGGTCTCACCAGAAAGACCGACTCAGCCCTTTATCCTACACCCCGTCGGTCGGATTCGGCCAGGACAAGGCCAGTTGGAGGAGTATGGCGAGATTGAAGCCTGGTGGTGACAAATCAATATTGAAAGATCCATGTGCCAGCAGACTGATGCGGTTCGTTCACCATCCCGCGGGCACATTTTCTGTTCTGGTCCGTTCAGATCACGACCCCAAAAATGGTGCCAGCAGCGCATGGGTGGCTGGATCACCAATGGCGAGCTTGCCAAAGCCGGGCACACAGCCTTCGCTGGCAGCTTGTTCTTGGTGCTCGGGAAAGTTGGTGACCAACATGACCGGGACCGACGACAAGTCTGGATCGGCTTTGATCGCTTTGATAACGTCGATCCCGTCGCTGTAGTCACGATCTAGTTTGCGATTGACGGTGACCAGATCGATGTCGCCCGCTCGCAGTAGATCAAGCGTATCCTCGGTTCCATGCGATTGCCGCACTTCCGCACCGAATTGTTGTTCCGCCATGGAGCGAATGGCATTGAAATCGGGACCGCAGTTTCCGCAGTCTAGCAATACTTTTGGCATGAACCTCTGCTTTGATGTCAGATGGGAAGACCCGCCCAAGGAAACGAATTTTGCCGACAACCCAGTCATCGGCAAAACTTCGTTCGATCATAAACTCAGTGTCAGATCACAGAATCAGGAAAGCGTTTACTTTTTGATCCCGATCGAGAAGAGCTTGTCCTTGGTGCTAATGAAGAGTTTGTCATTGGCTGCGACGGGTGTGCTGTAGACACTGCTACCCATGTTGATTTCCTCGACTGGTTCAACATGTTCGACACCGAATTCGAAGATTGCCACATCACCGTCCTCGTCACCGATGAAAACGTGATCAGCAGCGATCAGAGGGCTGCCCCAGCTCTGAGCCAGCATGTCATAAGTGAAGTGCACGATCGGCATGCCGTCCTCGGTCCCATTAGCATCCAGGCAGTGCACCAATCCTGAGAAATCGGCGACGTACAACACATCGTCTTTGATGGCTACGGTTCCGATTGTTCGGTGCATCTCTTCTTCGAAGTCGATTTCGCCATCCTTGTTACCGTCGTTCATGCTGTAGTGCCAAACGACTCCCGAATTCGGATTGTCGATCTCGACCTCGCCTTTTTCTTCCTCGACGGCTTGAATCCGTTTGTGTGCAATCGGTACCCGTTCCCCTGCGTCGTTGATTTTCACAGCCAGGGTTGGGGAGATATCACCGCGCATCGTTGGATTGATGCACCACAGATGGCCTTCGCCTTCGCCGTGTTCGGGATCTTGTCCGACAGCGATATAGACATAGTCTCCGTAGGCAACAGGTGTCGCAATCAAGTTGTTACGTGTTCCCTCGCCACCGAGGACCCACTTGCTGGTCTTGGGATTGCAATCGAACTTCCAAAGCAGTTCCGGTTTTCCGTCATTTCCGCGGTTTGCGACAAAACTGTAGAGGATGCCATCGCCACCGGCGAATAAAACTTGGGGGACACCGTCGAACACGCCCACCGTTGGACTCGACCACTGACCGTGCAGGATGTTTTTGGCAGGCGATCGGTCGGTCCACAATACTTCGCCAGTGTTTTTGTCCATGCACAAAAAGCTGGGGGCATCTGGCGCAGGCAGGTTGTAGTGCGATTCGTCTAGGCCATTGCCAGTGTTGACAAGCAACAGGTCGCCATAGCTGGTGACGCTGCACGAGCACATGTTGTGTTGGCTAATTCCCATATCGGGACCCATCATGTCATAGACCCAAATGACATCGGCATCGCGTTTGTCGTTGATGCCGAGCGCCTTCATGAATTTGATTCGCGGTCCAATCTGCCGAATGGTCAAGGTTCGTTGAACTCCGCCGAAATTACCGGTTGCTTTCCAATGCTTGCCAGCTTCAACGATTTCGATAGTTGCATCACCTTCGAGAGCAGCACCGGCATCTGCCAGGGCTTTTTTGGCTGCGTCGGATAAGGTCGCCGCGGCCAAGCCTTCGAGAGTGGCTGCGTGACCGGCTGCCGCTGGACCCGCGTTCATGATCGCCGCAACGGAAACCATTTCGCTGGTAACTGGTCCATCATCTTCATCGTCGTAGAAGCCGGCCGTATCGAGACAGCGGACTTCGCCACGACTGGTGACAAACCACATCCGATCGCCCTCTACCAGCGGAGCACAACAAATTCCCTGCAGCGGCCAATCGTGGACACGGCCGGTGATCAATTTTTCGCTGCTGTGTTGCCACAGAAAGTCACCAGTCTCTTCGTCGAATGCGAGTAGGCAGCCCAGGTCGACCTTTGAGGGGTATCGCTTCAGATGACCGGCTCCGTTGTTGGTGCCGACAAAGACTCTGCCGTTAGCGATAACGGGGTTGCCATACGTTTGGCTGCCGAGGTTTGCGAACCAATTGATGTTTAACGCTCGGCTGGCATCCCAGTCGCCGGTTCGCCGATCAAACTTTCCGATGTTCCATTCCAGAGGTACTTCTTTGACGCCTGGCACATTGTTTTTTTCACGAGTACCACCCCACTGCGGCCAATCGCCACCCGCTTCCATGATTTTTTTGGGGGCATCAACATCTGCAACTTTGGTGACCAGAACATCTGCAACTTTGGTGACCAGCGTGGACGCTGTTGAGGTAGCCTCGTCGACAATAGCTGCTCCGTCTGTCGCATTCGGACTCGCACGCGTTTGCTCCGGGCTTACCGTATCTCCCTCGGGGCTTGGCGCGTCGGTCTCAGTCGCGTCAGTCTCAGTCGCGTCGGTCTCAGTCGCGTCGGTGGTGGAATCGTCGCTTGCGGGCTCCGCCTCTGGAGCATCATCCTGAGTAGCATCCGTCTCCGTCGCATTGGTCTCCGTCGCATTGGTCTCCGGTGGGTCGACATTGGCGGCGTCGACCTGGACCTCATCTGACGGCTTGCACCCGCCGAGCGTCACCGTGGAAATGCTGCCCAGCACCAACGCGACGAGCAGAAGGGTCCAAGCGGAGAGTTCTTTCTTTTGCATGGTTACTTAACGGTTTTAGTTGAGAGAGTTGTTTTTCGTGATCGTGAGCTGACCGCCCGTGCGGCGGTCAATTCGATTGCCGATGTCGGCAGACGGGGGCTTAACAATGCCAGCCACTAAGGCTGGTCTGAGTTGGCGACAACTTCGAGGTTGTCCAAGTAAAGTTCAGCGACTTTGGCGTTTCCGTAAAGGCCTGGACTGGCTGCCAGGTTTGGCGATTCATCTCGAGCGGTGATCGTCCATTCCTTTGGTTCGGATTCATCACGCGGCCAGACCTTTCCTCTTAGAATGGCCACAGCGGCGGGCGGTTCGCTTTCGATGTCGACCCGAAACTTCATGCGATACCAAGTGTCTTCTTTCCAGGCAAACGGTAATTGCGAATCGAGTCTCAGTTGGGCCGACCAGGTGCGAATCTGCAATTGCTGACTCTCTCCCATCAGGTCCAGCACGTAGCCCTGATTCGTAAGTCCGATGTCTGGTAACTGGTCACTCATGCGAGCTCCCATCACATCGGAGCTGATCGTGTATTCAGACAGGTCACTATGGCCCATCCAGGCGCGACTGCGGGCACCTTTGGGAATGGTGGTGATTTTGGTCAGGGCAGGGGAGCCATCCACTTCGCGGATGATATGGCGATAACGCGCACCGACCCACGACAGTGGTGGATCACTGAGATCATCGAAAGTGAACTTCCAAGGCAAATCAGGAACCACTCGGACTCGCGTTGTTCCCGTTACATCGCCGACCGTTGCTGAAATCGTGGCGGCGGTGTGTTTTCCATCACTGACAGCGGTAAAGGTCGATCCGTTGATTGACCCGGGGCCTTCGACGCTAAAACTGATTTCTGCAGGGTCGGCTAGCTTTTGACCCAATTGGTTGAAAGCGTAGGTGGACAGTTCAATGCTTTGGCCTGGTCGCAGTAACTGCTCCGCCGGGAAAATTTGCAACTGTGCGACATCAGGGTTTTCACTGACCGGCGTTTCCTCGCCCATGTTATCAGCAATATTAGCAGACGCTTGTTCGCCTTCGTCCGTGCCCACGCAGTAGAGGGCGGTCGTGCTAGGGAAATACAACCGACCGTCGGCAACGATCGGCGAGCCGGCGAAGCCGGTATCCCTCACGCGGCCTTTGTTGATTACCTCGAATCCGTCTTCTGTCGGTTCGATGATTGCCCATCGACCGTTCTCCGTCAGCACGTAGATCTTGTTATCGGCGTGCAGCAACGCAGCCCGCTGCCGGCTTCCGACGAACGCCTTGCGTTCCACAATCGGTTCGCCTGTTTCGGCGTCAAAGATCCACATTTTGCAGCGGTCATCGACGACGTACAGCCGACCGTCGATGAAGACTGGCTCACTGTAGCCAACGACGACCTCCATTTGTTTCCACAATTCCTCGACCTTGGTGTTGTCGCCAGCACCGCTGACGTTCAACGCCACGACAGCACCCATTACGTTGTTGTAAGGCGCGACATTCTCTTCGCTGTGGCTGGCAAAGACGGTGTTGCCTACCACTAATGGTGTCGCAAAGATGCCTCGCATCGACATGTCGTAGTGCCACAGTTGTTTACCGGTTCGCGGTTGGAATCCCCAGATGGATCCATCACCGGCGCCCATCACCAACTGCCTTTGACCGTTAATGGTGACGAGGCTGGGGGCGGAGTAGGTCGTGTCGTAAGGTAAATCACGTGTGCCACCAAACCAACGAACCATTCCAGTTCGTTTGTCCATGGCGATCAACCGATGATTTGGTTTAGCCGATTGACCCCAATTGATGATGATGCCGCTAATGATCACCAAATCTTCGTGAATGATCGGGAAATTGGTTCGGCCTCCGTAGGTGCTCAGCATCCCAAACTGCTCGTGCAGTGGAATCTTCCAAATGGTTTCCCCTGTCTCTCCGTTGATGCATTGAAAGATATCGCAGGAGCCCAACGCGTAGACGTTTCCGGTTTCGGGGTCACCCACGACACTGCTCCAGCCAACCCGTTCGGCAGGCACATCTGACAGCCAGACGTTGTAGCGATTTTCCCAAATCGTCTCGCCGGTTTTGGCATTCAAGCAAACAACCCGTTCGCCTTCGCGTGGTGTTCCTGGTTCCGCTCGCTGAATGGTGTAAAGACGTCCATTCATCACGATGGGTGTGCAGGGCCCGCCAATATCATCTCGGCTCCACAGCACATTGCTGCCCTCTCCGCCATTGGGATCCCAGTCGTCGGGTAATCCAGTTACCTCCGCGGTGCCATCGAAATGAGGGCCTCGCCAATAGGGCCAATCACCCGCCGTGCTGGCCGTGGACAAGATGGCGGTGCCCAGGAGGGCGACGATCAGTCGACAACTCGACGGATAGAAACAGAATTGCATCAGAAGTCTCGGGAGAATCACTGGTTGGGTAGGAATCACTGGTCAGAAAAACCTAATGGCAAGTTAGTCAAAATGCTCGTCCGAAGGGTCAAAATTCGGGGTGCATAAAATTAACACCCTCATTTGCCCGACGGCGCGATGCCGAACACCGGGTGGGATCATTACGGCTGTCATGGGTGCGACTGGGTGCAGGGACCCATCGAGCTCGATCGAAGCCCCCGCGTCGCATTCGAGCACAATGTAAATCTCAGCTTGTTTTTTGTGGTAATGACGTTTTGCATCGATGCTGATCTGCGTCAAATGCACGGTCCCGGGGTAGTCATCTCGATCCGCAAATGCCCTTCGGGCAGTCCCGCATGGACAGGGGATTTCTGGCAAACTGCTCAGATCGATGAGTTGGGGTAGAGAGGACACGTGGTAAAAGACGGCCTTGAAATGTGGCTGGCGAATCACGCAGGTGATAAAGGCGGGGGAGAGCGGAGCCGATCAATACCCTCCTGTCAGGTGGTCTGCAGGCCGTTTTACGCTGGATCAGCACTCCTTGCACCAGTTTATACCGATTACTCCGGCTACGCCACGCGCGGGTGTCAAGGATTGCTGGTTGTACGGCATCGCCGTTTCTCTTGCTCAATCGTTAAAGCTTTCCAAGCGGGCAAAAATCCCATGGAACATTTATCACCGGACAAACCAAGGTCGATACCGTTACAGACCCAGAGGAACGAACGCGGCACACCAGCCGCTTCTGCCTGACGGGGACCCAGAGGCCTGACATCGGATGTCAAGCCTATTGGTGCACAGAACTGAACGTGAATCCTTCTGAGGGCATTCGAAGCTCTCGGGGATGAGTTATGTCGAACTGAACGAAGTCGGCGGGCCGGGTGTCCGCACCCGACCCGTTAGTGTTCGGCGAAGAATGATTTCGAGATGCGCTCGCCGGCGACTTCGTCCGCCGACTGCATCTCCCGATCTGAAATACTCATGCCGAGGAAAGATTGATCGAGCTTTCTGGCACCACGACAAACGACCCGCAATAGTGAGAAAGGGAGACGTGGCTCCAATGAAGCGGACAATAATGACAATGATGGTCGTACTCGGTTGCTGTATCAGCACTCAGAGTTATGGCTTTGACCTGTTGGACCGAATGCTCGGTATCAAAGGCTGCGGCAGCGCAAGTGCTTGCTGCGATGATGGATGTGACTCAGCATGCGAGCCCGCATGTGGATGTGAAGAGCCAGCTTGTGGCTGCGAAGAAGTAGCTTGCTGTGCAGAGCCAACTTGCTGTGCAGAGCCAACCTGCTGTGCAGAGCCAACTTGTGGTGCACCAGCATGCTGTGACACCGCTTGCGATCCTTGTGGAAAGCGTTCCGGCGGTTTGCTCTCGAAGCTGTTCAAGTGCAACCTTTGCGATAGCGGCTGCGACAGCGGTTGCGACAGCTGCGAGCCAGCCTGTGGCTGCGAAGTTGCAGATTGTTGCGAAGAGCCAGCTTGCTGCGACAGCGGTTGCGACAGTGGTTGCAGCAAGAAGTCGGGCGGTCTGCTTTCCAAGCTGTTCGGTCACATGAAGATGAAAAGCAACTCGTGCGACTCATGCTGTGAGCCAGCCTGCGGTTGCGAGCCAGCTTGCGGTTGCGAAGCTGGTTGCACGACTGCTCCTGCACAGATGGAAGCTGCTCCCATGCCGGAGCCAGTTGTCGATCCAAGTGCGAGCTTGACTACAACGCGTCGCGTCATTCAGGCCAGTGCTGTTTACGTCCGCTAATTTAGCGGAGCCGTAAACACGCTGAAACCTTCAGGCGTGAGCATCAAACGACCCGATGAGCTTTGCTCTTCGGGTCGTTTTTTTTGCGTTCTCGGCACACAGAAACCAATTGCCCGAATCCAGCGTATTGCCCGTCCCGGGCTAGTTCAGAACTGTCGCTATTTCTCGAGAACCCGATTTCGCTCTGGAGTCGGCGGGCGTCGATCCGGCCGTGCTCAAGCAGTATTCCGGGGAGAAGTCGTTGTTCTGGATGCGGTTCAATCGCTTTCACACCTCAGTAAACGCGGGCAGTTTGGTCTCAATCGCCCCCCGTTCTTGCGGTCACCTAATCCAGTTCAAAATCATTGGTTTGATGAGTCGGCTGGCGGAAGGGTTGTTTGTTTGCGTTGGCTCGATTCAGAGTTGCCGTCGTCACCTGAGTGAATGCTTGCTTCTCGATCACTCGTCGAGAAACTTCTCTGACGGGTCTGGGAATCCGCCGCGAATGTGTGAAACCCAGAATCCGCATTGACGATCCCCACCCAAATTTCCTAGTGATAGTGTCGACCAAGCCCCGGGAGTGAGGATGTCCACGATCTTTTTTTCAGTCGGCGAGCCCAGCGGTGACCAGCACGCTGCCCGTTTGGCTACCGAATTGCAACGGATCGACCCTCAGCTGACGTTACGGGGTTTCGGTGGTCCAGCGATGCAGGCAGCCGGCTGTGAAATCGACAGTGACCTAACGCAGCACGCAGTTGTCGGCGTGCTCGAAGTATTGCCTAAATTACGTGATTTTTTTGCTCTCGCGGCTCAGGCGGAGGCTCTTTTCCAACAAGAGCAAATCGACGCAGTGGTGCTGGTTGATTTCCCGGGGTTCAATTGGCACATCGCCAAGCGAGCAAAGAAGTACGGGATCCCCGTTTATTACTACTGTCCTCCTCAGCTTTGGGCATGGGCGGGTTGGCGGGTGAAGAAGATGCGTCGCAGCGTCGACCATGTCCTAGCCGTCCTGCCGGTCGAGCAGGAGTACTTTCAGCGGCATCAGATTCCCTGCACCTACGTCGGTCACCCGTTTTTTGATGCGGTCCAAGAATACCCATTGGACCAACAGGTCTTGAATCGGTTCGACGCAATGGCTGATCAAGGGCAGCGTTTGGTGGCCGTCCTGCCCGGCTCGCGAGATCATGAAGTACACGCTAACTGGCCGGTCATGCTCGACTCGATTCGACAGCTCCATCTCCAGTACCCAGACGTGCGATTTTTGGTGGCCGCGTATCGGGATCAGCAGTGCCAGTGGTGCCGTGATCAGTTGCAAGAAAGTGACGCAACGATCCCATTGGAATTTTATGTCGGCCGAGCCAGTGAAATCATTCAAGCCTCACGCTGCGCGATGATGGTGAGCGGCAGTGTGAGTTTGGAAATGATGGCGCGACGCACCCCTGCGGTCGTGGTTTATCGAGTTGGTCGATTGCTGCACCTGTTGGCCAAATTGTTAGTTCGGATTGATAGCGTGACATTGCCAAATCTGATGGATCGCCGCAAAGTTTTTCCCGAGTACATCTCGGTAGGAAGCTCTCAGCCAGCGGCCGATTTCCTAACCGAATCGACCGGGGCGATGCTCGGTGATTCATTTTATTTTGCCCGCTTGAAACGCCAATTGGATGAGCTTTGCAGTCAGCACGCTAAGCCGGGGGCTTCCGCTCGAGCCGCCGAGGAAATCGCTCGGCTGATGAATTTATCCCCCAGCATGCCGTCACACGTGGATTCGCCACGGCGGGTCGCCTAGCCCCCGTCCGGTTGCGATGATCAGGCTTTGCCAGCGTCATGGGACAGGTTAAGCGGGATCCTTGATCGGGATTCCCGCTCGGATATGGGGCGAATGTGGCTCTGGAAGTCAGCAACATTCGCGAACTCTCTTCGCTCAACGGCTCATGCGATGGTCTGGCCGCGCTAGTTTGCCGGATGTCTGCGGTGTTTTCTCCGCAAATTCTCTGTCTGGGAACTTTCCACATCAACGAACCATCCTCCTGGACAACCCGTAGTGTCTTCACCGCAAGATCCGTCGGTAAAATCGATGGGCGTCGTCTGAATCCGTCTTACTCTGGTTTGCCTCGCTGTCATGAGCACTGACTCGAAACTTCCCAATGTTCCTCAAATGCACGCGGAAACCGGGTACGAGGAACCGGAATATCGAACCCCTTTCAGGATTTCGGGGTTTTTGTGCCTGCTGGTGGGGCTCGTGAGCGTTTTGGCTGTGTATGGCAAGCCGTTGCTGATCTTTCCCGCAACTGCGTTTGCGCTCGGGATGATCGCCCTGCGACGGACAGGGGAAGGCGAAACGGGAATGCGGCCAATCGGGACCACCCCGGCGATGATCGGGATGGTGTTAGCCACCGGGTTTGGGGTGTACGGATTTTGCCTGCCTTGGTTCAAGGATGCCACGCTCGGAGCACAGGCGGAAAAATTCGGCCGCGACTACATCGAGGTGATTGCCCGCGGAGATGATTACTTTGCCATCGAGCTCGGCAAGGACTATGCCAATCGCTTTCCCACAACCATGGATTTAGGTCAACACTACGCGCTGAGTGAACAGGGTGAGAAGATTTTGGACGAGTTCCAGAAATCGCCCGTCGTGGACATCGTCCGAGGTGGCAAAGGGCAATCGCAATGGGTGCTCGATCGATCGGCACATATTTACTACTCCTACAAACGCGAGCACGCGGAGCTTATTTGGAGAGACGCCGGTGGTGGAACGACGGCCAAAATTCATATGTTCCTCGACTATCTCGTTGATTCACGGGGAAATGGGCAATGGCATATCGAGGAATGCACCGTCCTGTCGCCCCGATACACGGCACCGGCGATCCTGTAGTTCAGCACCGGCCATCCAATCGTTCGGCAACGGCCATCCAATCGTTCGGCACCGGCCACCCTGTGCCGCAGGACTTGCCAACTTGTAGCGAGGTCTGGTTAACCTAGCCGGTTAGCGATCGGGTTGTCTCGTCTTGCAGTTGGCTGACCGCATTTTGCAATGGTCAGTGGAAGTCACGCGAGCGAATGGTGAGACCATCGACTTCGTCAGCAAGGTCGTTGATTCGGCCAACGATGACGTGTATTACCCCTTTTCGGTTTTCGAGTTTGCCTTCTACAAGCCATGCATTGCTTGTCTTGGCAACACGAAAAAAACGTTTCCAAACGGCCGCAAATAAAACTAAATTGATCGATCCTGTTTCGTCTTCCAGGGTCACAAAGGTGATTCCTTTGGCCGTTGAGGGTCGCTGTCTTAGCAGCACTAATCCGGCAACACGGACGTGCCGCCCATCACGCAGAGAATCAAGCTGCTTTGCTGATACGCAGCGTTTCGATTCCAGCACTGCTCGAACAAATGAAATCGGATGAGCTTTGAGGCTTAGTCCCGTCGTGTTGTAATCAGCATGAACTTCTTCCAGTGGAGTCATGGGCTTGAGAGTGTCGGGGACCCGGTCGTCTTCTGAAAGATTTTCAAACAGTGGTTGTTCTCGTGGTGATTCTTCGTGCAATAACGATTGCCAGATTGCAGCACGGCGATCTCCGGCAAGTGATCCCAGGGCATCAGCATCGGCGAGGATTGCCAGGTTGGATTTTCCCACTTGCGTTCGACGGGAAAAATCTTTCATGTCTCGATATCGCTGGTGATCGCGACATCGCACGATCCGCTGCGCTACTTCGGAGGGAAAGCCACGAATCGTTTGAAGTCCCAGTCGAATTGCCGGTTGATTCTTTGTGGCGTCGCCTTCGAGAGTGGTTTCGAAGTCGCTTTCATTGACATCGACTGGATGGACCTTTACTCCATGTTTGCGAGCGTCCGCGATGAGTTGTGCCGGTGCGTAAAAGCCCATTGGTTGGCTATTTAACAAGGCAGCGCAAAATGCTGCGGGGTAATGGCATTTCAGATAGCTCGATGCGTAAACCAGGAGCGCAAAACTGGCCGCGTGGGATTCAGGGAATCCGTATTCACCGAATCCGCGGATCTGGTGAAAAACATGTTCAGCAAATTCACCGGTTAGTCCATGCGATCGCATTCCCGCGAGCAGTTTGATGCGGAATTTGTCGATCACGCCTGGGCGTCGCCAAGCCGCCATGGCGCGACGCAATTGATCTGCCTCGCCCGGTGTAAAGCCAGCAGCCACGACGGCCAAACGCATCGCCTGTTCCTGGAAAATTGGTACGCCGAGCGTTTTTCTCAGCACTCCCGCAATTGCCTCGTTGGGGTAGCGAACCGCCGCTGGGTTTTCACGAGCTTGCAAAAAGGGATGGACCATGTTGCCTTGGATCGGGCCCGGACGAACGATTGCCACCTCGACCACTAGGTCGTAATAGCAACGGGGCTTAAGACGCGGCAGCATGCTCATCTGCGCGCGACTTTCAATCTGAAAGACACCGACCGTATCTGCAGCACAGATCATGTCGTAAGTTGCTTGGTCGTCGGCAGGGATATTAGCGAGTGACCAAGAATGTTGATGATGTTTGGCAACCAGATCGAAGCAACGATGGATTGCAGATAGCATCCCCAACGCGAGAACATCAACTTTTAAGATCCCCAATTCATCCAGATCATCTTTATTCCACTGGATCACCGTTCGACCTTCCATCGCGGCGTTCTCAATCGGGCAGAGTTCGCACAAGCTGCCGGCCGTCATCACCATCCCCCCAACGTGCTGCGAGAGATGTCTCGGGAAATTGGTCAGGTTCTCAATGAGGTAAATGAATCGCTTTCCGATGCTCGAATCAGGGTCCAACCCACCGCTGCGGCAACGCTCGGATAAATCAGCGCCATTTCCACCTAGTTTCGCGATTGAATCAATGGCGTCAGCAGAGACGCCTAGTGCCTTTCCTGCATCGCGAATCACACTTCGCGTGCGGTACCGGATCACAGTGGCTGTCATGCCCGCGCGGTCACGTCCATACTTGTCGTATAGATATTGCAGCACCTCTTCGCGACGTTGATGTTCAAAATCGACGTCGATGTCAGGGGCTTCGTCCCGTTCACGGCTGACAAACCGCTCGAACAATAAATCGGTTTGACTGGGATCGACATTTGTGATCCCGAGGCAATAACAGATGGTTGAATTCGCAGCCGAGCCTCTTCCCTGGCAGAGGATATTTTGCTGTCGAGCAAATCGCACCATATCCCAGACCGTTAAAAAGTATGCTTCGTAGCGCAATTCTGCGATGATTTCAAATTCGTGACGAAGCAATTCAATCACTTTCTCTGGTACACCATTAGGCCATCGTTGATTGGCGCCTTCCCAGGTCAATCGTTTGAGACGCTCGATCAGCGTCATGCCGGGTGGAGCGATCTCTTTGGGATATTCGTACTGGAGCTCGCCTAGCGAGAACGTGCACTGCTCAGCAACCTCCATGGTACGGGCGATAGCATCGGGCACTTGATTGTAGAGCTCACCAATCTCGCTTAACGATCGCAAATGACGCTGACTGTTAGCAAACCGCTGGCCGGATAGCTGATCGATTGTGGTGCCGTGTCGAATCGCCGTCACGCAGTCATGCAGCAGCATGCGATCGGGCACGTGGTAATGGACGTCCCCAGTTGCCAGCAACGGGACATCGTGACGCAGTGACAAGTTCCGCAAACGCTCCACACGCTGCGTGTCGTCAACTCCTCGATGGAGTTCGCACAGTAAGTAACCTCGTTCAGCAAAAACGTCGCGAAACTGGGTCCGTAAGAATCGAGTGAAACGGGGCGGGCGGAGAGAGTCGGGTGTGTTGGAGTGATCAGAGAAATGAGGGATCAGCCCAGCGAGCATGCCCTCGCTGTGTTCGGCAATGTCGTTCCAGTGGAGTTCGCAATGCCCTTTCTCAACCCTCAGTCGTCCGCGTGAAAGTAGCCGACAGAGTTGGCCATAAGCAGTGCGATTACTCGGCCATAGCACCATCGAAGGTGCATCGGTTGGATGGACTTCTGCGCCAACGATGTACTGCAAGCCAAGTTCTTGAGCCGGTGCGTAGCCCCGCACCACACCGGCGATTGATTCGCGATCGGTCAGCGCGATCCCGGAATAACCAAGCCGTGATGCTTGCTCGACGAGCTCGTCTGGATGGGAGGCTCCCTCCAGAAACGAGAAATTACTTTTGCAATGCAGTTCGACATACTGCATGGATGGTCGGCGTGTTCGTGGGTCGCGGAGGGTGTATGCTTGTTCACTATAAGTGATCGGCTTCCTTTCTGGCAAGACTGGTGCAAATTTGCCAAGATTTGAAGAAGATAGCGACTCATTGGGTGTGGCGTTTTTCCCCGAACACTTCGAGACCTCATGCATATTGCAGATGCGGCAGACACCTCGTTTGATCATGTTTCTAAAGATCCGATTCCCAGTCACCCGGTTATCGTGGGGTACATCTTCTGGATCTTTGGATTCATTGGTGCGCACCGCTTCTACTTTGGAAAGCAGCTGACCGGCGTGATCTGGTTCTTTGCTGGTGGACTGTTCTTGATTGGTTGGATCATTGACTTGTTTCTGATCCCATCGATGGCGGCAGAGGCCAGTCTTCGATATCGGGCCGGCCGAATCGATCACAGCGTTTGCTGGTGTCTGTTACTGGTCTTGGGTCTGTTTGGAGTTCATCGTTTCTATATGGGTAAATACTTGACCGGTCTCGTTTATCTGTGCACCGGCGGTTTGCTTGGTCTCGGCGTCGCCTACGATGCATTGACGCTCAATGAACAGATCGAAGAATTGAACTCACTGACGTTTTAAATCGACGACTCGTGTCATTGCTGCGAATGAACTGTCATCGGCCAATCACGCTGAAGCTGCTCGAATCAAGCAGGCCGTTTTGGGCATCGATTTTGGATGTGTTGCATGAGACGGCAAAGTGGGACGGCAAGATTGCTCACGCCATTGGTGTATGACGAACTGCAGCGAGAGGTGGCAGTTGCGGACTGTGCTGGCAGGCTGTGTCTTGCAGGCTGTGTCTTGCAGGCGAAGTTTTCTCGCAAAGGTGTTTCTATCGAGGTCTTGTCAGAGGGTGTGTTACACCGATCGGACGATGATTCGTGCGCCCTGCTTGCAGATCACTTCTACTTTGATGTCTGGTTCGACGAATTCACCTTCGGTGACGACATCGACCATGAAATCATCGATTTGCATTTTCCCACTGGGTCGCAAGGGCGAAACGGTTTGGCCCACATCGCCGACCTCTGCTCGTTGCCAACCTGGCACTAGTTCTCCAGCGGAAACGGCTGCTCCAGCAACCGCACCCTCGATGACGACGGGTGGCTTTAGTGTCAGTCGGCTGAGTCCGGGAATATCACCGATGAAGTTCGATAGAAAAATCAGTGCGATGAAAAATCCAATGACCGCGCTAACAACCAACAAAATGTCATAGCCAAGCCCTGTCCACTGTTCACCTGATTGGGGGAGCATGAATCGTCGCGACGCCATTACGAGCGAGCCAATGACGAGTGTGATTCCACCGACTCCTGAAACTCCGAACCCGGGGATCACAAATAACTCGGCGCCGATAAAAACGAGTCCAACGAGAAATAAGGTCACTTCCAGCCATCCCGAAGTGCCCCCTAGGAATCGACTCCAAAAGAACAGGCTAAAGCAAAGCAGCGAAACCAGTCCGCCCACGCCCATGCCAGGTGCCCCTAGTTCGACCGTCAAGGCGATCAAACCGATTGCGATCAGCAGGAACGTGACCACACCCGTGTTGAGCAGGAAGACCATCGAATCGGTCCAAGTTCGCTCCATGACGGGGATCGGTGAGGATACGTTTAATGCTGCGGCCAACTCAGATCGATTGTCAATCGTTTGCGATGCCATTCCCAATTCGACCGCTCGCTGTCCGTTGGCAATGAAAAACATCTCTTTGCCGGCCTCGCGAACCGGCTTGCCTTTGACCCATTGATCGGCATCCTCGAGTGAGTCCCATTCTTTGTCCGAGAAGTAATTGGTTTCACCGGTCGCTCGATTGGTCGCAGCAAAAACGACCATGTCTTTATCGACCAGTTTCTCAGCTAAGGCGAGTGGGCGACCTGTTGCCGCTGCTGTGTCACGGGCTTTTTGAGCAAGCACACTGCGGCTCTTTGCCTCGGTGTATCGATAGGCACCGTCGGCCCCCATCACGATCTCGCCTGCATCTCCCATCCGAGCGCCGGGAAGCATGATGATTTTGTCACATGCCAGGGAGAGCAATGCTGCGCCGCTGATCGCGTCTTTTTCAATGAACGCCACCGTTTCGACTTCTTTGGCCTCTAAAACCATATCCATCAATTCAAAGGTGACGTAAGTGAACCCGCCCGGCGAGTTTATATCGAGGATGATGACGTCGACGCCTGAATCAACCGCATCTTCAAACTTACGTTTCAGCAGTGCGCCACTGAGCGGGTTGATATCCTCTTTCAGTGGAATGATGACGGCCGACCGTTCGCCTCCCTCACGCCGAATGACTTGCGCGTGAACGGGTAACATCCAACCAAGGCTGGACATGGTGAGTAACAAACAAATCCACCATCGCATTGGTGTTTTGGTCTGATTCAAGGGCTTCATTGTCATGCTGGCGTCGAATGGGGTAGGTGACCGCGATGGCTGTCGATTGTGTGGTGGCGCAGCGCCACCATCAGCAGTTTAGCAGCCAATGCTGAGATGCCATCTGTTGAGGCCCATTCGACACCTAAACACGGCGCCAAAAACTTGGGAAAAACAGCACAAGCACGCTGAAAACCTCTACTCGGCCGAGCATCATCAGCCAGACAAACAGCAATTTCGCGCCCTGGCTGAATCCAGCGTAATTCCGGGTTGGGCCAACCACCCCTAAACCAGGGCCGATGTTGTTGAGTGTCGCCGCCACCGCACTGGCTGAATCGAGAAGTTTCTCATCCAACCGATTGGCGATCTCCTCGGTCGTCTCGACACTCTGTGAATCAACGCCTGATGCCCCAGGTGACCTGACAACATCCCACGTACTATTCGGTTCAAACGTGATCAGCAGTAGCCAGGCGAACACGAAAATCGCCAGAATCATCGAGAAATAAACGACGATTGCGTGTGGGAGTTTTGGATCATCAATCGTCGCTCCACCCACACGGATGAACCGAATCACACGCGGGCGGTGCGCTTTCTCAATCTCAACACGCAGAATCTTGTAAAACAAAATGTGCCGGATGACTTTCATTCCTCCGCCGGTGCTGCCGGCGCAGCCACCGACGAACATTAACAGCAATAAGATCCCGCGACCGAAGTTGTTCCAGCCATCAAAGTCGGCTGTTCCATAACCCGTGGTGGTCACGATCGATACGACTTGAAACAGGCCATGCCGAGTTGCCTCTGAAATGGTGTCAAAGCCTGCGTCGTGGTTGCGGAATCCAAAGAAAACGACACCGATTGTGATCAACAGGATAATGCCGACATACGTTTGGAATTCAACATCACGGAACAATCGTTTCGGGCTTCCCAGTAAGGTGAGATAAAGGAGGGTGAAATTGGTTCCGGCTAACACCATGAAGATGATCGTCGTGTACTCAATGACGGGGCTGCTAAAGTGCCCTAGGCTGTCGTTGTAAGTGCTGAAGCCACCGGTCGCCATTGTGCCAAAGGCGTGACACAACGCATCAAAAAACGTCATCCCCTCAATCGCGTAGATTCCCGTTAGTAGAACATTTAGACCGACATAGATTGAAGCAAACACGAGCGCCGTATGCTGCATTCGTGGCAGCGCCCCCTCTTTTGTCGGGCCGGGGGTTTCAGCACGCATCATCGCCTTGCCGGCAGATCCCTGTCCCAGAATCGCCACGAACAGCACGACGATGCCAAGTCCGCCCAAAAAGTGCGTCCAGGATCGCCAAAACAAAATGCAATGTGGCACTAAGCCGGGAGACTCCAGGTCGGTCAAGACGGTTGCGCCCGACGTGCTGAATCCCGACTGCGATTCAAACATCGCCTCGATGAACGTCAGCGGAGTATCCTCACGCGAGCAGGTGCCACTTAGGTAAAACGGTAACGCGCCCAAAACGGTTGCTAAGACCCAGCTCAATCCCACGATGGCCATCGCTTCTTTTTGATACAACGCACCCCCTTTGCCGCGGCGACCGATCACCGTCAAGAAGATCCCCACCACAATGGAAATTGCCATGCTCGCAGCAAGCGCCTTCGCGCCGCCTGACTCGAAAGCAGACGGTCGCTCCAGGTCGGTGCGATCAGCCAAGGCGGGAATAGCGAAAGGCAACGAAAAACTCATCGATCCGCCGATCAACAAGCAAACGATGCCAAGCACGCGAAACAGAAGTGGATAGTTCAAAACTTAGACGACCACAGATCGGGGGCGAATTCACAACGCAAGAGCTTAATCGCTGCTCCCCAAATGGCGAAGCACGCTCACGCATTGGGTAAAGAAACTTGTTGCCTGCCATTCTACGGTGTCTGTTCCCAACCCCTCGCAGACGCCAACCCCTCGCAGACGCCAGTGCCCGGAGCGGACGGTGGCCAACCCTTTTGGCATCCAATTTGCTTCCCGGTCGATACGGGTCGGTGCTCTCGCGGTTCCCCATCGCGAAAGCATTGCCCAACTGCGGGGCAGCACTGGAGGCGGTGCTGCCCCGCTATCTATACAAATCGCGAGGAAATTCGTCCTGGATTAGTCCTGTGGCCTTCGGTGCCGGGAAATTGGCTAGCCAGATGCGTTCGAACTGCAACGGGTGACCATCCCACATCGGGAACAAATGGTGTACGATTTCGCAGCAGCGACTCGCTGCGATATACGCAATTCAATACACCTGCGAGGCGAGGTAAATCGTGTGTGGTCGATTTACTCTGCGAGCTCCCGCAGCCGATTGGTGCCAATTATTGCTGCCCGATCTGATCTCCGAAGCGTTCGCTGTTGACGATCCTCCCCGCTACAACATCGCCCCGACCCAACGAGTTGTTTGCGTGCTTCAGGAGGCGGCGGGTGAGCCGCTTATAGCGGTCAAAGCGAGATGGGGGCTCGTGCCGCCTTGGGCGAAGGATCTCGCGATTGGTAATCGAATGATCAATGCCCGTGGCGAAACGCTCGACACGAAAGCATCGTTTAAAAAACCGTTAGCGACGCAACGGTGCCTGATTCCGGCTGACGGTTATTACGAATGGACGAAAACGGAGACCGGTAAGCAGCCTCATCTGATGGAGTCCAACAAAGGTCAGCCGTTTGCGATGGCCGGTCTTTGGGACGTGAATCGCAGCCTTGCCGAAGATGGCCAGCCGATTCGCAGTTGCACCATTATTACCACCCAAGCGAATCAGACGACGGCGCACCTGCATGACCGCATGCCGGTGATCTTGAATCACGCTGATTTTCAACGTTGGCTCGATCCTGGTTTTCGTGATCTGCAGGAACTGAAGCAGTTGCTGCAGCCAGCTTCCGAGTCCTTGCTCAAGACGAGGCTCGTAAGCCGTCATGTCAACAATGCCCGGCATGAAGATCCTGTCTGCGTCGAGCCGATCTGAGCCGATCTGAGGCTATCTGGGGCTTCCAGGCATCCCCCTGATCGATGGAGTAAATCAGGCTCGCAGTTCGCCTGGCCGTCATCGCTGCCCCTGTTTGCGTGGCTTGCCATCCTTCTTGTTTCCCCTGCAGATTACCTAACGCGAACGACTGAGGGGGGCGTGCGACAGTTCGCGCGCTTTTTTCCTGAATCATCTGAAACAAACAGTGTTTCCGACTCGATACCGCTGTTGAATCGGCTTACTTCCCCCAACCGATGAATGAAAACGGTGCCTCATGCGTCTTGCGGTTGTCTTCACTTTGCTAGCTTTCGGATTCGTTGGTGCCCCTGCGGCTTTCGCGCAGAGCACGATCAGCGATAGACCATGGGAACTCACCTCGACTCGAGGTGCCTGGGGGATCTTCTTGCCCGACTACGATCTCGGTGACGCTGGGGGCAGCTCCGCCTTTCGCGATGACATGGATGGCGTCGGATACTACTCCGATTTCAAGGTCGTACGGCGATTTTTAGGAACCCGGACGAGCTTTGAATCGAACATGTTCTTTGGCGTCGCGCGGTTGAAATCCGAAGGTGCCACCGGAAACATCACTGTTCCTAACCCAGCGAATGGTGCCGCCGAGTCATTTAGTGGGGGCAGAACAAAACTGAAGTCGGACGTCAATAATTACGGCATTGATCTGACGCTTCGTGACACGTGGCGAACAAGGTTGGGCGGTCTGTCGGCTGGTTGTTCAGCGAGTTACATGGCATTCGACCAAAAGTTTGATGCCGACTACGGCGCCACCCAGGTGTTACGAGAAAAACTTTACACCGATTATCTTGGCGGCAAGGCGGTATTTGGCTGGGATGGTTGCTTCAAAGGACGCGCCAGCAACTTGGATCTAATGATCGGCTTTTTTGATATGGATGCCGATTACCGATTCATCGGCCAGACCGTTCCCGGATCAGACCGTCAAAAATTCAGTAAGAACGCAACCACCGTCGAATCCTACTTCACGACCCGCACCTTTTTCCGAGGCTACCAAATCGGCTGGAAAGTTGGGGCGATGTATATCTCGGATATGCCAGTGATTCGTCACACCGCCTCGCAGCCGGCAAGTATTGAAACTGAAGATGCGGTGACCTTCTCGGGACTCATCGAGCTTCTGTTGTAACCTAGTCCGACAACGGCCCTGTTTGGTTGTGGTGAATCTAGCTGGATCGCAACTATTCAAGCTCGACAGGCGATCGTTTTGATTCGTGTTCCCGCGTTCTGAAGCCAGGATTAGCCTTCACCCCAACAGCTGCTCGATAGGACCTTTCTGAGCAAGTTTCTTGCGTGTCATATCGACATCGAGATCGCCGTAGTGATCGATTGGATTGCCATATGCATTCAGCAGAGTGGTGTACCAGTTGCTTAACGTCTTGTGGCCTGCGGTCGCGTGGAGCGGCAGTCGGATGAAGCGACCAGCGATGTCTAGTTTCGCTTTGTCACCGGTCATGACAATCATCGGTGCTTCGGTATCGGGGCCATGGTGTCCCGCACCCGTTTCGGGAAGGTAGATGATTGTCGTGTTGTCGAACATGTTCCCGTCACCCTCGGGTACTGATTTCAATTTAGTGACCATCTTCGCCACCTGAGCCATGTGGCTGGCTTTCACTATGTCTCGAAGTGGCTCGTCTCGACTGTGGCCTAAGCGATGCAGATCAACCCTTCCGGTATTGCCGGGCAGCGTTGTAATGGGGGTTCCCAGATCATCGATCGTGTAGGTCACTACATTGGTCAAGCCAGAAATCAGTGCCGCCAGCATGACATCCGTGAATGCATCTTGCTTTTGAATTAGCGTCGCATTCGGGCCGCCGTTTGCGTGGATCGGATCGAGGGTTGGTAGGTTTTTTGAAATCACATTTGAAAGCGAGGCAACTTTTTCGTTTCGATCTCGAATGGCTTGAATCGAGTCAACATGGTTGCTGACTTTCGTGCGTTCATCGCCTGCGAGCCCGTTCAGTCGCTTATTTTCTTGCTCATGCAGGTAACCTAAAAGCGTTTTGTCTGATTCAACGGCGTTGGAATTGGTAACCGATTTGAAAAGTTCATTGTAAGCCGTTTGAGGGTCGGCATAACAAAAATTGCGTTGATGCTTTGCTGGAGCAGAAAAGCCCGACACAATGCCAGTCCGGAATGCGACTGTTCCTGATCCTGACGCAAGAGACAATTCGACATGACCAAAGGGTGAGGGGAAGAGTTTCGCCAATTCAAAGTCGACGGTGGTGCGTTTAATACCACTGATGACATTACGACCCGCTTTGTATGCACCCATGCAGCCAGAGAACGAATAGTGCCCGCCACCACTGACCTTCATGGAGATGCCATTCAGAATGGTCAGGTTTGCCTTGTGCGCGTCGAGTGCGTTTAACCAAGTTGGTAGCTCGTGGTTTTCCAGGTCGACCTCGAGTGTCTCCTTCTTTTCATCGCGTTTTAACTGCTGCTCGGTAAACGATGGCAGCGAGAAGAGGTTGGGGAGATTCCCATTCGATTTTCGAATGAAAATGAAGCGATGGCGATGAGGGCCTGTTTGCTTCGCCGTAAGTAGATGGTTGAAGGAGGGCGTGAGGGGCAGGGGCCCGGCGTGTAAGGTTGAAGCGCTTAAGGCTGAGGCGGTCAAAGCAGAGGTATGTAGGAATCGGCGTCGGTTTGTAATCATTCTTGATTCTCAACTGCCTTGCGGTAGATGAATGAGTCAGAGGTCAGCAGCGATACGATGACCGCATCAAAGCTGCCATCGTTGTTAAGATAAGCTTGGTCCGCATCGATCAGGGTCTTTGAATCAGACAGCGTTTCATTTCGCCCCATGAAGTAGCGAAAGGCATGCCGGATGATTGATTGGCGGACCCTGGTTGATTTCGCCAGACGCCCTGCCAGGTCGATTGCGTCTTGCACATTGCCATCCAGCGAAGGGTCTCCCGTTCCATTCAGAATACCACGAGCATCAACTGGAAGCGTCTTGTAGGTTGGGCGGCCATCAAGATGAAGCCCCCGCTCGCGTGAAGCGGGTTCAATTAAATTATCAGGATGCTCAAGCCTTTCTGCGGTGCGAAAGCGTCCAAAGTCATCATAGATTTCAAACGGCAGCCCGAGTGGGTCCATTCGTTGGTGGCATTTCCAACAGTAGTCTTCTCGAGTCTTTTCTTCGAGCCGTTGCCGAAGTGTTCGGTGATGATCCTCGGGCACAACAGCATCGACGGTGATTGGAACATCGGGAATGGTTCCAGCCAGTAATTTTTCTCGTATCCATTTTCCCCGTCGCACTGGATCGTTTTCGAGATTCAGTGAGTGGGCGATCAGCCAAGCGGGGTGGGTCAGCATACCCTTGCGATGGGCGATTTTGGCCGGTTGAGTTGTTGGGTAATCCCAGTTTGCATAATCGATGCCAAAAAATCGGCCAACGTTTTCGCCTCGCATCTGTTGCCCGGTTCGAGTGGAAGCATCGCTTTTGTGCCAGTACGCCATTCCGGTTGCCGCATAGGGTGCTGCTGCCGTCTGCCCGTCGGCGAGTCGAAAGCGATAGCTCGCCATCTGTTGCTTGAATGTGCGAACCCATTGTGAGCGACGCTTGCTGTTCGTTTCGAAGTCCGCAAACACAGTGCCCATCATCTTCATGTCATCGATGAAGTCCCAGTGCTTGTAGAGTTCTTCTTCTGAGAAGTTTTCCCAATCGTAGGCATTGAAGTAATCGTAGATTTTTCGAATGCGATCGGATGCGTCTTTCATCGCGGCATTGTCGCCGGAGTGATACACGTAGAATTTCTCGGTTGTCAGCAGTTCTTCAAAAACGTACCGGTCTTTTTGTAAGATATGGTCGACCAGTCGGTCTGCTTCATCAACCAAGCGGCCTTTCACATCGTCATACCGAGTGTGTGAAGCATTGAACCTCGCATCGTCTTTGAAAACGGTCATTGCTTTGGTGTAGCCAAAGAACTCCCGAAAGAAACGAAGCTTGCGGATCGGAGTGTTGGTGATGCTGGAGTTAAAGCCAGCTTTCTGAACCGTTTCGTCGATCACATAATATCGATCTCGACGCGACAGCATGCGTTTTACTTCGCGGCCGTAATCTTCGCGTGTACTGAGTCTGCCTTCATTAACGGCACTCACCAACTCGGCGTCTGGTGGACTATCGGTCAGTGCGTAGGCTAAGGCGTAACTTGCATCTCTCGGCGACATCGTTCGCCGCCCATGTTTGTCAGCGGTGCCCTGCCCAAACTCATAGCGGTAAACAAGCTCAGAGCTGAGGGCTAGCGTTTCAACCAGCTTTGCGATTGCTTGCTGATTGCCTAGCGTTGTCATGTATTCTTTCGTCAACGCGATGTTGGCCTGCTTTTCTTGGGCTGATGGATCGCGTTGGTAGATTGCAGTGAAGAGTTCGTCAATCAAGTCACCAAGTTGTTGGTCACTGGCCTGTCCGGAGTTTGTTCGCTCGGTGTCAAAGGTTGTCGTCCACTCACTCATACACTTGCTGATGATTTGTTTGTACTGATCGCCAGGCTTTCGATGGCGAACAATGGCGGCGCGAATTACCTGCATTTCTGCTTCGCCCAGGGGCCGGTAAGGAATGAGGGCCATGTTCTGTTTCTGAATGTCTTCATAAATTAGATCCATGTCCCAGCGTTTTTCCATGATCAGCATGAGAGCGACACGACCACGTACTCGAACAGGATCAATCCCAAAGTGGAACCAGTCTCGCTCGCAGCGCTCGACAATTTGTGAGTAGGAACGGTTTTCTTTGCGATGCTTCTGAATGCCTCGGTAAATGGCCTGGATATCTTGTCGGTCGTATCGGGTTCTCAAAAGTTCCAGGTTGGTTTCCCGGGGGTTTGGTACGCCTTTTGAGTTCAATGTTGTTTTTACCGGGTTAACTTTGACGCGGGCAAATTTCGGCAACAGCAATTCGTGTTCTTTCCCATAAATTCCTTGAGCCACTTGCTCAAAGTAAGACGTTAAGAACTGTTCGCGAGCGTCTAAGATTTCACGATGCCGTAGTTCCACTTTCATGATGCGATACATGGCTGGATAATGCGTCTTCATGGTTTGCTCAGCGGTGAAATGGCCAGCCATTTTGCGAGCATTGGAGAGCATGGTCAGCAGGTGGCCACCGGTGAGTGTCGTTGTGTCGTAGTAACGCACTCCAATTTTGGTGGGCAGCAAAAAAGGATTGGTGATGTTTTGCCGCAATTTGTGGCCACCAAACCTTGTGCCGAGGTTAACGCCATTATCTCCCGTCACGTTTGTCGTCAAACCATCGATGGTTCGAACACCAGGATGGTTGATTAGCTGATTGACTTTGGCATCGAAGATAAACTCGCTGATTAGCCAACGGCGATCTCGAGTGAAGCCTTTAAGGTGTGCGTAATCGCCGGAGAATAACTTGCTGTGATCGACGTAGTTACCGAATTCTGGTTTTCGCAGATTCTCTTCGAGTTTTGAGGGACCCGATTTTCGGAGTTCCTGCGACAGCCAATTGAATAACAAATCTCGCTCGGATTCACTTGGTTGCGGGGCATCATCCGGCGGCATGCTGCCAAAGAAAATTTGCTCTTGAGCCTTGTTCAGCTCTTCGATTCTTTCATCGTTAGTGAGCAAGGCCAGTGAATCAAATTGCACGCTGCCTTCGGACGTATCACGATCGTGACAGTCCAGGCAGAATTGGTTGATCACCTTGGCCGCTTCGGTGGGGATCGTGAAAGCCTGGTCAGCCTGCGTTAAACCGCAGACCGTCCCCAGGATGACGATTGTGAGCCATCGGCCCATCATGAATGGAAGGCTCATTGATTACCAATTTGAAGCAGTTCTACCATTGCCTGGCCCCTTGCATCGCCGATGTTCATATCGGTTTCACCCGTACCATCGTAGTGACTGACGGAACTACTTTCCTTGGACAGCGGGTGGCTGCAGGCGGTGGGGGTGTTGCCTTTGAATTGGTGGGATTTGCCAGACTTGCCATCGATTGCGAACATTGCCTCAACCAGTTTTCTATCATTATCGGTCGCCCCTTTCTCTGTTTGTCGCAAGGTGGCGCAGGCGAATTTGGCATTCGCCGCTTTGAAGTCTTTGCGAAGCTGTTTGATGAGTTGTAAGAGGTTCTTTTCGTATCGACTGGCGAGTGCTTCGCTGCGGCTATCCCGATCACCCAGCCACCAAAAGAATCCTGCGATTTCGTAGTTGTCGCCACCTTTGGTCTCGCCAAATCCCAGCGAGTTGGACTGACCCAAGCAAAGGTAGATTTGCACTGGCTTGCTCATGTCCACCGGCTTTCCGTCGGGACCGGGTAGTTCAACCGCTGAAGCTGTGGGGAGTACTAGCAGCAGCACACCTGCTGTTGCGAGAAAATGTATCACCGGCGTTCGTGCGACCATCTCAGGATCCTAGTGCGTTTCTCACGGAAGTGAGTCAGTCGACCGAGGGTCGAGGGTTTTTAAGTCATGCGTGTTATGCTCGGTAAGAGGCACATTATGATAAAAGCGGAGTTCCATGGGCGGGTAAAGGGTAAGAAAATCAGCCAGTATTCGATTGCAAGGTCGAATCAGATTTTCGTCCGCGACCAATAGGTTCCGGTGGGTCGGGGCCCGTTGAGCTCTGCGTGGTAGCTGTCAACGCTCCCCCGTTCAATAGGGTGCGAGCTGGTGGTTGTGGCCGACGCGGCAGCCTCGCTTGGATTAGGCTTTGGAGTGACCGCTAAAAAGATATCGACCGGCATCGTTTTGATGCCTAGGCTCTGCGTAATTGTGACGCTCTCGTCACTCGGTTTTCGTGCCGCCCAGTATCTACGTTTTTGATGTCGTGTGGGCTGAGATGTCGCGAACATGGGCGGGCAGTCGCGAGTCGCCCAGGCTCAGCTTGCGGCGTTTACACGATCCGCCCGGGGAATCGACCGCGAAAGAAGATGGCTCAGCCGAGAAAGAAGATCGCTCCAACGCGATGAGTCGCGGTAGCTTGATCGACTTCGATCAAGCCAGGGTGACGAAGCGATGTTGGTGGAGTGGAGTGGAGTGGAGTGGAGCCGAATCTTTTTCTTCGATCAATTCGACTGCCGATCCCGTCCGTCCATGATCCACTGACCGCCGTGTCGCGTAACGGCGGCTTGGGGAGGTTGCTGCCCCTGAAACGCTATCTAGCCGACGTTCCACTGGTTGGTGCACCATTCGACTCGGTCAGCTCGTTTGGGGCTGTGCTTGGTTTGTGGGTTGAATTTCTGATTATCCAAGAACAGCACGAGAGTTTTGAAGGGGACCTCGATATGTTGGCTCACAACATCCACCGTCTCGCTGTCGAAGTTCCAATCGTAGAGAAGTTTATTGTCTCGTTCGAACCAAGCGTCGAGGTATTCAACGTCCGTTGTACTGACGACCACGAAGTCACACTTCTTTTTGCAAAGAAATCCGAGTAATTGAGCCGCCACGGTTCGGGTTTTTACCAAATCACCATCACAGGATGCTGAGGCGATATTCCAGAGACTGACGAAACCGTCATCATCGAGGTCATCGGGCGAGGCCTGAATTTCGAGCGATTCGGTGAAATCTAATGCTGTCATCTAGATTTGGGTTGAATGGGATGCGTGCGATCAGGAAACCATGACATTATCAGAAGAATGCTGACGCCGAAACGCCTGATTGCCAAGCCCCGACCGATGAAGAAGGCGGTTCGGGGCCTCGTTATTGCCATAAATCGCGGTCCAGGCTGCGGTAGCCGATCGCTTCGGCGAGGTGGGTTTCGGTCAGTGAATCGTCGTCGGCGACATCAGCGATCGTGCGTGCGACACGTAGAATTTTGTCGTGTGCCCGCGCTGAAAGCCCCATTTCTTCCACGCTGTGTCGGAGCATTTGCTTACAGGCTTTATTGAGTTCACAGTGCTGACGCACCTGTCGACTGGTCATTTGTGCGTTGTACCGAACCGGAATGCCATTGGAGATGGAGTTGGTGAAGCGATCGGTTTGCCGCGTACGAGCCCGCATCACCTCCTCACGCATCTGATCACTTGTTGTGCCGGCGGTGGTGGATGATGAGAGTTCATCAAATGGCACCGCTGGGACTTCGATGTGAAGATCGATTCGGTCCATCAGAGGCCCGGAAATTTTCGACATGTACTTCTCAACTTGCGGAGGTGTGCAGTTGCAACTTCGGCGGGGATCGCTGCGATAGCCACACGGGCAAGGATTGGCAGCGGCGATGAGCATGAAATCGGCAGGGAAGGTCGAACTTCGAAGGGCACGTGAAATGGTGACAATGCCATCCTCCAGCGGTTGTCGCATCACTTCGAGTGTTTTCCGATTGAACTCTGGAAGCTCATCCAAGAACAGGATTCCGTTATGGGCTTTGCTGATCTCTCCGGGGGCTGGTGGACTTCCGCCGCCCACCAAGCCTGCATCGCTGATCGTGTGATGTGGGCTCCGAAAGGGGCGTCGCGCCAGCAACGGTTGTCCGGCAGGAAGTTGGCCCAGCGCACTGTAGATACGAGTCGTTTCAATCGACTCGGTCGCACAGAGTGGAGGCAAGATTGTCGGCATCCGCTTAGCTAGCATCGTCTTGCCGCTCCCGGGCGGTCCGAGCATCATCAGATTGTGTCGTCCCGCCGCAGCGAGCATCATTGCCCGCTTGGCTGATTCTTGGCCACGAACGTCCCCGAAATCAATGTCGTAGCTACTGAAGCGTTCAAACCAATGCTGCAACTGGCTGGGTGCAGGGGCGAGATCGACTTCCCCTGAAAAGAATCCAATCGCTTGGGTCAGGCTCTCGACTGGAATGATTTCGAGACGATCGACGACTGCGGCTTCGCAAGCGTTGGCAGTCGGTACAACCAATCCACGGAGTTGCTGGTTTTTGGCTGCTTCGATAGCGATGGATAGTGCCCCTTTAACTGGTCGTGTGACCCCTTCCAACGCTAACTCACCGATGACGGCGTATTGCTCCAGTTGTTCGGTAGCGAGCTGGCCACTTCCGGCGAGGACCCCGAGCGCAACAGGCAGGTCGAAGGAAGTCGCTTGCTTTGGTAGGTCGCCGGGGGCGAGATTGATGACGACCCGATCAATTGGCCGGATGTAACCGCTGTTGACGATCGCACGCTCCATCCGATGCGTGCTTTCTTTGACTGCCGCATCTGGCAAGCCGACCAGAATCGTCTTCGGCATTGCCGCCGGAGAAATGTCGACTTCGACATCGACCGGCATCGCCTCGATGCCTAGTAACGTAAACGTCTTCAAACGCGCAAGCATTGCCCCATGCCTCCACAAGATTGCCGCGGTGTTGCCCCATGAATCCGAAACCGCAGCCAATCCAGATTCATTCCCAAATGGTGACCACTTCTGCGTGAGTCATCAAGCGGTCAACAGGTTCTCATCAAGCCAAAGGCAGCAGAGGCGATATCGTCAAGAATGCTAGCGAACACCGATGCGGTTGATGGTCTGTCCCCGAATGAACTACCCGAATATTCTACGCCCGAATGATCTTACGAATGATTTCTTCCCCGGCATAAAGTCCGCAGGGAACGTGATCCACAGAGAAAAGCAATCGATCACGACCGCGCTGTCCTCCATCGACTGTCGCATCACTTCAAGAGTCTTTGGATTGAACTCGTGGAGTCCATCAAGAAACAAAATGCGTTTGCGTGGCTTCCTTTACTCTGGCTCCATTCGATAAAATCGCTTTCTGATTTGGCGACTTCTGTGCAATTCGTCTGCTTCGGTTCGAGTTGCCTGCTTCGGTTCGTGATGCAGGTGGATGATGGTTTTCGTCGGCCCGGCAAGTGTTTTATTTGCGTGGCGGGTTTCTGATGATGTGCCAGCCACTTTGAGCAATCGTGAGTCCAGTCGACTAATTTATCGATTGATCCAAATGGAAATTTTGTCTTCACAAAACGCGAGTTCGGATCGCGAGCAGCGGACAATTCGGGATGTTGCTCAACGAATATCAACTGTTTCGTAAGATCTGAATGACCAATGATGGGATGAGTCGCAGCAATCGATTGCTATACTCATTCGCCATGATGAGGCAGGATGAAATGAAATTGAATGAGGACAAACGAGACGATCGCATCGAGGATGACGCGATTGCTGATGATGCGTCCCAGATGGTGGCGACTGCCTATCATGAAGCTGGGCATGCGGTGATGGCGTTGTCCTTTGGTTGTCCAATCAAAAAAGTCACCATCGTTCCGGGGCGTTCCTGGCTCGGGCAGTATCGGCTTGGTGTTTGCGAGCTCCAGAAAGGCCGGTCAGCTCATGGGAAAAGTGGATTGGATGACGAGATCGTGATCCTATTTGCAGGGATGGTGGCCGAGGCTCATTTCACCGGAAGATATTGTGAGGCGGGTGCGGCCGAGGACCTGAATTCAATTCGACGGTTGTTATGCCAACGCGTCAGTAGCGGAAAACAGCACGAGCGATTACAGCGACGTTTGTTAGCCCTAACAGAGCATCTTCTAAATGACGCGGGGACTGCCTTGGCAGTTGAGTTGGTCGCGAAAGAGTTGATGCAAAAACAGACGATCAGTGGTCGAGCCGTTCGACACTTTTATCAACAAGCGATGCGACAAAGCTCGACATAAATGGTGGTTTAGGAATGCCGGAAAATCAGGATTTAGAACAACGGGCTCGGGCGATTGCCGCCGAGTTGCAATTGCCAATTCAGCAGGTCTTGGCCGCGATGGAGTTGCTCGAGGCGGGGAATACGATCCCCTTTATTGCTCGATATCGCAAAGAAGTGACGAAGGGACTCGATGAGATCGCGCTACGATCGATCGAGGATGCCGTCGAAAAGGCGACAGCACTTGCTGCTCGGAAGGCAACGGTCATCAAGAGCATTCAAGGTCAAGGCTTGATGACCGAGGCCTTGCTGGCTTCGATTGAGGGTTGCAGCGAGTTGCAACAACTCGAGATGATCTATTTGCCCTTCAAGCCCAAACGCCGCACCAAGGCCGCGATAGCCCGTGAACGTGGACTGCAGCCCTTGGCTGATCGATTGATGCTGCAAGAACCCATCGGTTTATCACGAACTGCGTTGCTCAGCCAGTTTGTGAATTCTGAAAAAGAGGTGCCCGATGGTGATGCCGCCTTGCAAGGGGCGCTCGCGATTGTGGCCGAGCAATGGTCTGAGGACACCGAACTGCGAAGCTGGATGATTGAGGATGCATTCAAGAGTGGCGGGGTGACCTCCAATGTGAAGCGAGGGAAAAAACCGCAAGCCGAAAAATTCGAGCTCTATTTTGACCATCGGGAAGCAGTCGCGAAAATTCCTTCCCATCGATTGTTGGCAATGCTGCGAGGTGAATCGGAGGGATTGTTGCGAATTGGCATCGCCATGGAGGAGGGGAGGGCGGTGGCGCGAATGAAATCCCACTTCATTCACAATCGACAGTTTGAGTTCTATCGAGAATTGGTAGCCACGATTCAGGACTGTTACGAGCGGCTGCTCCAGCCAGCGACTCAATCAGCCATTCTGCAGCGTCTCAAGGAGCAGGCTGATACTGATGCCATCGATGTGTTTGGGAAGAACTTGCATGAATTATTGATGGCTTCACCAGCCGGGCCGCGAGTGACCTTGGGGATCGACCCTGGTTTTCGAACGGGGTGTAAGCTTGCCGTTGTCGATGAGACGGGCAAATTCTTGGCAACCAGCACGATCTATCCGACTCCACCCAAAAGTGATCGTGAATCAGCCGCGAAGCGGGTCCTCGAATTAATAAAAAAGCACAGCATCGAGTTGATTGCGATTGGAAACGGCACCGCTTCCAGAGAAACGGATGTTTTTGTCGGTGACCTGCTGAAGGAACACGATTTGAGTTTGACCAAGGTGATGGTCAGCGAATCGGGAGCTTCGATTTATTCGGCGAGTGAAGTGGCAATCAAGGAGTTTCCGGACTTGGATGTGACGGTTCGCGGCGCGATCAGCATTGCTCGGCGACTTCAAGATCCGCTGGCTGAGTTGGTGAAGACCGATCCAAAGTCAATTGGTGTGGGGCAATATCAACACGACGTGAACCAGAGCAGGCTTCGTAAATGCCTGGACCGGACAGTGGAATCATGCGTCAACGCGGTTGGTGTCGACCTGAATATGGCAAGCGTTTCCCTGTTGTCCCACGTGGCGGGGATCGGTCCGAAATTGGCAGAGAACATCGTTGCACACAGAGACCAAAATGGCCAATTTGAGAATCGCAAACAATTGATGCGGGTTGCAAAGCTGGGCAGCAAAGCATTTGAGCAGGCCGCAGGATTTCTACGCATTCGCAGTGGAGAAGAACCGCTCGATAATTCGGCGGTGCACCCGGAAAGTTATCCTTTGGTTGGTCGAATGGCGAAGCAATTGAAAGTCGATACCAGAGCCTTGGTAGGGACTTCTGGCCTCTCCCAAAAATTGCAACCGGCTGACTACGTTGATGAGCGTTTCGGTCTGCCAACTGTCGTCGATATTATTGCTGAATTAGAAAAGCCAGGTCGTGATCCACGCCGCGAGTTTCGTGTGGTGCAATTCGATGATTCGATCAATTGCATCGAGGACTTAAAAGCTGGCTTGGTGATGGAAGGTGTTATCACGAATGTCACGCACTTCGGAGCATTTGTTGATATCGGAGTTCATCAGGATGCCCTGATTCATATTTCGCAACTATCCAATTCATTCGTCAAGGATCCGAACGAGGTCGTGGCAGTTGGTGACTTAGTGAAGGTCAAGGTTTTGGAAATCGACGTAGGACGGAAGCGAATTTCGGTCACCAGGAAATTTTGAGCGTGGCGAGAGCAAGCTTGTAGACTCGTTATCGGCAGATGGACCTGTTGTGCAAGTTGCGATTCTTGCACCAGCGTGGAATCGCTTTGCTTAAAAGAAGAAGTTGATCGCAAGAATGTGGTTCATTTCATCTGTGCCTCCCTGACGGTTGCTGAATTGATTCAGGTATCCAATTTCTGTTCGCACTGGTGCGTGCGGACACCGTTTGAAGCCAAAGCCGATGAAAGCACGATTTTGGTCCAGGCCTGTATTTGCTCCCCAGTCCGTATCGTTGAGATTAAAGAAAATCTCATCCCATAAGACAAATGACCACTGTGGGCAATGGCTCAGAACCCGTTGGCCCCTCGCAAATTGTCGCCAACGGAGTCCGACGTCGTCGCCGGTCTCAAGCCAGCGTTGTTCAAACCGACTGCGATGCTGAAATAGCCAATCGCCTAGAGATGGTGTGGCAGTCCACTGTTGCCAAAAGCGATGTTCATCGAAGTTGTCACCCGCTAACGGTGACGTCCGAATCCAACCATAGCCGGCCCAGAGAGATTGCTCCTCGCTCATTGCGTAGCCCAAACCAGGCCGAACAATGCTTTGGTTGAATCCCCCGCTGTCGTCGCGAAGACGGTAGTGTGAGTCGAACCACCACCGCAGACGAGTGTCTTTACCAAGCGATTCGAATTTGCCGTTGCCCAAGGCGGCTAACCAGAGCCCGGTATCATCCTGAGTTTGCGCAGAGAGGGTCGGTGTTGTTCCGATGAACAACACTGCCAGCGTGATTGCAAAAAAGAATAATCGACTCATGGTGCCAATTCGTTTTTTTCGTTGCCGATCGTATCACGTGGACACCACATCCTGCGAGTTGTGAAGCTACCGGTTAACCTGCACATCGGCGAACAAAATTGGTGGGGCCATTGAAAGTGACTCGCATGCCGACCGGGCATGTTTCCTTTGTTCGCATGTAATGGCAGTGACGGTTGCACCTTGCAAGCAGCGAGTTAATCGCTGCCCGTAACCTGTCATGTCCGTTTTTTCCGCTGCGGTTCCGCAGCGGTTCCGCAGCGGCGGCGGCTCTGAGCAGCAGCGCTCCGGTGTTGATCGCTGGCACCGGCATCTCCACTGGCACCGGAATCTCCACGAATTGACAGCGATGCTTCACAATCGCCCTGCCAGGTTTTTGGAAATGGGTGGAAAGCTCGTACGCACTGAAATGCGGTTTCCGGATTCACCCTTCCTGTCGACCGGCTAAGCTATTGGTTATGAAAACAAGCAAGCAAATCCTGATCGTTCTGTTATTCGCGTCGGCCTTGCAGCAAGCTGCCCCTGCAGAGGAGTGGTGGAGAATCAATGGTGAGCCCCGCAATGCTGATTTCATCCACGGAAAATTCCTCGGCGATAAATCGAATGCTTCTGACGAACTGAAGAGTTTTCTGCGACAGAAAGAGTTTGAAGAATGGGAAACCTACGAGGATGAATGGGTCAAGCTGCGGTATCCGAAACACGATTTGTTAAAGTTTGTGAGGAATGATCAAGGGGATCAGATTCGAGTCAACGGGAGTGTTGTAACAACCGTCCACAATCGATTTCGATATGCGTATTGCCTGACCGCAGGTGAAGCGGTTTATGGTGTGTTCTTGTTGCAGGTTGTTGATTGGATGGATGATGGAGGCTGCTTCTGTGGGCCCATCGTTCACCACATTTACAACATCGAAAACAAATGCTTGGTGCGATTCAGTTTGCTGCCAGGTGGCGCGGTGAAAAAAGCGCAGGTACTTGGCGAGCAATTGCGGCTTATGTCGTTTGAGTGGACTCATTTGCAATGTCCGAGGCCGGTCTACGAAACGATGGTCGAGTCAATGGAATTGAAGATTCCCCTGAAATTGACGTCTGAGCAAATAACGGCAGAGGTGGACCGCCGCTATGGGATCGGAGGACGGGCCGGTTTGATGCAAAAGGGTATGCCAATCACCGAGGCGATCGAATTCATGGGCAAGCCGGTTGAGCAGACTGAAACGCAAGTGGCTTGGCATGGCAGGCGAGGAGATTATCGCGTCAAAGCTGTTGTGAAAATCAAGGATCAAAAAGTCGACCAGCTTATGAACGAATCCGTGATCAGGATCTCGGATGAACCGATTGAGGGGACGCTTAGTTGGGCCAGTTGGCGGATTCCTGATTCAAATGATTTTTTTGGCGAGGAGATTGAGCCTGACAAAGTTTCTGAAATCAGCGAGGACATCAAAGTCAAGGCGGCAGATATTTGTCTCTCGTCGATCAGCGGAGCACGCGCTTGGGAAGCCCATGGAATACTGCAATTACTTGCCGAAGAACACGGCTTCTGTTCATCCAAGGTGGTCGATTTTCTCAAGCATGGCGATCGAGCGTTTGATAGTTTTGAGTTCGATACCTTTGATCTGTATCGTGTGAAAAATGCGATCACCGCGGAGATGTCAGAGGAGTACATTCGCCAATTTTTAAACCGCTTAGCCTCGAAAGATCCGTACACAATCGAAGCGACAGCTGGTTCATGGGTATCACCAGCTGATGTCTGTCATCGCTTGTTTTTGCAGGCCTATCGCCTGCAGCGGATGCTGGCTCCCAAAGCTGCTGAAAAGACACTCGTAAGATTTGCGGATGATAAGCAGCTAGGTTATCGCGTTCCGATTCTGAACGAATTGCTTGACCAGTTTTCGCCGGATCAGCAATTCAATCTTGTGCTTTCGAGCATCTTGATTGCCGCGGAAAATGAAAACCTTGATCTCACTGAGGCCGCCTTGGCAGGGGTGGCTGAAAGGAGCTGGAGTGATCCGGCCAAGCTTGATCAGCTAAAACAGGCCATCGGAAAAATCAATCATTTGCCAAACACGCGGCGCTGGCGAGACCGACAAGCAGAGGCCCTCAATGCGATCGATTGACGAATGCGAGAGTCCGTCCGGTGCGTTCCCTTGGATGGCATTGGGAAAGGTCTGGCGTCGGCGATGTCAGACTGTTGATTGTGCAGAAAGTAGGGGAGTCGTGATCCGTCTCATTTCTGCGTTCAACCCCATTGCGAGCGATT
>JAQWPZ010000024.1 GCA_029245125.1 Rubripirellula sp.
GTTGCTGAATGGACAGAACTATCAGTACAAGTCATTCGGAGGCACTCAATTGGTTTGCCGGTAGAAGCTGGACGGATGGAAGATTTTTCTGCCAGGCAATTTCGGCCTGGGTGGTACTGGTGGTCAGAGCGACCATCGCCAACAAAATTGTCAGGAGTTGGGCTGCCTTACGCATCAATCCGTTGTCCTATAGCGCGGAAAACGCAGAATCCGATCATCTGGGACGGAGCGGGCGCTCCATCCTCACCCTCGTTTTCGGTTGAGTTGATCCTGCGGCTTAACTGGAAACTACAAATTGGGTCGACTTTGACGCCAGACCAGCCAGGGCAGCGTGGTAGTACATGCCCAGGAGGGGGGGGCGTGGTGAAAGTCGGGTCGGGGCGTTACGTGCTGGACCGCCATTTGCCCGCGTATTGGTCGACATTTGCTTCCAGATGGCAAAAACCGGTAGGGAAGGCGGAACCTCGGACGTTCAGCAGGGTCGCGAGAACCTGCCAAGGATGTGGCAAAGAAAACAAAAAATCGCGGTTCAAGTGATCGTAAAAGCGGACGTAAATGCGAGTACGGAGGCACGGTGCCTGCAGCGGGTCGCTTCTCGGGTGGTGGCATTCAATCGGTGATCGTGGGCAGATGCCGGTCGACCCTGCGGTCTGACGAACGCTGAATTAAGGGACCAGAGCGGCGGTACACTCGTCGGGTGTTGGCGTTAACTCAGTGAACGTGGGCAGATGCCGGTCGACCCTGCCGTCTGACGGATGCCGAATTTAGTACTGCGATTAATCAGCGATTTGCCCCAGAAAGAGCGTGATTCAGCTAGTTTGGGATTCAGCTAAGCCCAATCGTTCGTGGTGGAATCGCTTGGTGGTTGCCGGTGAATTCGGCCGGCAATCGCTCTGTGTGGAGTCGAGGTGCTTGTTGGTAATGATCTGCCCCGGCAGGTTTCCCTCACCCGCTCTTTCGGAGCGTGCGAGGTCTCGAAGTGGCTGCGCGAATTGACTAAGGGGCAGATGACCCTTGACATCGTGGGAGGAAGGGATATATTTCAGGCGAAGTTATGAAGGTACTGACGGAAACCATTTCGCTCAGAGACCTCTCCTAGGACGATCAAGTGGCGTCCATCTCGCTTGGTGATCACGCAAAAGTTGCGACCACCGCAGTACTCAAGAGTTTGGAGATCCAAGCCTTGATCGAGTTGGAACGATTTGCCGCTAAAACCCTTGGCCGCAGCCATCGCCGCATGAAGCGAAATGCCCAAGTGGACCAGATCGCAAGGATTTAGTCTCTGTTTTAAAGAACGTGCCTGCCCCGCTGTTGAGCCTCCTTCAACGGAAGAAATGCTCCTCGCGGTACAGGTTTGATCAACGCACATCCAGTCGAAGACACGGACGCCTTAACACAAACGCTGGAATCAGGTCCCTGTTGGACCAACAACTTTCGTGATCACCTCCCTGGGCGAGCTTACTGCTGCTGCCCTCGCGAGGTGCCTTTCCTAAACAACTCTGCAGTAATTCTTGACATACGCTGACAGGTCGTCGGCCTTCCCAATTTGTTGACACATTGCCCTGGGGGGCAAGCTTCTTTCGCTTTTCGTGACGTTGTGACGAGACCGCGGTAGAGGACTTTCATTGCGGGATTGGCTGACAGAACGATTAGCCTTCTGGATAACTCATGGCGAAAAAGAAACGGACGAACCGAGGCCGGTCTTCTTCTAATTCCAACGGTGCGGTTTCGTCACACGGCGGTGGAAACGGGAAGCAACGAGCTCGACGACGACGTCGCGGTGGCGGTGGCGGCGGCGGTGGCGGCGGCGGCGGTGGAGGCGGCGGAAATCATAATTCTGATCGTGAACCAGCGGATGTCCCGAGCGACGCACCACTTGAAGAGGGTGACGGAATTCTCGAACTGCATCCCAATGGTTATGGGTTTTTGCGCGGGACGGAGAACAATTACGCGAGAGAGCGTTCGGATCCGTTTGTGCCTGGCACCATGATCGAACGGTTTGGGCTTCGCCAAGGAGTTCATATCAAGGCGATGGTTCAAGAAGCTCGCCGGCAGCAAGGGCCGCGGGTTCGTGAGATCTTGGATGTCGATGGGGTTGGCCCCGAAGCCTATCCGGACGTCAAGAGTTTCGACACTTTGACCGCGATCAATCCGGAAGAGTGGTTGCGTCTGGAGGTCGGTCGCAAGCCGTTGACGAACCGCGTTATCGATTTGTTGGCACCGATGGGGAAAGGTCAACGTTCTTTGATCGTTGCTCCACCGAGGAGTGGTAAGACGGTCATGTTGCAAGACATGGCCAAAGGAGTCTCGACGAACCATCCAGACGTCAAGTTGATGATTTTGCTGATCGATGAGCGACCTGAGGAAGTTACCGATATGCGTCGGAACGTACTCGGTGGAGAGGTCGTCGCAAGTAGCTTGGACATGGATGTCGAAAGTCATGTCCGATTGAGCCAATTGGTGATTGATCGTGCTCGACGTTTAGCCGAAATGGGGCAAGATGTCTTTTTGATGCTCGATTCGATCACTCGTCTCGCGAGAGCATTTAATAAGTGGGTTGGTCGCAGCGGTCGCGGTGGAGCAACCATGACCGGCGGTTTGGACATCAAGGCGATGGACATTCCGAAAAAACTGTTTGCCACCGCACGTGCGTTCCAAGAAGGTGGCTCGCTGACGGTGGTTGGTACGGCACTTGTCGATACCAACAGCCGTATGGATGAAGCGATCTTCCAAGAGTTTAAAGGGACGGGTAACATGGAGCTTGTGCTCGATCGCCGTTTGGCTGATCGTCGCGTTTGGCCGTCCATCGACATTTCACAAAGTGGAACGCGTCGCGAAGAGTTGCTTCACGACGAAGAAACCTACGAAGCGGTCACGATGTTGCGCCGGACGTTGAGTAGCATGCATCCTTGTGATGCAATGGAGCAACTGACGAAGCAATTAGGGCGGTTCGAAACGAACGATGAATTCATTAAGCTAATCAGCGGAGCGAAGACGTCCTTTGAGTAGCACGCATCCTTGTGGTGCAAGCGAGCAACTGACAAAGCAATTAGGGCGGTTCGAAACGAACGACTAATTCATTAAACTGATGATTGAAGCGAAGACGTCAATGTGATTTGATTCATCTTGGCGGTCTCGGAGGATAAGCGAATTGGTGAGCGGCCTCACTGGAACTGAGGTACCCCGCAAGGGGCTGCGGGTTCGAGTCCCGTGTCCTCCGCTTTTAACAATCAGTGCCACACGAAGCCTTGTCGCGACAAACCCTGTCGTGACAAGGCTTTTCGTTTGCACCTTCAGCGTTTTTTTAAAGTCTCTAGAGTCACCAAACAACACACATTGACAGGCTGTGCCACCCAGTTCACCGCGTAGAACGGAACGGGATACTGGCTATTTGCTTCTGGCGCCTATTCGCTGATGTGGCAGTTTCGCTGATGTGGCAGTTTCTATTCCGCATCGTCCACGTCTCCAGAGGCATTTGTGTCAAGAATGAGATGCACTGGTTCATTGGCGAAGACTTGGTTGCCAATCGTCGCGGCAACAAGCGGTAGGCAACAAAGCAACTAGACTTTTCTTCATGAGCGATGGCTCAGTCGATTGCGAAGTGCGTCCAATAAGACGGCCAAGACGATGACTGAACCTGTGATGATTTGTTTGTTTGCGTCTGACACGCCGATTTGTGCCAGCCCCGTTTGCAGCACTTGAATGATTAGTACACCGATAAACGAACTGACAACGCTGCCGCGGCCTCCCATCAAACTGGTGCCACCGATCACACAGGCGGCAATCGCTGCCAATTCAATTCCGACGGCTCCATTGGGGTCTGCCGTCGACAATCGTGATGTCTGGGCCAGTCCCGCCATACCGCACATCAGTCCGCTGATAGCGAAAACCGCAATCGCATACGGAGTCGCCCGGATCCCCGACATCCGAACCGCCTCTTTGTTGGTCCCGATCGCTACGCAGTAACGACCAAAAACCGTTCGCGTCAAAACGAATTGTCCAACGATGACAGCCAATACGGCGATTAAGAACGCCGGCGAGAGTCGCAGGCTTGCGATCGGTTGCCCGAACCATTCGACTTGACTGCCGATGTAGACCGACTGCGAACTGGTGACAACTTTTGTTGCGCCTCGCGCAATTTCCAGCATCCCCAGCGTTACGATGAACGATGGTATGCCCCATCCCACTGAGATCGCACCGTTGATCGTTCCGCACAGCCCTGCGACCAACATCGCGATCCCAAACGCAGCCCAAATCGGCCAGCCGTAGTTAGCCATCAAAACACCGAGGATCGCTGATGACAACGCAAGCAGCGAACCGACGGAAAGATCGATTCCGCCGACGATCAGAACCAACGTCATGCCGACCGCCAAGAACGTCAAGTCAGGAATCTGATTCGCGATGGTCAACAACGTTGCAGGCTGAAGGAAATTCTTGCTGCAAGCACTGAACACCGCGATCAATAACGCCAACACGGCGATCAAGCCCCCGTATTGAATACCGATCTGTAGCCACTTGGATTGTTTCACGAAACGTACCCTGAGAACGAAGCCTGCATGATCTTTTCGCGACTCCATTTGTCGCGTTGAAAGGTTTCCACCATTTTTCCGTCGCACATGACGGCGATCGCGTCGCATGTTTCCAGTAGTTCCTCGAGGTCACTACTGACGATCACGCATGCCTTATCGTTTTTGGCAAGTGATTCGATCAGCCGATAAATCCGGCGGCGTGCTGCAACGTCGATCCCGCGAGTCGGTTCATCGAACAAGAAGACTTCGGCGTCATGCACCAGCCACTTCGCAATCGCGATCTTTTGCTGGTTGCCGCCGCTCAGTGTGCCGACGGACTGGTCAATGTGTTCACAGTGTGTTTCTAAATTGGTGACCATCGACGAAGCAATGCGTTCCTCATCGCCGATCCGCAGCAGACCGCCGCGTGAAAATTGAGGTCGCAAACTGCAAAGTGTTGTGTTGGTGATGATCGACTGGGACAGCAGCAGTCCGTTCTGTTTGCGGTCTTCTGTCACCATGGCCAAGCCTGCGGCAACAGCATCAGCGGGGTGCGAAAACAACTGTCCGTCTTTGACATCCGTCAATTCAACTTCCCCTGCTGTGGCCACGTCGGCCCCGAATATTGCCCGCAGCAGTTCCGTTCGCCCTGAGCCTATGAGCCCCGTGATCCCGAAACGCTCGCCACGCCGCACATCAAACGAGACATCGTTCACGAACCCGCTGGTGATCTGACGAACACGCATCGCAATCTCATCGCGGCGATACGTCTGATGCTCAGCGATTTGCCCCGCCGCTTCCTCGCCGCTCATCAATGCGATCATTTCGTCAGTCGTCATCGATGCAGTGTCGCGAGTTTCTACGAATCGCCCGTCACGCAGGATCGTGATTCGATCGCTCAGCGAAGCGACTTCGTCCAGCCGATGACTGATGTAGATGATTCCGACACCTTCGTCGCGCAGACGGCGTAGGTGCTCAAACAGTTGCTGCGACTCGCGACCAGTAAGGGCCGCAGTCGGTTCATCCAGAATCAACAAACGGCAGTCTCTAGCGAGTGCAGTCGCGATTTCCACCATCTGTTGATGCCCCACGCCCAGCGATTCGACAGCCGTGTGCGTTTCGATGGCAGTCAAGCCAAAGCGATCCAAGACAGCACGAGCCTGATGGTGCAAATCACGTCCACGCAGCACACCGCCACGATTGGGCAAGCGTGTTAGAAACAGATTCTCTGCCACTGAGAGTGTTCCGATCAGGTTCAATTCTTGCTGAACAATTTGAATGCCAACCGATTCGGACGATTGTTTGTTTTCTGGGCGATAGTCGTTACCATCGAACTTCATCGTCCCACCGGACGCTGGAACCAGTCCACTGATGATCTTGCACAGTGTACTTTTTCCGGCTCCATTGGCGCCCACCAACGCATGGATTTCACCGTCGCGTGCGTGCATCGTCACATCGCTTAACACGTTAACGCTGCCGTAGCGTTTGGTCAGGCTTTTGGTTTGCAAAAGTGGCGGGGCGGTCATTTTGCGGACAGGGTTTGCTTCGTGACCAAATCAACGGGCGTCTCAATGTCGTCGCCGGCGGCTTCACCTGCGAGCTCATTCAGAGCAACTTCGATACCGAACACGGCCAGCTGATCTCCATGCTGATCAGCCGTCGCAAGAACCTTGCCTTCTTTGATCGCAGCTTGAATAGCGGTGATGTTGTCAAAGCCGACAATCTTCACTTTGTCGCTGAGTCCGGCGCTTTTAACCGCGGCGATTGCCCCCAGAGCCATTGAATCGTTCGCAGCCAAAATCGCGGAGATCTCTGGATGTTCGCTCAGCATCGATGACGCAATCGTATTCGCTTTGCTCATTTCCCATTCGGCTGACTGGCTGTCTACGATCTCAATCCCCGCTTCCGCCATCGACGCTTCGAACCCTTTCAGTCGCTGTTGCGCATTGAACGAGGTTCGGATTCCTTCCAGGACTGCGACTTTTCTGTCGCTGCCCTCGAGTTCGTTTCCGAGAAAGTCGCCGACTTTTCTTGCCCCGGCCAGATTGTCTGGGCCAACGAACGGGATCGTGACGTTTTCCTGTTTCAGAACATCTTGGTCCAACTGATTGTCGATATTGACGACAACGATGCCAGCCGCTTTTGCGCGTCGTAATGCGGGAACCAACGCCTTGGAATCAGCCGGCGCGATGACGATTGCATCGACACCACTGGCCACCATTTCTTCAACCAGAGCGACCTGTCGACTGAGGTCGCGTTCGTCCTTGATCCCGTTGACCACCAAGTCGTATTGGTTCGCGTGAGCAGATTGATGCGCTTCGGCTCCTTCCGCCATCGTCGAAAAGAATTCGTTGGCAAGTGATTTCATAATCAATGCTATGCGCGGTTTTGCGGCCGAACTGTCGCCGCTGCCAACGGTCGTTGGCGAGCCGGAGTCTGAACTGCAGCTGCCGAATGAGATCAAGCCGATGATCAGTCCCGCGGACAGGAGTCCACGTCGTTTGAATCTTTGTGTGCTCATCGGGATCTCCAAAGGGATTCGATTTCGTTGTGGGAAGGCATGCTGGCTTGCGCGCCATGTTTTGATGCGGTCAACGCGCCGGCGGCGTTTGCAAACCTGACCGCATTTTGCAGGTTTCCGGTTTGCAACCAGCGAACGGCGACGCTGCCTGCAAATGCGTCGCCTGCTGCGGTGGTATCCACTGCGTCAATTTCAAACGCAGGGACGAGCGTTGTTTCATCGCAGGTATGTAGCAAGGTTCCTCGATCGCCCAGCGTGATCGCCACGTTTTGCGATCCCATTTGCTGCAAGCGGATCGCTGCGGAAATGGCATCATCCACGGAGGCTACTTTTTGGCCTGTTAACGCTGCGGCTTCTGATTCATTGGGGCACAGCAGATCGATGTTCAGTAGGTCGGGCGGAATCGATTTTAAGGCTGGTGCGGGGTCCAGAATGACTTTTACACCGGCTTGGTTTGCGATTTTGATTCCAGCAAGAATCGCGTCAACCGGGGTCTCTAATTGCACCAACAGCACATCAGCGTCCTGGATTATTGCCTCCACCGACTGAACATCGCCAGCCGAAAGAGTGCCATTGGACCCGGCCACGACCATGATTGAATTCTGGCCACGTTGGTCCACCGAGATTATCGCTAGACCACTGGGATGCTCGCTCCGCTGCAGGACGTGGTTGCAGCCAATCGAGTGATGTCGCAAGTTGTCCATCAATCTTTTTGCGAATGCATCGTTACCGACCGCACCGATGATGTTCACGTCGCCACCGGCCAACGACGCCGCGACGGCTTGGTTGGCACCTTTGCCACCGCAAAACTCGGTGGACGAATTTGCCATGATGGTTTGGCCTGGCTCGGGCAGTTCATCACAACGCACGACGAGGTCCATGTTGATGGATCCCAGTACGGCGACCTTCGGCCGCACGGCGGAATGGGAAGTGCTTTTGTTTGTTCCCATCGCTTATTTTCCACAAGGCGGTTGGCTGGAAAGTTGGACCAAGGCTTCCGTTGCGCGACCTTTTTGTTCATCACGGAGGATCAAGTGTCGATCGCGACCTGTTTTACCCACCGTGAATGTGGTCAAGCCGTCATCGGCAACGGTCACGTCGCCCGGTGGCGACAGATCGAAGTAATTTCGGTCGGGACGAATCGCGTGCAAAACCGAGGTCAAATCCCAAGTTGGCCGATCGTGCGGTGGCGGGTTGTACAGGGTGTAGGCTTCTGACAGTGGATGATGATCAACGTAGTTGTAATCTTTCAAAATGCTCTGGTGTGGGTATGTCAGGTTTTTTCCGATCTCAAACCCACTCCAAACAACGTCGGTTGGCCAATCAGCACACAGTGTTTTGGCTGATGGGATGTCTTTGATGATGTTGTATTCCCTGTGGTCGTACAGCTGGCCATTTTCGCCAGCGATTTGGGCGAAGGCGCCCGCCATCAGGGACAGCAGCCGAACTTTCTTTCGCACCAATTGCTCGCCATTCAACGGACTGAATTCATCTGGTGCCGATTTCAAAAGGTTCGCTAGGTTGGTTGAAAACCCAACCTGTGCAATGACGACCCTTCCGTCGGGCTGTGACGCTAATGCCTTTCGTAGAACGGCGACCGCGTCCGGAACATCTTTGCCGGATTTCAAATCGTGTGGATAGTCGTCTGAGTTTTCCGCCAAAACATTGAACTTACCTTTCTGGTTGGTTATTCCACTTCGGCAAACACCGATTGGGATATCGCCTCGACCGTAGAACGTGTTCACCACGTCGGTGAAAGGCGCAGCCAGATCGTGGTCTTTAGTGATCGTGACTGCGATCAATTCGCATTCGCCGCGCGATTGCAGCGAGTGAATGACTCCCATCGCTAACACGTCATCGCAGTCGTTGCCAATGTCTGTATCAAAGATCAGCGGGACCGGTGCGGTAGTCTCTCCCGCGGCAGTCGAAAGGGTGCAAATGCAGGTTACCGTGAGGAAGAAAACTGAAATCAAAAGGTTCATGATCTTCATGTTTGATTGTCCTGAATGGATTGGCGAGGGTTGAGCTTGACGGGGAAGCTGTGGGTCCGTTTTCGGGGTTTTTTGCCGGTTTTCAGTTGCTTCAAAACGACCTCCGCCGCTGTTCGTCCCAGTCGTTGCAGATCTTGCGAGACCGTGCTTAATGGTACTTGCATGAACTCGGCGAAAGGTGAATCATCAAATGCCACCAGCGATAAGTCGTCGGTTACGCTGCGGCCCACTTCTTCAGCTGCACGCAGGGCGTTAAAAGCATTTGGCGAACTGAACGCAAAGAAAGCAGTGACGTCTGGTCGAGATGCCAGCAGCAACTTGGCTGATTCGTAACCTGATGATTCCGTAAAGTTGTCGCCTGCGATCAGAGAATCATCGAGGACGAGTCCAGCTTGCTGCATTTCATTGCGAACCGTGCTCAGTCGCTGCTCGTTAGGCAGCGTGCCCGATAGACGTTGCAGGCATCCAATCACACTGTGCCCGTGGGTAAGTAGTTGCTTGAACGCCTGTTTCGCACCGTGCACGTTGTCCGAGTGCACGCTGGCAAGCGGCAACCCAGTGAAGCAGCGGTCAACCAACACAATGGGCGTAACCACTTGATCAACGTGTACCAAATGCTGCGATTCTTCGCCCACTGGGCACACCACCAAACCTTCGACGCGACGAGATTGAAGCTCGCCGAGGAGTTTGATTTCGACAGACGTCGTTTCGCGACTGTCCGCCAGCAACACGGAAAGCCCATGGGCTTCAGCCTGCACGGTCACTTCGCGAGCAATGGCAGCGAAGAACGGATTCGAAACGTCGGGAACAATCACTCCGATCAAACCGCTCCGCTGCGACTGCAGAGAGCGTGCCAATTGACTCGGCTGAAACCTGAGGCGTTCAGCTTCTTGCTGCACCCTCGAGATCGTCGACGCGCTAATCCGATTGGCTTCACCGCGTCCATTGAACGCACGTGATGCGGTAGAGACGCTGACCCGGGCGGCCGCTGCGACTTCAACCAGAGTGGCTGTGTGGGCCGTATCGTTTGCCATGATGGGAGGGGGGGGAAGCGATTTGCCAATTGCACAAACGTTTGTGCGAGCTTATTGCCGATCCCTTCGAGTCGCAAGTGGTTTGCGGTTTTCGTGCTTTGGCGGCCAGGATGTCCCTTTCGAAAAGGTTGGAATTTCTTCGTTTGACCCGATTAGTGCAGAGCCAATCCTGGCAACGGTCAATGCTGCGTGCAGCCAGATCTGCAATGGCTTAACCGCGTAGCCGGGACTTGAGCGTCCATATGAAACAAAGTCACAAAGGTTTGGTGCTTGGATTCCCAAATGGCTGGTCGGCTTTTTCGGGCAATCGCTAAAGCGGAACTAGTGACTGGTTGAATGCCCTGCTGTACTTGACTTGCCAGAGGTGGAACGCATCGAGATGGCCGAGCGATGGAATTCTGGTTTTGTATCATCACGCAGGATGCTTACTCTTCGTCCAGACAATCTCCGTAACGGATCGCCTGCTGACATGGATGTCTTGATTAACGAGTCAAACACAAAATGAACAGGTGTTGAGCAGGCTGAGGAGAGATCGATTTGGTTTTCGTCGGGCCGCATTGTTGCGTGTGCTTTGCTGTTGCATGCCACTCCATGCCAGTCAGTCCCAAGACAATACCAATTCCAACACGAGGTGGCACTTACGATCGCTGTCAAGCAAAGATCATGTCATGAATCCGCTGCTATTCCAAAGAGGTTGCGATAAAGGCGTTTTGAATCATTCTCCCTGTTTGCTCAGCTTCGGTGGCATGCGTCGCCTGGAGCGGATCGTGATGGACGATTCTGTAACAGTCGTGTGCTGGGTTGCGATCCTTCGCGAGTTTGGACGGCGCGTGTGTCGCAAACAATTTCAGCAACGTAATGGCAACCAATTGTTCCAGTCGCGTGTTGGAATCAAACTCTCACGATTTTAGAGCCGTTTTCAGCTAACGCGGATGGTTGGACCGCGGCGGGTCGCAGATTTCGATGTGTTCGATTAGCGTTGGTTATCTTTTGGAAGAAGTTTGTCACTGCCTTCCATCTTGCGAAGCAGGTTTTTTAGCTCAGCCACTCTTTCGGGGTGTTTTTCGGCCAAGTTGGTTTGTTCGCTTAGGTCTGTTCGCAGATCGTAGAGTTCGTCTACTTCGGGCCGGTCATTCTCGACTGCATAGCCATAGAAGTGCGCATCTGCTTTCAGGAATTTCCAGTTGCCTTGGCGTACGCCGGCATCATGAAAGTAGAAAGCATCTCGTCCGGTATTTCGTTTGCCAAGTAACAGGTCGGTTTGATCGATCCCGTCGATGCGGCGATCTTGCGGCACGTCGAAACCGGCGAGGTTTGCAAAGGTTGGAAGGAAATCAATGGTTGCGAAAATCGCATCAGAGACACGTCCCGCAGAAATTTTGTTTGGCCAGCGAGCAATGCATGGCAAGCGATAGCCTCCCTCGTAGGGAGAGCCTTTGCCGTTTCTTAAAGGGCCAGCTTCACCCCAGAAGATCGAGCCTTGTGGATGGCCCTTTTTCTTGCCGGTGTATTTCTTTTGATTCCATGGCCCGTTGTCGCTCGTGTAAATCACCAACGTGTTGTTTCTCAATTTCAGTTCATCGAGCGTGTCGAGTAGGCGACCGGTCTCGTAATCAAATTCCTCGACTACGTCACCGTACAGTCCGCCCGCCGACTTGCCGCGGAATTTTTCGGAGGCATCGATGATCGTATGCATCATCGTGTGCGCGACATACAGAACGAATGGTTTCTCGGGATCACGTCGTTCTTTGAGGTAGTCGATTGCCTTGTCGGTATAGAGAGTGGTCAGGCTCCCCATGTCTTGCGTTGTGCCGGCCTGAGTGTTGTTTTCATGAAACGTTACCCGACCGCCATCGTTCGCGCCCAGCGTTCCGAAGTAATAGTCGAATCCTTGGGCATTCGGCATTCGGTCGAGGATTGCTTTTCGATTGGAGACGTCCCATTTGCCGATGCACGCGGTTTGATAACCCGCCTTGCGAATCAGTTCAGCGAATGTGATTTCCGATGCCGGCATCCCCCAGCCTTTGCTCCGGATCGGTTGGCGCCCGGTCAGCAATGCCGAACGAGAGGGGCCACAGACGGTTTGTGAATAGAATGAAGTGAACCGAGTTCCCTCTTCTGCCAATTGATCCAATCTTGGCGTTTTGTTTTTTTGATTCCCGTAGCATTGCAAGTCACTATAGCCCTGGTCGTCCGTGAAGATGATCAGGATGTTGGGGGGCTCGTCAGCGATTGCTTGGGTCGCCGGCACAAACAAACTGCACAACGCCAGGATTCGATAAAGATGTGTCATTCGTTTTCCAATCGGTGAGCAAAATGGTTACGTCGATCTTGTCCGTCGCATGCTGGCAGTGATCTGCCGTCATGGGCAAATCCTGCTTCGCTGGAATTCGCCTTGTTGGGGGCAATGCTGGCAGTGAGGTCGCTGTGAGGTCGTTCAATGCAACCAATTTACCAACCGCGTGACACGGCGAGTGAATATTTCTTGATCCGCATCTTGTTGGGTCACGCCACCGCAAGCATCCATCGCCGTTTGCTCAACGCTTGTTGGGTTTGAGTTGAACGTAATTTGTTAGTTGCTTGGATAGTTCGGCGACCGTTTGCTCGTGTTGCGGATCGCCAGCGAGATTGGTGATTTCGTTGGGATCTTTTGAGTGATCGTAAAGTTCGCGTCCAGCTCGGCCTTCCAGCCATTCGGTGTAACGGTAACGCTCGGTCCGGATCGAATAACCCCATGCTTTTCGATTGTTCCAGACTTGGGTGACTGCAGGTTTGGCCCAGGTTTTGTTTTCTGGATCATCAAGCAGGGGGCGGAGCGATTGGCCTTCGAGATTCGCCGGCATGCTGAGGTCGCATAGGTCTGCGAGTGTGGGGTAGAGATCAACCAATTCAACCGGCTTGTTGGTGTGTTGATTCTGGCTCATGCCTGGGGCGGCAATGATCAATGGCATCCGCGCGGATCGTTCGAATGCTTTGCGTTTGTACCACAAACCTTTTTCGCCCAAAAAGTAGCCGTGATCTGACCAGAAGACAATGATCGTATCGTCCATCAGATCATTTTCTTCCAGTGCATCGAGTAGACGCCCAACTTGAGCATCCACAAACGAGATGGTTGCGAAGTAGGCCTGTTTGCATTTGCGAGCCTGTTCGACCGAAACATCCTTGAAATAGTAAGGCCAGTTCTTTGTATCTCGCATGAACGCCATGGGGGGAACATCTTCGAGGTCTCGCTTGGCAGCAGCGAGGTCGGGCATGGTGATTTGATCAAGTGGGTACAGATCAAAGTATTTTTTTGGCGCTACGTAGGGGCAGTGAGGATTAAAGAATCCGGCGGCGAGGAAAAATGGTTCGTCCCTTTTTTGCCCGATCAATTCGATGATCTTCGATGCGACCATGCCATCGGTGTGTTCATCATCGCGACTCTCCGGATCCCACCAGGCCATGCTGATGCCGAGGTTCTTGTCGTTTTCGCGACCTGCACCGTAACGGGTAATCTTTTCTTGTTGAGAACGGTCAATCCCAATTGGGTTATGTCGTTCGTCCCAAGTTGCGGGGTCGTCATTTCCGTCAGTCCCAATCATGCTGGGATTGCCGTAGTGATAGATTTTACCTGCTCTTGCGGAATAGTAGCCTTGGTTGCGGAACAACTGGCCCAGGGTGACGATGTTCGGGTTCTTTTCGCGGAGTTCATGCTTCAATGTGTGCATGTCCAGCGTATCGGGCCGCAGTCCTGTCATGAGGCTGGCGCGACTGGGGCCACATAGCGGTTGCTGGCAGTAGGCGGCGTCAAACCGAACGCCCATTTTGCAGAGTCGTTCCAAATTTGGGGTCTTCACCAGTGGGTGACCGTAGGCTCCCAAGTCACAGTTCATGTCATCCGCAGCAATGAAGAGCACGTTTGGCTTGTCCGCTGAAAAAGCAAAGTTGCTTTGGATCGCCAGCAGGATTGCAAACAAACGGAGGGTCATCGGGATTAATGATTGTGCTTTGGGTTTCACTTGTTCATTCCTGGCACGCAGATTTCGCCAAACCTGCGTAGTTTGTGAGTTGGGTCGGGAAATACTTGAGAGCGGGATGGATTAGTTCGAGTCGTCACGGGTGGGAGCGGTTGCAAACACCAAGCAACGCAACAATAAGATGATTGATTCGGCTGCCTGTGTCGAATCGCTTTTATCGCAATTGTTCGAATATAACTCCTGCGGATCAAAGGTCTTGGTTCACCGGAAGGCACGGCGGGAAACATGGCGAAGGTGATCCATGCAAACTGAAACGATCTCGGTCAATCGATTCAGGGTCGCATTGGAGGCTTACGTTGGCTGTGGTTCGATGGCGTGTAGATGCTCGGTGCGATGTCAGGGGTGCAACTACCAGCGAGTCGTTTCAACGATTGAATGAGGCTTCGATAAATGGCCACATGATGTTCGGATAGAACTTGTGGCCCGAGTCGCCCCATTGATGGCGGAAGTTGTCGCCAGCATTCGCCGCCTCGTAAATCAATTGGACTCTTGCCATTGCCCGTTCAACATCAGGCAGATTGTGGAGTCCGTCTTGGCGGCCGTGAACGGCAAGTAGGAAACGAGGTGCTGCCAGCGAGCCAATCTCGGTCATGTCACCGAGTTGAACTTGGGCATGCGGTACCAGGCAGCAATCACAATGGAACAGAAAGCCAGTCGAACTGGTGTATGACGAAAATGAACAACTTGGCACTGCCGCAATGATTCGTTCGTCGAGCGCAGCGACATAGACAGTCAATACACCACCGCCAGAGTTGCCCAGCATGGCAACTCTGCTTGGGTCGATTCCGTCAACCTCGGCTAATGCCCAATCGAGTAAGCGTTGAGTGTCCCACACTCGCTCACCCACAGCGGTGCGTCCTGCGAGCAGGCAGTGCATCAGTTGTGCGCGGCACGGACGATTGCCATGGCGTCCCTTGAGGTCAGGGATCTGAGTTGCAGCAGCCAAGCCTCGTGTTGCCGGGACAATCGCTACGTATCCCCGCCGCACCGCTTGAATGCCGGGGTTGCCATCTTTTTGCAAGGTTTTGGCTTCGTGGTCGGCGTCGCGGTAAACGCCTGCGTAGGTATTCCACCCATCTGAATCATGGCCGTGTGCGCAGATTACCAATGGTCGCGGGTTCATTGTTTCACCAGTGGGACGCAGCAACCAGAAGGGAATCGTTACCCCTGGTTCTGTTTCGATTTCGCCTCGCTGACGCGTGTAGCCGGTTTCGCGAATCCGTTCATCAAGTTTCACCGACGGTGTCCATGAACCTACCGAATCGCGGATTTTTCCGAGTCCGATCAAGTCGTTGAGCTCGGCACGAGCCGTCTGCCGCCAGGCGGTGAATCCGCCCGGGAAATCGGCCCGAAATGCAAACTCCGCCGCGTGGGTTGCATTGCCTTTGCCGTGCAGGCGAGCGAGGTATTGCGATGTTCGCTCTGGATACTCAGCAAAGGAGTCTGCCTGGTTGGTCTGGGCAGCCGATGGATTGCACATCAAGCCAAGTAAGACAAGTTGGAACAAGATTTCGCTGTGCGTTTTCATCGTACGGTCATCGAATCCTTCAAAGGGAATCAGTGGTGAGACGATTCTGCTGACGCGTGTTCACGAATCACGAGCAGGATGTGGTCTCGATGGGAATCAGCTTGCTCCGACTAGTTTACCAGTGCTGGCAGGCCACAGATTCTGGGGCCACTCGATAGGTGGTGGAGTTTTGTGGGGAGTTGATCTGCCGGCTGGATCCGTTTTCGATGATGGTTTTTGACGGTGGTTAACTATTTTTCCAACGGGGTACTGATCAAGCGAGCAAGCCCTGCAGGGGGCCAGTGCTGTCACCAACTCGGTCGGTGGAGACTCCCATCAGTTGTGCCATTGACAGCCACAGATTTGCAATCGGGGTGCCCGTTGGATGTTTGTCGTGTCGGTTGGTTGCGATTCGACCATTTGCACTGCCAGCGATGATTGTTGGCAGATCAGTGTAGACATGCAGAGATCCATCACTGATACCGGATCCAAGTACAAACATCATGTTGTCTAAGAGTGTGCCGTTGCCATCGGGAATGGCATTCATTTTGGCGGCGAGTGATGCAAACTGCTCGACGTGAAAGCGATCAAGTCGTTCGAGGTCCCGTTTCACGTTTGGATTGCTTTGGTTATGTGTCCAGCCGTGGTGTTGGATTGGCTTGTCATCAAACAAACCATCGACTTTCAAAGGTGAACTCCATCGCTCCGGACTAGACATAAGCGTGCTGACTCGCGTGAGGTCCGTTCGCAACGCGAGGATCATCAGATCCCCCATGACCTGAATGAATTCGTCCCGTTTCATGACTTGCCACGTTTTCACTGGACGCTTCAGATCGAGTTGATTGAGTTCGGCTTGTCGCGAAGTGACTCGTTCAATTTGTTGCTCAACGGTGCGAATAGATTGCATATATTCGTCAAGTTTGTGTTGGTCGAGCTTCCCGAGTCGGTTGTTGAGTGTCCTGGCGTCCTCGAGGACTAAATCCAAAATACTACCGTTTTCCGTTTGCTGGTCGACGGCGAACAAGCGATCAAAAACCTCGCGTGGATCGCGGAGTGAGCGAGCGACATGCCCGTGCCCATACCACGAGATATTGTCAAAATAGACAGATTCGCGATTGTCCTGGTACGGATTGCAACTCAACTCAAGCGAGCGAAAGGCGGTTTGGTCGCCAACTTGGGCGGCGATGATCTGATCGATGGTTTTTTTGAGAGGATAGCCAGCAGGTGAAAGCTCGTGCGGTGCCGCGCTGCTCAGCCAGCATGCGCCGGCTTGAGCGTGCCCATCTGTTCCGGGGACCTTTTGGCGATCCAGATGTGTGAAAACGGAAATCTTCTCACGCACTTTGGTCAATGGTTCCAGCGTCGGGCTGAGCTTGAAGTCCGTGCCGGTCTCTTGCGGGTGCCATGCCGATTGGACGACACCGTTGGGGATGTAAAAAAATGCTACCCGAGTCGGGGTGGTTGCTGTGGCGGCAGCGACGCTGGTTGACTGCATCACATCGAGGAGTGGTAACGCCATTGCCACCCCGCTGCCGCGGAGTAGCGTTCGTCGGGAAAGTTGTGTGGATTTCACAGTCATGGTTGTTGTTGCCGCTGCTGATTCGTCTTATGCAAAAAGGGATAGCTCTCGGTAATAGCATGGACCACGGTAGAAAATTGTCCGTGCTCGCTTGCGACTCGTTGCAAAATTTGATCGACGGCCGGTTGATCTGTTAGCTTCAGTGCACGTCCCAATGCGTACGCCAATAAATGTTCGCTGAATGCTCGCATGAACCATTCGGGGTGGTCGAGCAATGCATCTTTGAATTCAATCACGCCATCGAAACGGACTTTGCCAAAGAGTTCGCCGCTGGCATCAATCGATAGCCCCGAGCTATAGGAGTCACGCCATCTGCCTATCGCGTCGAAGTTTTCTAATGCGAACCCGAGAGGGTCGATTTTTGCGTGGCATGAGGCGCAAGATCCGTTCGCTTGGTGTTCGGCTAGTCTTTGACGCAATGTCAGGCCGTTTGCCTCTATTTTGCGATCGTCTGCTTCGATTTCGGGGATGGCGTCCGGTGGAGGTGGCGGCGGTTGATTGAATATCGCTGTGGCGACCCAAGCACCGCGTGTAATCGGATTGGTACGCAACGGTGAAGACGTCATTGTGAGGATTGCGGCTGACGTGATTACACCACCCTCGCGGCGATTGCTGAGCGGAACCTTTCGAAAGGTTTGGGAAGCGGTACTGAAGCGATTGCGATTTTGTCGTTTCGCGAATGGCAGTGCCTCGCCATACCACGATTGAAGTTCATCGGAACGAAAGGTGTAGTTTGCATCGATCAGCAGCATGATCGAACGATCTTCCACCATGATGCTTTCGAATAACAACAGCGGTTCAATCATCGTTTGCAGGCCAAACTTCCATTGCTCGCAACCAATCCGCGCGTAATACATCTCAAAGCGTTCAAAGTCGGGTGTGGCGGTGACGAGTTGGTCGAGTCGGAGCCACTGCCTGGCAAAATTGAACGATAAAGATTGGGAGCGGGGATCTTGTAGCATCCGCGTTACTTGGGTTCGCAATTCTTTTGGTTCAAGCAATTTTCCACTGCGAGCCGATTCCAGCAGCCGATCATCGGGAATACTGCTCCACAAAAACATTGCCAGCCGCGTAGCAAGTTCATAGCTTTCGATTCGCTGAACCCTTGCAGGATTTGATTTCTTCTCATTTAGGTAGAGGAAGCGGGGAGAGGCAAGAATGGCTGAGGTGATGTTTTTGAGGCTCAGCGAGAACGAGTTTGTCCGATGAAGGTCAGCTTCAAAATAACGAAGGTAACGTTCCAATGTCGCTTCATTGATTGGGCTGCGAAACGCTCGTTCCATGAACGGGGCCAGTCGTTCGCCTACTGTGGCAACCATTTGCTCAGGCGTGGCATCGGTTGGTGGCTGAAAGAACGTTTGCGACAACTGACTGTATTGATCAAATTCGGGAGCGTGTACAATCGATCGTGCGAGTTTCAGAAAACTCTCCATCAAGATTGGCGAAACGCTCAGCTGTTCGCCCCGATTGTTGAATCCATGCTCGGCAGGGAGATCGATGGCGAATGGCACGACTCCGGTTAACAGGTGACGTTCAATTTGGTTTTTCCCGAGGGCGCGGTTGCTGACCGTGACAGCATTCGGCATGTTCCCCGATTCTGGATTGAAGTAGGGGCGTACCGCTCGGATTGTCTTCTCAGGCAACGGATAGAGATCGCCTCGCAGTTGCAGTAGGTCTCGGACTGCATTGTTGTATTCGTAGCGGTTCAGACGCCGCATCACGGTCGGTTCAAGCGTTCCCGATGATCGAAGGTATTCGTCAATCGTCAATTCGAAAAACGACGCCAGTTTTGAATGCTCCTTGGCCGGCAGTTGTTGTTCATCTGCGGGAGGCATCTCGTGGTATTCCAAGGCGTCAGCCACCTTGTGTGTCAATTGAATGTCGTCGAGATAATCCTGCTTGGACGCGAATTGTTGCAGGTCAACGTTGCCCTCGGTGGTCTTCCCGCCGTGGCAGCGGACACAAAACTCGTCGATTACTGGCTGCAGCTGAGCTAGCGTGATTTTTGTTTGTGAAACGGGCGGTTGGTGTGGTGGGGGAACGGTCTCGGTTTTGTTTGTTGCAAGCTTATCGGAGGGGAGGCGTTTAGGCGGATTGAGATCGGTCAATTTCAGATAGTCGATCCCCATCAGATAGCCGCGTTCTTGGAACTTATTTGCTTTCGGGTTAGCACCAGTGAGTGTAAAAACGAGTGTCTGCGGGCCTTCTTTGAGCGTGAACTCGCCAAGGCTTATCAATGGAGCGATTTCAACACGCGATGAATACGTGTCGATCTTATTCCGGACCTCGCGATCATTGAGGTGGAGCGTGAAAATGCCGTAGTCAGAGGCGAGGGTCAATTGGATTTCGAGCTTGAATCTTCCGGTATGAGGAGCGATGAAGGTGGTCGTCATCGCTTCATCAACCATGCCATCCCACAGGAGATGTGAATCACCGCTCCAGTGGGGACCATAGGCAGCCATGTTTTGGACGCGCGAATTGCCTTGCAGCGACAGGTGCTCTCCTTCGATGATCCTGAGCGGAGTCAGCGTTGGTTGTCGCCCACGTATCGAGTGGTAATCGACTCGATCCGCTGCATCGATGACGCTGCAAAACGTGATAATCAAGATCGCGGAAATGAGGCAACGCGTTGTTGGATTCATTGTTCTCGGGAAAGAGGATCGAGTGGTGCCGGTGTGCGTTGGCTTTACGCTTCGAACGAAGAGAGTGAAGTTGCGAGTGGCAAGTTACGACATTTTTCACCGACTCCACCGTATTGGATGTTGTGATGTCGCGCGGAAAAACGACGCGGTTTGCCCTGAACGCAGGCAATCAAAGTCCAAACTCGCTGAACTTGATTTTCTGAAAAACAAAATCGGCTCGCGATGACTCATAGATGATTCCGAGAGTTTGGTCATCGACCACGACGAGACTGCTGTAGGCTCCGCCTTTTTCGTCCAAGGCAATTTTCTTGGGCCATGTTTTGCCGTCATCCAAACTCATCTGAACAGTCATGTTTTTTCGTTTTGCTTTGTCATTTGGGTTGGAAAAAAACAAAGCGGTTCGTCCATCGGCGAGTTGGTGCGAAATTAAACTGGCCATGCAGACGGGCTCGGGCAGGCTTCCATGGTCCGATGGATGGACACTCCACGTTTTACCTAGGTCGTTGGTGACACTGACGGCACGACCATTGGTTTCTGATTTGTCTGCACGGTTGCGATTGTCACGGATGTTGATCATCAATGAACCATCTGAAAGTTGGGCGACTGCGCACTCGCTGGTATCAGAGCGAGCTTGGCTAGAAACCGTCCAGGTGTTGCCGTGGTCTTTACTCCACATCAGATTCGAAAAAGGAGCACCCGTCTGGTCTCGGCCTTGGCTCGGCATTACTAAGGTGCCGTCAGCCAGCGTGATGCCATTTCCAGGAGCCGGAGCGAACAAATACCAGGCTGGATTCTTGAGTTTGGCTGTCCAGTTTTCTGGTGATGACCACGACTTGCCATCGTCTTTCGATCGCACCACCAGAAATTGCGATGATTGGCCGAGTTCGAGGCCCGGTTCTGATCCTTTGTCTCTCCATTGATGTGTGCCTGGTCGGCCGTGTGTCCAAACCGCACTCACGAAGATTTCGCCCGTTGCCTTGTCGACAAGGATATTGGGGTCGGAGCAGCCATTTTGATCTTCGGGTAATCCACCATAGGTTCCCATGTCCATGATGGGACGGGGTGGTTCCCATGTCTCGCCACCATCGGTCGATCGCGACAAGCCGATGTCCATATGTCCCTGCAGGTCGCGGCGACTGCGATAGCGCATGTCGTAAACGGCTAACAGCGTTCCATCGTTGGTGATCGTAATGGCGGGGATTCGGAATGTGTGACAGTTGCTCTCGCCTTGGCGGTGGATCACAACATAAGGCCGATCGGTTTGACCAAAGGCGGTGAGACTTGCGAGCAGGAGTATCAGGATCGAGGCAACTGGTTTCATGGTGTCGGTATTGTGGTGATATTTTCTGTGATTCATCGAAGTGTCCGGGCAGGCATCGGTGGACAGGCGAATGTGGCTGTGGTCGGTAACCCATCTTGCGGCCGAGCAAGCGAACCAAGTCGGCTCGTTGATTCTCGTCGTGACAGTGGATGATGGATGCCGGGCGGGAGGTGGTAGTTTACCAGTTGCGCCGGGCGAGTTTGGCCCGCATTTGCTTTTTGCGGTGTCTGGTTTTTCGGTTGGATGCACAATGTTTTGGTTGCGTTTTGTGATCTCGAACCGTGATCGAATTATCCCGTCAGGGCTGTCTTGCGGGAATGATGGCGATGCGGTTTCCCGGTTCGGTTGAAGGAACAAGCGTGTGTTCGGGCCGAATTGATAACAACTACGGCTTCGCGATGCACGGTTTTGTCCTGTAATTTGTTCGCGACAATGTTGCCTGTTCGGCATCCAATCGGAGACTTGAACCTTGCTCTGGAATTCGTCCAGCTATTGGAGTGATTGGTCAGATCGCGTAAGCTCCACAGAGAGGAAGCACGGATTCATCGGCGGTGTAGAGAAGGGAAAGGCGATTTAACTCGCCGAATTCTGCAGGCTGGCGAAAATATATTCTGCTTTATAGAAATCGGAATCTCTGTTTGCGATCAAGGTGGCTGAATGTTGATGCGATTGGTTGGTAAGTTGGGTTTCATCTTTTTGACTCTGGTTGGTGTGAATGCCATGGCGGAGAAACCGTCGATTTCAGTGACCGCTGACACGTTTCCAGCAATCCCAGAAATGGTGACCAGCTTCGGTGCGGCAGCGACTGACAACGCGGTGTACCTCTACGGAGGTCATACCGGTCGAGCCCATCAGTATTGTTCCGAGGCGCAAGCGAATACATTGT
>JAQWPZ010000271.1 GCA_029245125.1 Rubripirellula sp.
GTGTGTACCAACCATGCATCATGACACTGAATCACGGTGCGCAGGGTGACCAAAGTCATCACCACCAACACACCCATAAATTGTCGCTCTGCCCGGCGAGCTGCCTCGCCATGTCGAAACTTAGCGAAAAATAAGACAACGCAACCGAGCAGCGGCAAGATGATAGCATCTATAAGTTCGGTAGTTTGGGCAAGATCAAGCACGGCAAATCCTTCTGAAACATCCCTGTTGGCCTGGAACAGGCAGATCCATCTGCCGGCTGTCTTTGCGTTGTGCCATCTTTGCCCCGATCGACAATAGATCGACTTGAGCCAAAGTTAGAAAAAAGTTCAAAAAGCTGCGGGCCTTTCCCATAGACCGTTGGCCCAAGAATCGTCCATAATTAGCGGTAGTTCGCCCGGTAGGAGTTTAATCTGGATGGTTAAGCAGCGGGCATCAGTCGCATTGAAGGAGAACGCAATGCCGTCGAGAACCCACGCCATCGCTGTGATCGATCTCGGTGATTTTCTTGATACCGAGAAGCAACCGTCCCCTGCCCGATTCGCTAAACGAAAGCTTGGGCGACAACCGTTGGTCATTCGAATGGGCCGACGATTGAGTGATTGCACGTTGGTAAACCAAGTCTTCATCACTGGATCGAACATCCCAGCATCGCTTTTGACCTGTGGTTTACCGGGACTCCGGCTGCTGAATTTCCCCTCGTGCCATGTCTCTCAAAGGCTCGCTGCCGCAGCGGACGAGAGTAGTGCGGAATGGGTCGTCTATGTCCCCGCGAATCGGCCTTTTGTCGATCCATCGCTCGTCGATCAATTAGTCGCCAAAGCGGCTCGGGCGGGTGATTGTGACTACGTTGGCTACGGTTCGGCCGAAGGCGACTGGCGTCGAATGAACGACCTCGGCTTGGCAGGAGAGGTTTGCCACAGTGACACCTTGCGACGACTCCGCCGCAACGAAGATCGCTTGCCCGCAGATTCTGACCTGAGTGTCGCCTCGTGGCTGGAGCATTCACCGGGCGCCTACCATCTGAAATACATTCCTATGCCCCAGGAATTAGATCGCAGTGATTTGCGTTTCGCCGTTTCGAATGAATCGGACTGGGATGATGCGGAACTCCTGTGTGAAACTGTCACCGACGAGGATTCGCCGTGGCAGGAGCTAACTCAACTGGTGATTGGCAACGATTGTCTGAGAGAAGCGATGGCGACTCGCAATGCATAATCGTTAAAGCTTCGCTCAAGCGACCAGCCCTCCTAACCGATACAAACCGATGGCCTCACAGGTCATCGGTTTTTTGTTGCGCCGTGACGATGCTCCGGCACCAACACCTAGACACCCCAAAACACGCTCGCCCTCCGATGCAAATCAAGCAGTCTATTGAAAAGTACCCGGTGATGGCCGTGATCTTAATGGTCGGCGGACTACTGCCGCTCGGCGGCTGCCGCATTTGTGCAGACTGCGAGGACATGGCCTACCCAGCCTATGGTGGCAGTTGGCAGCGGACACTTCGAAATGAGGGGCGGGTCGGCAGCGTCTTTGCACCTGCCGGAGGTAAAACCAGTGAGCTATCTGATCGCGATCTGCCACCAGATCCGGTTGAGCTGGAACGTCAGCGCCAGGAAGAAAAAGAGAGTCGGAAAGAGAAACTCTTTGACATGGAACCGGGCGAACCAAAATCGGAATCGGACCGAAAACGCCGCGACTATGATTCGCCGCTTGAACCGCTGCGTGATGCTGATCCGGAAGACAGCGAGAGTGATCAAGAGAATGATCTTCGAAAAAACTCGCCGGAGAACATCAATGTCAATCGCGGCCCCAACGCCAATAGTCCGATCACGGCCGCGCTCAACAAACTCCTGCCTTTCTAAGCAGCCACACTGCCAATAGTTCAAGCTGAACCGAACGATTCAGTTGGTTTGGCGTACCGATTCGCTGACAAAACGCGGCATTCCAGTTGCTGCGATATCGCTGGCGGATCGAATGCAGCCGAACTGTCAACGGTCAACGGTCAGCGGTTGAAGTGGCCACCTAGCCGTCGTTTGGAAATCTTCCGAGGATGCTCGTGGCTGGCTGGCTGGCTGGCTCGTTGCTCGCAAGATCTTGCTGATGACTTTGAACACACGACGGTGTGTCAATTTGCTGCTCTTTCGGATCAACTTGAAAAATCATGCTCGTCACAGCCATGTCTGTGGGACCGGAAGCCAAATGATTTCAGTTGCTGGCGTTGGCAACATTTGACGTTGTTACTTGATCCAGAGCTTGTTGGTGAATTTGATTGAGGCGGCGATCCGGCGCCCGCGAATTTTCACCAATCAAATTTGTGAATACAACAACGGAGACAGGCCCTTTGAATCGCTGGGCTTCGACACGAACTTCGACGACAAAATACTCTCGTGGTCGATTCCGAAGTTTTGAATCGTCATTGCAGTGAATCGGTGCCGAACTCTTTTGAGACCGCAATGCCATCAGCGAGTCAGGCACAGTTGTCACGGCGTTGGTGTCGTCAGGTGTCCCCAGCGATCACCATGCGGTGAATTTCCGTCGACAGCCTCTCCAGCTTCTTCAGTCTCCGGGGGTGCCAACATCGTTTCCATTTTTGCTTGACGGTCTTGGTCAGTCGCTTGCGTTTGCCGACTGGCAATCAAATCGCAGTAGGAATTGAATCCGTTTCGATGCAAGTAGCCAGATAATCCTTCGACCAAATGTGCAATGACGTCAGGTCCGCTTCGATAGAGCTCGGAAGTCACCATCGTGACATCGGCGCCCCCGACCACCGCATGGACGACGTCCAAAGTAGTCGCGATGCCTCCACTGGCGGCGATCGACAAGCTTGGATCGCTGCCACGAACCCGAATCAATCCGGATAGCGTTGTTTGCAACAAGCCTGGGCTGCTGAGGTGCCAATGCAAAGCGGGGACCAGATCGCCATCGGAGATTTCCCAAATCGGTTCGCGGCCAAACAGCACGATCCCCTTGGCTCCAGCTTCGCGCAAACGAGCGGCTAAATTGGGTAGGGTTGAATAGAAGGGTAACAGTTTCACCGCCACCGGAATTGACACCATTTGGGTAACTCGGCGGACTGCGTCCAGTAATGGTCGCTCAGCCTGCTCGGCGGTGCAATCCGGATCATAGGTGTTGGCGTTGATGATTAGCTCAATCGCATCGACACCCGCCGCTTCTAAGTCACCGGCGATTGAAAGCCAGTCGCCGTCGTGGCCTCCGTTCAGACTTGCGATGATTGGAATCCCGCATTGCCGCTTCAGCCGAGGAATCGTTTTCAGGCAAGATTCAACTCCTCCGTTGTAAACGTTTTCACTTTTGCACAACTCAGCTTCTGGGTTGGGACAACGGTTCGACGCGTCGCCTTTCCGCCGCGCGAACCAGCGTGACACCTGTTCTTCCATCAATGACGGCATGACCGCCGCCCCAGCACCGGCAATCGCCACCTCCCGGGCCATTTCAGGCTTGAGCGTCAATGGGCAGGCACCGACCAAGATCGGTGAACGCAGCGGTAAGCCCATGTAGCGTGTCGTTACATCCTGATGCATCTCAACCCCTCATTTTTCCACAGTGAGACGAACAAGCTCCCACGATGAAAGCGTGCGTCCCCCGGACGAGGAGCAAAGCGGTGCAACTGCGATGCCGAACCGTACAAACCGCCGGGAATGGGGATTTGCGACTGTTTTGCTGTGCTTCCATGGCACAGTTGTGCCGAAACTGCACGGAAATGCAGCTTGTCACCCCCCCACTCAATCTTGCGGCAACTCGTACACCGCGTATGTCGCATTCGCCTCTCCGGCGGTTGGGTAAAGCCGGACCAGTGGCAAATTTTCGCCAGTCACCCGTCGATCCACGATCATCGCTCGGACACCATGCTCTCGGCGATATTCACGGAGTTTGTCGTATCGAATCGTCACCCGCACGAAGCCGAGACGTTGCGGGTAGATTTCTAAAAAACGCCGATTCCACTCGCTCAAACTCTCCGCATCCTGCGGAACATCCTTCCAATTGACGACTTCAGCGCGGTGGGCATACCACTTGAATGTTTGCTGATGGCGTGGCGTCAAGAAAACGGCATCTTGGGGCGACGAAAGTCTCGCCCATCGACACACTGCGATCCAGTCTTTCATCACCTGATGTTGGACCTGGCGTGATGCTCCCATATCGCGACCCAACAGCACGTTGCTAACGGATGGCGGAACGCCGCGCCGCATCCGATCGAAACTTGAAACACTCACCAACATCAGGGCCAACGCACAGCAAGCCAGACCAATCCGCGACCAAGTTCGAGCCCGGTCGATGATCAATGCGGCGACCAGCATCGCGAGCATCAGTGGAACGACCGCGTCAGTAAGGCGGAACCAGTAATACCGGAGAAGCTTGGCCGCCAAGTCGGGCGCGAAGGCTGGCAATAGTCCGACAATCATTCCAATCCCGGCAATTCCGACTGCCCCCCAAGTAAACCCTGCCAGAGACCGCAAACCGGTTTCGATGGGAACATAGCGTCTGGCTAAAAACCATGTCACCACGATTAAGACCGCATGCCGCAGATACCAATGCGGCAAAAAATCAGCCGGCAACAAATGATGCCTAATGCGATAGTAGCTATAAATTCGTGCTGCCGCAGTCGATGCTTCCGCGGATGTTCCCATGGTCAGCGCTACAGCAGGAACCAAGCCAAACAATGCAATCGCGCCACCGCCAAACAGCCAGCCCGACAGCAGCGGAATTCGATCTTCCCGTTTCCTCTCGGTAATGGCCCAAGACACCATGGCTGCGATCACCGACCACCCGCCACTGAGTACGTGCAATGCCGAGGCAGCGCCCAACCACAACCAGACACGGTTCCAACGACGCTTGCTCATGTCCGCCAACGCGAACAGGATCAAACCATAGGCGGGTACTTTTGCTTCGATCCCACCGACAACCCATTCACCCGCCAAGTTGCCATATTCGACTCCGGCAATCCACACCAAAGCGACGATCAAGCTGAGCCAACGGCGTTCAAACACAGTCCAGCACAAACGCTGCAGCCCGATCGCTAGCAGCGACCATGCCACAAATCGACCAATCCACGCGGTTGTGGAGAGCGAAACGAACAACGTCGGCCATCCGAAAATGGCGTAGAAGGTTGTATGAGCTTTGGTGGATGCAACAAACAGATCGTTAGCACACCAACTCGGGTCCCAAAAGCTTTTTGCTTTCACGAGATAATGCGCTTCATTCACCATCGGAGGTGCATCACCGGCGTAGGCAAAGATCAGCAACATCAGCAGACTGAACTCGGCAATCGTGTACCACCGAGAGGATCTGCGCAGCTCGCCTCTAGTTTTTAAGCCAGTCTGCTCAGGTTTGTCATCATTCATCGGCTAATTCGACCGCCATTTCAATCGCTGCCAACATACTGGCCGGACTGGCTTTCCCTTGCCAAGCCAAATCCATCGCGGTGCCGTGATCAACGCTCGTTCGCACGATCGGTAGGCCGAGGGTAACGTTGACCGCGTCATCAAAGGCCAAAGCCTTCAACGGGATCAAGCCTTGGTCGTGATACATACAGACGAACACGTCGGTTGCCTCACGTCCAGCGGGCGTGAATGCAGTATCAGGCGAAACGGGACCAACCACCTCGATTCCGTCACGACGGGAAATCTCAATCGCCGGTTCGATCAAATTTGCCTCCTCACCGAGGCTCAGCAAGCCATTTTCACCAGCATGTGGATTCAATCCACAAACGGTCACACGTGGTCGCCCGCCAGTTCGTTTTTTAACCGCGTTTGCCCCAAGTCGGATCGCTCTTAGCACCCCTTCTACCGTCAATTCGCTCGCCACTCGGGCTAGCGGAATGTGGACAGTTGCCAACACGCAAGAGATCTGCGGGCTGGTGAGCATCATGCAAAAATCATCCACGCCCATCCGTTCCGCCAGCAATTCGGTGTGCCCGGGAAAGGAAATCCCGGCCAGGTGCCACGCCTCTTTTTGAATTGGACCAGTCACGATGGCAGCAACCTGGCCAGATTTTGCATCCTCGATGGCCTGCTCTACCGCATCAAAGGAAGCTCGTCCGGTTGTGTGATCGAAACGTCCCGGATTGATTTCCGTGGGTGGGCAAGAACCAATATCACGGATCTCGACCTGGCCAAAATCTGCTCCCAGAATCTCTGCGATTCGAGCCAGCACCCCACGAGGACCGTATAATACGGGCTTACAGACACGTTGGACTTGCGGTTGCAGGGCACAGTGGATCGCCAACTCGGGACCAATCCCGGCGACATCACCGACGGTGATTGCGATTTGCGGCTTGCTGAGACTGTTTTTCAAAGCGATCGCCTGTTTCCGATAACTGGACAGAACCGGTGGGCCGTGGAAATTGGGCTGGATACGAACCACTCAATTCACTGATAACAGGTCGGCGTCTCGTGAAACACCGATCCTCGTCCGGGTTCGATTTGCGTACCACGGTCGAAGCTCGATTCTAGCGGAAACATGAACAGGTTTTGAATGACACGTTGGTCGCTCCTCATTGTGTTGCTTTGGTCAGTCCTCCATGCAGACCTCGCTCCCGCCGACGCGGCCGACGTCATTGTGGTTTGCCCGAGTCGTTTCCGCGACGCGCTGGAACCATGGGTTGAACACCGCCAAACCGAGGGCCTACAGGTTTGTGTCGTCGATTCAAATTCCAATGCGGAAACACTTCGAAGCTCAATCCGCAAAAGTGCAACCGACAAAACTCGCTATGTGATGTTGGTCGGTGATGCCCCGGTCATCGGTGCGCCGTGCGATGAACTTTGCCAAACACCCATTTTGTACTCCCCCACAACCGTAACTGGAAAGCTGGGATCGACTGCGGTCCTTTCCAGCGACATGCTGTTCGGCGACTTTGATCTGGATAACATTCCCGATGCCGTCGTGGGCCGTTTACCAGTCGATAATTCGGACCAACTTGCGACCTTGATCCGTCGCATCACAGCTCGTGAATCTAGTCGTGATTTCGGTCCTTGGCGAGGTCAAATCCAATTAGTCGGTGGGGTAGGTGGTTTCGGCATGGTTGCCGACCGAGCCATCGAGTCCGTGACACGGTCAATCGTTACCGGCGTGCTCCCCCCAGAGACGCGAACCTCCGTGGTCTATGCAAGTCCCGGTCATCCGTTTTTCCCCCAGGAAACAAATTTTACCGAAGCGGTGCTCAATCGTTATCAACGAGGCTCCCGGTTCTGGGTTTACGCCGGACATGGACGAGTCACTGCCCTGGATCGTGTTCCCAACACGCTCTCCGGTCGACCGGTGCTAGATCAGCAAACCGTGCAACAACTCAACCGCCCGGCTGGGGAATCTCCTATCGCCGTGATGCTTGCGTGTTATACCGGTGCAATGGACGCCCGCGAAGATTCGCTGGCGGAGGAAATGCTACTTTGTGATGGCGGGCCAATCGCTGTGTTCGCCGGTAGTCGTGTCACGATGCCGTATGGCAATAGCACGGCAGCAATCGGATTGATCAAAGGTGTTTTCGAGCAGCAGTTGCCGCGTCTCGGTGACGCCTGGCTAATCGCGTTGAACCAAATGCAACGCGACTTGCCCTCCGATACCTCGACCACACGCATGATGATCGACGCGTTGGCCACGATCATCAATCCCAGCGGATCCTCGCTTAAAAATGAGCGACTTGAACACATGCTGCTCTACAATTTGTTAGGCGATCCAACGTTGCGACTGAATCATCCACAGCCATTGAAGCTGCAGGTTCCGATCGGATCACCCACTGGGCAACCAATCCGAATCTCACTGCAAAGCCCGATCGAGGGTGACCTGGGATTGACCTTGGATCACCCTCTTGGTGCCACAACCGATGGCGATCCGAATGACACAACGGTGGCTTTTGTCAATCAACCCGTCACCGCGGGCGAGCAGGTGGAACTCGAGGTCGCCATTCCCGAGGCATTTCGGGGACCACTTGTCATTCGAGCCCACGTTGCGGGTGAATCTTCGTGGAGTGCTGGGGCGGCGAAGACGTTCGTCCGCTCTCAGTAGCCAACCAAACCACGATTTTCAAAACGTGTTCCATTCGTGAGCTTCACCTCGCGAACGTTCTCAACGGACGCTAGGACCGCGGGTGATGCGCGGCTACCGCTAACAACGCGGAGAATCGAGCAACCAGGAAACCTTGCGGTCGCTTTTACACGACAACGCTTTGCTTACATCACCTTCGCTTTTCCAGCATCCTGTTCTTGGATCAGCTTCGAGATGATGTCCTCAACGGTGATGCCATCAGCCTCGGCTGCAAAAGTCGGAACGATACGATGTCGCAAAACGGGGTAGGCCAGCGTTTGCACGTCATCAATCGTGACGTGAGCGCGTCCATGTAGCAATGCTCGAGCTTTTGATGCCAGCACTAACTGCTGACTCGCTCGCGGCCCAGGGCCCCACTCAATCAGATCTTTCGCCCATGGTTTTGCGTTCTCATCCCGTGGTCGGATTGAGCGGACCGCATCGAGCACCCAGTCTTTGACATGCGGTGGCAATGGCACGCGTCGGACGGTTCGTTGAAACTGAATGATCTCGGATCCTTTGACGACTGGTTCAATCGCCGAATTAAAGGTCGACGTGGTGCGGTCTACAATTTCACCTTCCTGGTCGCGCGTTGGGTAGTCCACCACGACATGAAAAAGGAATCTGTCACGTTGTGCCTCGGGTAGCGGATACGTGCCTTCCTGCTCGATCGGGTTTTGAGTTGCAAGGACAAAGAAGGGCTCATCCAAGCGATAGGTTTTTCCTGCCGCCGTTACAGCGTGCTCCTGCATTGCCTCCAAAAGCGCGGCTTGAGTCTTCGGGGGCGTTCGATTGATCTCGTCAGCCAACAGCATTTGCGTGAACACAGGACCGCGCTCGAAAATGAAATTTCGACGGCCGGTTTCCGGATCCTCCTGAATGATCTCGGTTCCCGTGATGTCTCCCGGCATTAGATCGGGCGTGAATTGAATTCGCCGGAAGGTCAAATCCATCGAATCGGCCAAGGAATGGACCATCAATGTTTTGGCAAGCCCAGGAACTCCCTCGAGCAAACAATGGCCGCGGGCCAAGATCGCGATCAATAACTGCTCGATTACCAAGTCTTGTCCAACAACAACTCGGCCAACCTGCTCGCGGATGCGGCGGCACGATTCAACCAACTGCGCTGCGGCGGCAGTATCGTCTTCGGATTCGCGGGGAGGTGGTTCGACCAATGGAAGATCCCAGGCAAGAGTCAATCGGACAGGAACGCTCTACTATTATGATCAGCCAGCCTCCCGCCGCCACCTGTCTGCCCGCGTTAGGGTAATCTATGCTAGGGATGACGCGGGTGGTGTGTTAGCATCCCGGTACGTGGGCAAGCCAGCCCGGCACCGCACCCCATCGCCCCGTCCCTACCGGCCCAGCCTCCATCGAAGGCTT
>JAQWPZ010000289.1 GCA_029245125.1 Rubripirellula sp.
CAACTGGAGCGGAAGCTCGCGTTGAACGGAAACCTGATGGATTTCCTGAAAGAAGACGCACGCAGAGTGGAAGTTCAGCTTTCAGGAGATGACAAACAGCGTTTTGCGATCTTTACCGAGTCGTTTGAATCACTGCGGTTGATTGAAGAAAAAAAATCCCAGTTGACAGAGCAGATTAAGCAGCACGCACCGAACCTGACTGATCGCTATGAGTCTTCTGCGCCGTCTGCTCGAATTGAATCACACTTTGAATTGGCGACTGCAGCGCTGATTGCCGGGCTCACAAATGTGGTGACCCTTCGCCCCGATACCTTAGGGGTGAAGTATTCAGAACTTGGTCTCTCGAATTCGGTACATGCCCTCGGGCATTTGCAAGAAAATAGTGCGTCCAATGGTTTGACTGGGCACCAAGCTAGAACAGAGGTTGAGAAGCTGCACTTCAAGAGCATCGCCAAGATGGCAGCGAAATTTGCGAGCATCCCGGAAGGTAATGGAACAATGCTCGATAACACGATGATCGTCTATCTATCCTGTGCCGGGGGTGATCATCACGGTGGTCAAACTGATTGGCCCTTCGTCTTGGTGGGCGGGATGGCGAATCAGTTGTCGATGGGCCGATATCTAGAATACCCCAAGTACCAAGAACATGGGCACCGCACGATCGGGAACCTGTATCTGTCGCTGATGCAGGCAGCCGGGATCCAGACGCCAAACACCTTTGGCCAACTCGATGCCAATCTCAAGAGTCTCGATTTGACCGGGCCTCTGGAGGAGTTGATGGCGTGACCGCTGAGACTTGTTGCCGTTTTTTTTTATGCGTTAGAGGTTTTGGTTGACTACGAGCGTGGCCCGTTCTGTTCAAGTTGTTGGGCCGATTGACGCCGTAGCATGCGAGGCTTTCCTGAATGAACTTTCCTGAATGAACTTTCCTGAATGAATAGGTGCAGCGCATTGAGTTTAGATGCGAATCCCGAGCGGTACGAACACCTGCGTCGACTCGCTGTCGCACTCGTGCGTCAGGAGTCTCAATGTACGCTCACTGCGACGGGTTTGGTCCACGAGCTTTTCTTAAAATCGAGCAAGCGGCCGACTGGAGCAAGCTCGACGAATCCTGGAACGTCGGTTGACGAACTTTTCCCGTATGCATCTCGCATGATGAGACAAATCCTGATCGATCGTGCTCGCAGACGTGTCGTGCGAATCAAGTCCGAACGACAGGCAACCGAACGCGCTGGCAAACAACTCTCGCGTGTTCGGAAGGATCGAGCGTCGTTGATGCTGGTGGAGCTTGACGATGCCATCGATCTGCTGGCGGAGGGCATGCCCGAAAATGCTGAATTAGTGCGTTTACACCTTTACGAGGGTATTTCAATCGAGGCAGCAGCTGAAAAATTGGGGATTTCGCGGGCAACGGCATTTCGAAAATGGGATTTTTCCCGGACATGGCTGGCCAGCAAGCTCAATCATTCATCGACGGCCAAATAGACCTTGGCCGCCGCCAAGGTCGATTCGATTTTGGATGCAGTCACGATCAGACTCACTCAGACACGGAATTGGAAATCTTCGCTTTTTTGTGAGACAATCGGCGTTTCTGATCCGCACAGCATGGTGAAACTCGGCGACTGTGACGGAGTGAAGGATGCGGAAATTGATGTTGTACCGGTTTTTTTGCTGTGAAGGCTGTTAGATGCGGTTTCGCTTGGTTTCCAAAGCTCCGTCCGGTGCATGGCAGTCACTCCGTCGAATTTGGTTTGCCGCCTTTTGAGGCAGGGCATGTTGAATGGATCTTCATCGATGAACCCCGGATATCTAAATCGTCTTGAAACCGCCTTCAACGAGGCGATCACGCTGGTCGATCCTGCGCAGAAGACTTCTTATTTGGAGGATCTTGCCAAACGCGACAGCGAGTTGGAGCGTGAGTTGCGGACATTGTTGGCATTGAAAGACGAATCGGAAGAGTTTTTTGAATCTCGTGAGGGTGATTATGCATCGCTGCTAACCACCACGATGCGTGTTACGAAGCGAATCGAAAAGGTTGATGAGTTTCTTGCGTTTCTTGCGCAGGTTTCCGGTCCGGTTGCGGCAGCTGAAATTGCATCGGTGCGGGGGTTTTACCTCAACAATTTGATCGCCACGGGGCCCACCGGATTCGTTTTTCACGGCCGCGATCCGCAGCTCTGTCGGGACGTCGCCATTAAAGTGCTCGCTCCTTCGATTGCTCTCATCCCTGAGCAAAAGCAGACATTCATCGATGAAGCCAGATTGGCGAGTACTGTCTTGCACGACAATGTTGTTTTGATTCATCACATTTCAGCGGAGCCAGATTCGCCCCTCGTTTTCTATGCCATGGAATGGATCAATGGATCGACGTTGCAGGAATGGATTGAGCATCACCCGCAGCCCATGCTGCATCGTGACCACTCATTGAGTTTGTTCCGGCAAATCGCCGACGGGCTTGGTGCGATCCACCAGCATGGAATTGTTCACCGTGATCTTAAGCCGGCGAACTTGATGTTGGATGTTTCCCAAAAACGATTGAAGATCGTTGATTTTGGGATTGCCTTCGAAGCAACGGAGGATTTGGTACAAAGCGGGCCTGTCGGTACACCACTTTACATGTCGCCAGAACAATTACAGACCGGTACTGGGACTCAACGGAGCGACATCTTTTCACTGGCGGAGATTGCCTGTGTCTTGATTTCCGGTAGGCATCCGTTCGCAGAAACCAGTATTGAACGACTCACCCAGCGAGTTCAGCAGGGGAGTCTTGATCTGCCGACGGCAAAGGTTGGTTGTGGACCTGCAGCTCAAGCAGTGCTGCGCAAAGCACTCTCAACGGATCCAGCCTCGCGTTACTCAACCGCAGCTGAATTCTCAGGCGAGTTGCTCAACGCTATGAAGCCGACCGGTGGTAACGAGACGCCTGCCGTTAAAACGTCAGGGGAAATCGCACCAGTGGATGTTGCGAATCCAATTGATTCCGCATCCCCCATTGCCAAGCAATCCGAAGTGCTGTCCCGAACGCAACGAAGTTGGCGGATCTTCACTGTTTCTTGCTTGGCGGTCGCGCTCTTGGGGATTGGCTTGATGAGCTTGCGGAATTGGTCGAGGAGTGATCGGGCGGAGCAGTCGAGTCCGATGGGTTTGCCGGGGTCAACTGACGTTGTGGGAACGCCGGCAGCTGACGTTGTGGCTGCCGGCAGATGGGAGGATCAAGATCACTTTTTGAACTTCGTGGGGATGCAGCTGACGCGAATTCCGGAGGTGGCGGATTCGATTGACACGTGGCCGATTGATCCCGATCACCCCGAACTGTTTCGGAATCTCGGTTGGAAGAATATGGACCGCGACCAATGGCTTGGAGCCAACTTGGTCACGCAGGGACAGTATTTGGAAGTCATGGGGCCTCGCGAGCAGAACGCCGATGACTCGTTGTTTGCACCCGATGCACAAGTCACTGACGTCACCTTTCGTGAAGCGGAGGCATTTTGTGAGCGACTTACCGAAATGGATCCGGATGGAATACGGTATAGGGTATGCAACAAAAATGCCTGGACCATGGCCACCTACGGTTACAAGATGATCGCTGAGGATACCCAATCCGAAGCGATGCTACGCACGTTTCGGGAACTCAGTCGGGGAGAGAGCATCGAGGATCAACCCTTGGCAACTCGGCCGCTTATAGAGGGTGTCTTCGGCTCGACTTGGGAGTGGATGTTAGGTGGTGTGTCGAAGCCTGTCGTGCTAGACGGGGTCGTATCCTACCGGGAGCGACCCGAGATTCCAAGCTTACCGTTTTACGAACTGTTAGGTGGTGGGAGTCGTGATTTGTTTGTTCATGCACATGACATGAATTATGGGATGAACGACAATCTTTACGGCAGTCACAATCTTCGGTTTCATCTCGAATCAGATGGTGAAACTTGCTATCTCACCCCCGGCTCCGTCGGTGAGAGAGGCTGGGTCTCCTACCGATATCGTTTCAAAAAAGAGCTCATTTCTGCGCGTATCAGGCACCCGTTTTTTCTTTATCAAGATGGCTCCTCGGCTGGGATTCGGATGCGTTTTTCAAGACGCCCGAATGAGGAACCACTGGAGGAATGTGAGTGGCACACGATCTTGGCAGTCGATGCTCCGCTGGTCGATAACACGGATCAATCGATTGATATCAGCTCGCTTGCAAAGGGTGCCGTCGAGATCGAAGTCGAGTACTGGCTGGAGGCCGTAACGACGCCACTTTGGGAAGTCCAACTGGGACGCACTGTGTACAATGCTAATAGGATTCCCCGCAGAGGCTTTTATTTCCAAGCCGTGACGAATGGGCGGGAGGAGTCGATGCGTCAAACAGTCCAAGTGCCTGAAGATTTTCGAAGTCCGTTGATTGGATTTCGCGTAGATGCATATTTCGACGAAGCATTACCAGCGAGATAACCAGAACACTCGACCCTCCGATGGTTGCTGGGGTGGCTCGCTTGATTGAATGGTTACAGATCGAGTTCGGTTTGCGGGAACCGTTTTCGACTGTCGCTATCAATCGGCTTTCCGTTTCGGCGACTCCACCATTGGTTTGCACGATCTGGGTCGTAACTTGGGTTGGGAACGGGGACACGAGCAATCACGCTTGCTCGCCAAACTTTTAATTTCTGTTTCAGATCTGCTGCTCTGCCGCGACGTTCACCACTAAGTTCTTTGGTCTCACCGATGTCATTGGCCAAGTGATAAAGTTCGATGTCACCGGTGCCGTCAAGATACTCAATCAGTTTCCAGTCGCGTTCCCGGATTGCGCTGGCGGGGCGATCATGGTGATAGTGAGGGTAGTGCCAATGCAGTGCATCTCGCGTCAGGGTTTGGGTGGGGTCTGCCAACAAGGGCATCAAGCTGACGCCATCAATGGTTTGATGCGGCGGCAATTGACCTTTTGCAGCGGCAACAAATGTTGGGTAAAAATCGTAGGAGATCGTCGGTTCGTCGCAGACTGAACTAGCTGGGGTGTGTCCCGGGTACTTCACAATCAATGGGACTCGAATACCACCTTCGTGCAGCGCTCCCTTCTCACCGTTGAGCGGCAATAAGCTCGAGACATTGTCATCCGCGTGCTCACGGTAGTCATATCGGCGATACAAACCACCGTTGTCGGATGTGAAGACGAGCATTGTATTGTCGCTCAAGCCTTGGTCATCGATTTCCTGGACGATGCGTCCCACCATCTGGTCGACTTCTTCAATCATTGCGGCGTAGATGGGGTGGGGTAAAGCTTGATTCAGTTCCTTGCCGCGGGCTCGATACTTTGCGACCAACTCGGATTTACCACCGAGAGGAATGTGGACTGCGAAGGGTGAGAGCATTAGAAAGAACGGGCGTTCATCACTGTCTTGGATGAATTGAAGGCACAGGTCGGTTTCAAAGTCAGTGCGGAACTGCCCCGGCTTCGGCTTCAGGTCATTGCGGCCATTCACCCGGTATCTGTTTGGCAGATGCGGCCCATTGATCTCGGCGGCAAATTCATAGCCTTGTTGGGCTGGCCCAAACGTACTGCCGACTCCCA
>JAQWPZ010000298.1 GCA_029245125.1 Rubripirellula sp.
GGACCGGCGGCTAGCGCCGGGCCGCTCAGGAGGGTGAGCAGTGTTATCGGCGGGCATCGAATGTGGGCAATCTAAACCCGATGTTTTTCGTTAGACTAACCGCTAGGTGTTCGCCGATTGCTTGGACTGAACCGGCTTGGACGCAGTTCCGTATGAGATTTATGGTTATGACGAATCGGACTCACGCGTTTTGCACGCTCCTGTGGCTCGGCACGCTGCTGCACATCGGCTGCAATTCTGAATCGACACCGGCGACAGATCCAGTCGCTACGACGATCCAAGCTGGCGAGACTTCGGTGGAAGGCAAGGACAAACCGGAAGCGACGAATGTCGACCACATGGCGATTGCCCGCCGCATGGCATCACTGAACTATTGGGAATCCTCTGCCGACGCTGCTTACAAGGCTCTTTTAGAAGACCCAGAGAATTATGAGGCGATGCTTTTGGCGGGAGAGGCCGAAGCAGCCCGAGGTAAGTTCGACAAGGCATTGGCCTTGGCGAGTGCGATCGATACCGATTGGCGTCTTGGGGAACGAGCGGTTTTTCTACACGCCCGATCTCTGTTTGAATTAAAACGCATTTCTGAAGCAGCAGACGTTTTTCTGGCCGAACTAGAAAAGAAACCGCGTCAAACAGCGATTCGGCACCGCGCCTGGATGCTGCTGAATCAAGTCGGCCGTCGTGAGGATGCTTGCCGACAAGCGGAGCTACTTTGCCGCGTCGGCCAAGCAGATGAACTGGAGTTGCATTCGCTGATCCGTCGCACGGATGCTTTTCCGGTCAACCTGAAGCCAGGCACTGACCCGACCAAATATTTCGAGCCCGGCTTGGGCATGGCCCGCTGGTATTTCAGTCAGCTTGATTATCGAAAAGCAATCGAAGAATTAACACCGGAATATGAATCAGGATTTCAAACCGCGGCAGCGAGTGCGTTGTACGGCCGACTGCTTTCCGAAACGCAAGCAGCAGAGCAATTTCCCCAGTGGCACGCCGCCTGTGATTTGCCCGAGTTAGAAAAACTAGGAGATTACTGGGCCGCACTGGGCACGCACTTTTTCGACGCTCGCGAATATGAAGCGTCGGCCAAGGCCTTACTAGAGGCAGTGCTGCACAATCCAACCGACCGCATGAGTATCCAACGATTGGCCAAGGTGTTCGATGCCTTAGGACAGTCCGACAAAGCCGAACAGTTCCGCCTACGTGGCATCATTTTGGCCCAATGCGAACGCTTATCCGCAGCGTTACAAGCGATCCCTGAGAGCAACCGCGGCGAACATCAAAACGGTTCGTCAAAGATCATGCAGCAATTGCTCAAACTCGAACGCCCCTTTGAAATCCTTGCCTGGGCAATCCGCGTTCACCCGAGCCGTGACATCCAAAAAAGGCAAGAGATTGATCAAAAACGAAATGAATTACTGAATTCGAAGGAAGCGCTCGTGATGGCCAGAGAGGCCTCCTTGCTCGGCGTTGACCCGAATGACTTCAGCCTCGGCACCGCCTTTGAAACATTACTTGCCGCACGTGAACCGACTCAATCGCCCCCTGAATCAAAACGGGTTACCGCACTCGCCGAACCGCGTTTGGTCAACGTTGCATCGAAAGTGGGTCTCGACTTTCAGTGGTATCAAGATTTCGAAATCAACCTCGCCTCGATTCCCATTCATGAATCGATCGGCGGCGGCATCGCGGTGATGGACTACGACCTTGATGGCTGGCCCGACGTCTACCTAGCCCAAGGCTCGGGGGCACCACCGTCAGACACATGCACGCGGTCGAATCAACTGATGCGGAACCGCAATGGCAGGTTCGTTTCCGTCACACTCCCGGCGGGTGCGACCGACTTGAATTATGGATCTGGCTTGGCAGTGGGCGATGTCAATCAAGACGGCTTCCCAGATTTATTCGTGGGTAGCCTGGGACACAATCGACTATTGATCAACAACGGTGACGGAACATTCCAGGACGCCACCGAACGTCTGGGCGAGGTTGCTGATCGGTTTAGCACTTCGTTGGCGATCGCGGACATCAATGGCGACGCACTGCCTGATCTTTACGAAGCGGTCTATATTGAAATGGATGGAGCCTTTGTGTTGCCCAAACTGGATGCAGACGGCCGCCAGATTCAACCTTCACCACTGGAACACTTTGCCCAGTCGGATCGTTGGTTCGAAAATTTGGGTGATGGTAACTTTGCAGTTCACCAGATCACTCGCGAGACGGCTCGCCCAGGGACTTCACTCGGTGTGGTCGTCGCCGACTTTGACAACCAAGGCGGCAATGAAGTGTTTGTCGGTAACGATGTGCGGCCAAACCATTTCCTGTTTCAAGCGGATGAGAACACACTGCTGAACGCGGCCGATGTGCAGGGTGTTGCGAATGGATTCAGCGGGGCTGCTAACGGTTGCATGGGGATTGCGGCAGCCGACTTCAATCGCGATGGCAGACTCGATTTACACATCACGAACTTCAATCAGGAATCGGCAAATCTGTACTTGCAAGCGACCACAGGTGGATTCACCGATTATGCCGTTCGGTACCGTCTCGATGAATGGAGCCTTCCCTATGTTGGCTTTGGCACCAAGGCGATCGACGTCGATCGAAACGGCTGGCTCGACTTGGCAGTCACCAATGGGCACATTTTCGATATGAGCGAATACGGCGAAGGGTTTCAACTGCCGCCGCAACTGCTGATGAATCGGGGCGAGTTTTTCGAGCCAGTCGCCGTTGACGATGACTCCGGCTACTGGGACCAAAATTACCTTGGCCGGTCGATGGCGATGCTGGACTTTGACCGTGACGGGGCATCGGACCTGATGATCAACCACCTCGACAAACCGGTGGCGTTACTGCGGAACGAAACCAACACGGAGGGACGTGGACTGCAGTTGGAATTGATCGGCACCACCAGCGAAAGAGATGCGATTGGCACCCGAGTCGAAATCATCGTAGCTGGCCAGCAGCGAGCAGCCTGGGTCACCGCAGGCGATGGCTATCTGTGCAGTGACGAGGCGTTCGTTGAATTCGGACTGGGAGTCGGCGCGGAGGTGACTCGAGTGGTGGTGTACTGGCCGTCAGGCGAACAACAAGAATTTCGCGGAGAAACACTCCCCGGACGATACCTTGCTGTGGAAGGTCAGCCCGATCTGATCTCGCGGTAATCCAGTCGGCTGCCAGCCTCTCGCACCCTGTTGAGCGGCAATTTTTCCGGTATTATAGGGTTGGTACTGTCGCTCCGATGATCATCATCGGGGTCCAAATTCCCGCTAAGCTTGGATGATTTGATGAAAAATCTATTGATGTTGTTTGCCCTCACATTGAGTCTTGGGTTGGTAGGATGCGGCCCGGGTACCGAACCCACTGTCACCACTGGTGAAGCCGAAGAGACGATGACAACATCCCAGCAGGATGAGTACGAGCAAATGATGCAAGCGGGCAACGGTGGTGGATCGGGATCAGGCGCAGCGGGCGCGGGATCTGGTCCTGCAGAAAGCAAGTAGTCACCACGCGCGTGATTACCCAGAGGAGCTGAGACAAACGACCCGTGACTGTTGAAACGGGCCGAATGTGCAGCTCCTTTTTTCATGCGCTGACCTCAAGCGACAGATCCTCCACCTGACCGTCGTAACGCCAAACCTCAGTGATCGACCCAACCGAACGCTACTTCATGCACTGCCTCATGCACTGCCTCATGCACTGCTTCATGCGGTGCTTCAGATAGCGGCATCCAGATAGCGAATTCGGTTAAGCCAAATGGCGGGTGAAGCGGTCAGCGGCTTGATAGACGATGGGGTATTCCAAAGCCAAACCGAAATTTCAAATTCAAACCGCCGGCTCGCGACCAAACCAGAATGCGAGCAAACAGGCCACAGGCACCACGCCAGCTCACTTAGCGGACGGGTAGCGACAAAGAGTGAATGCTTCTCCCGCCCCCTCAATGATCAACTGTTGAGTATTGGCTGGCAGTGTACCGATATCATCGACCGAGCCATCCTGCCAAGTCACGGAGACATCGGTCACTTCGTTCGCCTCTCCGATACCCGCGATCAACGTTTTCTCGTTGCTGCAGAAGTATCCGTCACCCGACAGCATCCACATCACTCGCTGTTTCCCGTTGACCGTAAAGCGAATCACCGCACCTACGGCATCACGACTGCTTCGCGTTGCAGTCAACTTGAACGCGATTCGACTGTTCTGATCGGACGACTCATTCATCAATAAGCCGATCTGTTCGCGGGTGTGGGTCACGACCAAATCATTGCGTCCATCGCGATTCACGTCGCTCATCCACAACGCCCGCCCGACGTGACTGTTGCGGAAATAATCGCCCCAGGAATCGTCATCGAGTTCTGCAAACCTCCCATCACGATCGCGACGGAAGAACTGAATCGGTTGTTCATAGGGACGATCCGGGTCCATAAATTCCCCGATGTTACCGTTGGTGATCACCAGCTCGTCGATGCCGTCACTGTCGAGATCGATCGCTTGCGTGCCAAAGCCAACCAGCGAGAGAGTCGGTTCGATCAAATTCAGCTTAGCCGTCTCATCTTTCCACAACCCCGGTGCGATCTGCTCGTAGTAGATGTTGTATTCACGACCGAAGCCAGTGACGTAGAGATCCAGATCACCATCATGATCCAGGTCGCTGGCTGCGATTCCCATGGAGGCTTGCGCCTGCGACCTGCCATCGACTGCAACACCGCGGGCGGAGCCGCTATCGACCAGCTTGGTATTGGTCGAGCGGCCGTCGCTGGGTTCTACAGGAGCGTAGAAAGAATTCCGGGACATATCATTGGCGACAAAAATGCCCAGCGACCGCCCGTCCAAAGCACCTGAAAGAACACCAAGCCCTCGTCCCGGGATCGGCTCGCCGACCCACTGCTTGGTGACCTCGACGAATTCCCCCGCTGGCGAACCGGCAAAGAATTGATCGGTGTCAGCGGGAAAGGTAAGCGGGTGACATGGCCCCAATTCGCCATTTTCTTTCGCACACGGCTCTGGCAATTTTGCAACGGGAAGGCAGTACTGCGTCGTGATTAAATCCGCGACCGCATCGCCATTGATGTCAACGAATGAACCAGAAGTCGACCAAGAACGGATTCGATTGCCGGCCAGATTCTCAGTGCAATCGGTAAACGTTCCATCCCCGTTATTTCGCAGCAACAAATTTTCACCCAAGTTAGCAAAAAACAGATCTGCGAATCCATCTTCGTTGAAATCACCAACGGCCAGCCCTTGACCATAATGCGTATCATCAATGCCAGCGATCTTGCCCACCGGAACGAACTGACCTTCCAGATTTCGCATCAACTGGTTTGGCAAAGAATCCAATTCCAACATCGATCCACCGGCATTCATGACCAGTAAATCTGGCCACCCATCCAGGTCGTAATCAAACGATCCGCCACCAGTACCGGTCGATCGAATCAGTGCGGCCAAACGTGGATCCGAAGGATCGTTTCCATCGCCCACACCGCTCAACCCAACCTGATTGGTTACATCCTTCACCAGAATATGATCATGCGTGACAACACGTGGAACGATCAGATTACTGGTGAAGGCACTGCGTTCGGCATCAATGACCGGCAAGGGTAGATTCGAAAAGTCCAGTTGGTGGGCTGGCGTTTCCTTCGCGATCCAACTCGGATCACGCTGCAGCTTTGCAACGATCCCTTGCCGAACCGTTTCCAATCGATTGCTTGGCTGCTTCGTCATCGTCGTTGCAATCGCTGACCAGGCCTCTGCCTCCCAAAGTCGGCCGACCTTCGCGAGTGCCTCGGCTAACTGCATTGCCCCAGTTTGACTCTCCATGCTGCCAGTGAAATCGTTGAAAGCTTCACGAGCGGCGAGCAGGCGATCAGCGTGTTCCGAGATCACTGCGACTTGTTGATCGGTCACTTCGGTTGCCCGAGGTGAATCAGATGCTCGCAACCGCTGAATCGCTAGGCGGAGCCGATCCCAGGCAATGCTCTGATTGGGATCTTTGCGGGTCGCTTCCCAATAAGCTCGCACCGCTTGCGCGGGCTCTTGTTGCTCCAAGGCAAAGTCTCCCAAAGTCAGCCAGTGATCGGCAAAGTCGCCACTGCCGGGGACCGATTGCTCCACCCAGGCCGGGATATCAGACCATCGCAAAGATGCCGCCAAGGCTTGCCCATACATGGCGTGCGCCGGCGCGAAGTCGGGATGCCGCTCCAAAATCTGCTGCAGCATTTCAACTGCCTCTGCCGCATTCCGCCGGTACAACAAGACGAAGGCATCGGCGAGCCGACTACGCAAATCATTCGGGTTTCGTTCCTCCAATCGCTCAGACGTTTTCTCCGATAAACGACGCGAGCCTGTTTCGGTCGTGGTGACTAGTAATGCTAGTGAAAAACTCCGCTGCTCGATCAATTCCTGGAGATGCGGCGGAATCTTGTCGGTTCGCTGCATCTCGTTCCAAAAACTGACCACCATCTGCCGATGCTTGTTTCGATCGGGAAACTTTTCCAATGACGCCTCGAGCAGCTCGATAGCGGGATAGATTTCTCCGACACCAACCAAGCCACTGACTGCCATCTCGACCCGAGACATCGGCTGATAATCCGCAATCCGAGCAGCTTCGGCCAGCATTCCGGCAGCTTCCCGCTTGTTGCCTTGAAACGCAGTGATCGCGGCTGCCATCGCGATCAAGTCGGGATCATCAGGGCTCTCGATTAAGGCTAACTTCGAATATTTCGCGGCTGTCACCCAATCGCGGGCCGCGACTGCGGCCCGCATTGCCACGGCCGGATCCACACCTGTTGGATCCGCGGCGGAGCTTTGTCCTCCGATGGACTCATCCTGAACCGAACGTTCAGATTCGGCACGGTTACACCCAGCCGCAATGAGGACCGGAAACGCCAGCGTCACGATATATATGAAGAAAAACGCCGGAAATCGACTCGTTTGAGCGGGGGGCCGGGGACAACCCGGTTCTCGCAGGGAGCAGGAGAGCGACCATAGAGAAGTCTTTCGGTGGCAATAGCCCACACTTCCTCGCCCTAATTGCCGATAAAATTCCCTTAACACCATAACCTTTCGGATACTATTAGGGTTATGCTTACAGTGTAATGGGTTGACAAGTGCCAAAAATCCGGACCACTGTCAATTTTCTTGTCTCTTTTTTATCATTTCTTGGAGGAACTAGATGTCTTTACGCAGGAAGACGTCAAGTGGTTTCACATTAGTGGAGCTACTGGTCGTAATCGCCATTATTGGCGTTCTCGTAGGGCTTCTGCTACCGGCTGTTCAAGCCGCTCGCGAAGCAGCACGTCGGATGAGTTGTAGCAATAACTTCAAGCAAGTTGGCTTGGCGATGCACAACTACCACTCCGCTTACAAGCAATTGCCTCGTCACTACGGCGGCACGGGCCTCGGCGTTCTCGATGGCAACAATGCTTGGTGGGAAGGTTCGAGCACAACGAACAACGAAGAGCTCAGCGCCCTGGTCGGCCTGACACCTTTCCTGGAGCAACAAGCTCTCTGGGAGAAAATTGCAAATGGTGGTTCAGAAACAGCGCTCGATCCAAACGGCAACCCGTACCCGCTTCCACGCGCAGCGGGTCAGCTTGGCTATTGGCCATCCATGGGCCCGAATCCACGCCTCGACCGAAACGGCCAAGAATCACGCCGTTTCGTCCCGTGGGTGACAGAGATACCGACGCTACGCTGCCCCAGCGATCCAGGCCAAGGCCTGCCAGCCGGTGGTCGTACTAACTACGGCGTATGCTTGGGCGACTCCTGGACACAAACCTGGGATCACGGCCCCAAGAATCACAACCTGACGATGGGTGATAATTGGCGTGCGACTTACTTCGCAGCTGCCGACCGCGGAGTCTTCTCGAAGCGAAAAGACACCAAATTCCGTGACATCATGGACGGCTTGTCCAACACGGTTGCTGGTGGCGAAATCATCACTGACCTCGGCGACCTCGATAAGCGAAGTGCACTTGCTGCACCCGCACAAAGCTGGGTTGTCGACGACAATCCGCTGCTTTGCGTGGAGCGTCAATGGCTCGATCCAGATCGTCCAAGTTTCTGGTGTGGCCAGACAAGCCAAAACTGCAACCAGCCCGGACGTTTAATGGACGGAGCAAATGGTCGTGGCATGAACTGGGCGTGGGCGACCATGTCGATGAGTGCTGTGCACACCATTCGTCCTCCGAACTCGGAAGTTTGCACCGCGCACTGGTACGACAATGTCGGTACTTCACCGCCAAGTAGCCGTCACCAAGGTGGTGTGCACATCCTGATGGCCGATGGGGCCGTTATCTTCATCACCGACTCGATTGAATCAGGTGACCAGAGCGCTCGAACCATCGGACATCCATGGGGCAGTGGTCGCCCATGGAACGCCGGTGCAAAAAGCCCTTATGGCTTGTGGGGTGCACTCGGTAGCAGAAGCGGCCGCGAAACAATCACAGAACAATTGAACCAGTAGTTCTGCAGATCATTCGCTGATAATCCTGAAACCTCGCTCCTTGATGGGCGAGGTTTTTTTTGCGCAAGTAGAAAACTTATCAAACCGAAATACCGGGTCGTTGCATGGGGAAGATCCCTGCGGACCGCTATATTGAGTGGGTGTTCCTTCTGTCGATCCAGCTGCTGCGGATAAAACCTTGAAACCGAGCCGTCCTGCAATCTCTCTCGTGCTGATCGCCCTCAGCACCTCGTCGGTCTTTTACGCCAGTCTGTGGCGGGAATCACCAGCAGGTGCCCAACCACCGATCGGTGCCCAAGAACCTGTAAGGAACCCACGCCTGGCACCCCAACGGCTCAATGGCACTCAACCCGACCGGAACAGCGTCGCCAATACGCCAACGCCGATCACCCAAAGTCCGACCTATGTGGGCAAACAGATCTGCAAGGAATGCCACGCGGAGAATCATCGCCTACACGCCTTGCACGGTCACGCCCACACGTTCCGCGCGGCAGACGAACCTGAGGTCGCGGAAAAATTCTCCGGACGCACCTACACCACACCCGAAGGCTACGGAACGTACACCTATCAGGCTGGCAAAGACGGATTGCTTGCCAGGATCCCAGAGAAGTTTGGTGATCAACCTTTTCAATTGCAGTTCGCGCTCGGTTCCGGCCACCATGGGATCACACTTCTATCGCTTGTACCTGACCCAAAAGAAGGGACGGTCGGCATCGAACATCGAGCGTCGTGGTATCGCAATGGAGATCAACTCGGTGCGACACCCGGGCAACTGCACACCCAACCTGAAACCTTGAGCGAGCTGTTCGGCCAAAAGCACGTTGGTGCAGTGATGCGGAAATGCGTCGATTGCCATGTGACGACAGGAACCATTGAGAATCAAGGAATCGTCAACCTGACCCCCAACGTGAACTGCGAGAAGTGTCACGGCCCCGGTAGCGTGCATGTCCAACAAGCCCGCAGCATGGATCGCCCACCACCTTTTTCCGTCGGTAGACAAGACTGGAACGCGGAAGCCGAAATCCAACTATGTGGCGATTGCCACCGGCTGCCCGCCGCAATCTCACAGGCAGAGCTACGCGAGTACCCCAAGCCGTTAACGCGTTTCCAACCGATCGGATTGCTGAGAAGCGAATGCTACCTCGAATCGGAGGGACAACTTAAATGCACCACCTGCCACGACCCCCACACCACGTTCACAGCGATCGAACCTCAGTTCTACGTCGATAAGTGCGTCGAGTGCCATCGCGCGGAACCGCCAGAGACAGCCTCAGCACCGGAGTCGGGACCGAGGACACCCCAAATGGGCCCAGTGAAGTCGCACACCGTCTGCCCAGTCTCGGCTACCACGAATTGCATCGAGTGTCACATGCCGTCGACAACGATCGACGATTACGGAACCGAATTCCACGATCATTGGATCCGCATCCACCCGAAATCATGACGCAAAACGCCTCTCGAAATTCCACGCAACGGAACGACAGTCGGCTCAAACGGCAAGCCAGTCAGCGCAACCAGCAAGGCATTGCGTTCGATATGTTTCAAAGATTCGCGAGCCTGGTGGCGGCCGGCCTACTGCTGCTAACGATCACTGGCTGCGGCAGTGAGCCTGATCCGTTGCTCGCCCCCGAACCCTTCGCGACGATCGCCCCCGAACCTTCCGCGCCGACAGCCGAAACAACAATCGAGGCCGAATCGGCGACCACTCCACCGCTCACTGAAACCTCCGGTTCAACGACACCGGCGGCCGCCCAAAAACCACTCTCGCCACCCTCCCCGCAAAAACTTGTCGAACAAGCCATCGAATTACTCGAGGCGGGGGATAGCAAGTCTGCATTGAATGCAGCATTCCAGGCAAATGAACTCGCGCCCGACGATCCAAACGTGCTGTTCACGGTCGCTCGAGGACTCGCTGCCCGCAGTCGCTTTCACGAGGCAGTCCGAACGCTTGACCGCTTGGCCGCAGCCCACCCCGAAACGTGGCTCCCAGCCATTGGGCAGACCGCCGAGTGGTTGGTCGAAATGGGTGATACGGACGAGGCTGAACAAAGATACCGAAAGCTACGCAGTGAGGTGGACGACGCCTCGCAGCCGTTTGTCGATCGCCAACTCGCATTGATGTTTTTGCGACAAGGCCGACGCCCGGCGGCGGCCAAAATTTACCAGTCGCTTTGCGCCACCGGTGACATCCAATTACCCGAACTGATGCTGTTGCTGAAGGTTTCTTTTCCACTCTCGGATCGAATGAACCTGCCCGAAAATGTTGAACCCATCACTCCCCTGGGACGCGCCCAAGCAGCGGCAGGGCAGGGCGAGTGGGACAAGGCACAACGAGATCTCGATCGCGGCGAACAAACCGATGAAGTCGTTGCAATGCGGGGGCGGATTTACGCCCAGCAAAAGCAGCAAGAAAAGCTCAAGCAATGGGCCCTCCGCGACTACCCGAATGCAACTGCAAATCCAGAGGCGAACTTCGCCTGGGGTGTCCATCAATTACAAATAGAAAATGCTGATCAAGCGGCAACGGCTTTCGCCTCGGTCATCGTTGCTGACCAAACGGATCGAGACGCCTATCAATTGCTTGCCAAGTCGTTGGGTTCGCTCAACCGCCCGAACGACGCGGACCGAATTAGGGCAAGAGCAGAACTGATCGATCAGACTCAGAAGATCGGGGCAAAGCTCGCTGCTGGATCAGTCACCGCTGAGGAAATGAACGAACTCGCAAATTTACTTGAACAGCTGCATCGACCACTCGAGGCACTTGCCTGGAGAGCGATGCGGGTCAGCTACGAGCAATCGAGCGGGCAAATCCAAGCCAGCCAAGCTTCCAAAGCATATGCCGAAATCGAACGTCTTCGCGAAGCACTGCTACGATCCGGAACGACCGAACCAGATCGAGAGTTTCTCCTGTGTGGAATCGAACTTGAACTTCCGTAGAGGCCCTGCAGGCCCGGAACATTCTGTCGCGAATATCCCCGCCAAGGAGGAGCGATCCGAAGATCGGAAACGCTCGACGAATAAGGCCCGAGGGAAATCGCCAAAAAAATGCCGCAGTGCTGATACAGCAACAGGAAAACTCTCTGGCCGATATGGAAGACGGCCGGGCAAACAGAGACCGCGCGTCTTTGACCGGTCGAGTTTCAACCGAAGTGAACGGGAAACCTGCCAATCAGGAAAAGGGGTGGCTGAGGGGACTCGAACCCCCGACCCTCGGAATCACAATCCGATGCTCTAACCAACTGAGCTACAACCACCGTGTCACAAATCGACGAGCAGTACTTTATCGAATTGTTCGACGGGCTGAAAGTCTGTTGCTACGAGGTATTGAGCATTGTGCAAAAATCGCTTCCCAACCCGATCAGGTTCGAACGGTTAAACCGCGCGAACACATCATCCACTCAACGCTGCATTCACTCGCGAGTTCACGTTGTTCCTGCCTGTCCAAAGCGCGCCGCGGGCGAGATGAGCAAAAAAAGCGTGACCGGCGAGTTCAGAAACCTAAAATCCGCTCGGCCGAACCGATCAGAGGCGTCCCTCGAGCCGAACAAGGACTAGCGTTTCTCCGAGCAGAAACAGCCTAGGATCTACCCAAGAACTGCCTGTTAATTAAGCAGATCACCGATTTAAGGAAACGACCGAGCCGGGGCAGTCTTCGATTACTGCTACTGGAATCTACGCGTAAGTGGCTTAAATCGCCTATTCCCCGCGTGAATTCCGAAAATATCGGATTATCATCCGATTCGGTACATAAAATGATGTACTTGCGTCGGTTAGAATCGTCGGTGGCGAAGCCCTTGCCTTGCCGGAACAGAGGAACATAAATTTTTCTTATTTTCCTCTAGATCAGAGCCTCAGCAGTTGACGCTCCGAGATTTTCCTCTGATGTTAGGGTTTTTCCATTTTCAATAGGAATAGATCTCCATGAATGCTGCTCGAAATTTACTACTGGGCTCGGTCTTGTTCGTGCTGCCTTTCGCATTCAGCGGATGTGGCAAAGAAGAGAACAAGGTGATCGAGGGTGATGTGTCCGCCGACGTTCAGGCGAACAGGGATGCCCGCATGGAAGAGTCAAAGGGTGATTTCAAGCCAGATTTCACACCCGGAAATTAGTCTGTTTTTTTTGTTCTTTTTTTCAAGAGGTTGATGTATGAAAAACTCTCGAACAGCGTTCACATTGGTTGAACTGCTGGTGGTCATCGCCATCATTGGCGTGCTTGTCGGCTTGCTTTTGCCAGCCGTTCAGGCAGCCCGCGAAGCGGCTCGTCGCATGAGCTGCAGCAATAATTTCAAGCAAATTGGCTTGGGAATGCATAATTATCACTCGACGTACAAACAGCTGCCACGCCAAGGTGCCGGTACTGGAAAGAACGTCAATTTCTTCGGCTATCCGAACTCACGAGCCAACAACCAATCATTGAGTTACATGGTTGGATTGCTGCCGTTCGTTGAGCAACAAGCTCTGTGGGAGAAAATCAGCAACCCGAGCGCCGAACGTGTTGATGGAAACACAGGCGCCAATGCTGGAACTCCGACCAACCCTTGGCCGGCGATGGGCCCAACCCCTCACAACTGGGGCGACGGCACCAACTACATCCCTTGGCGAACAGAGGTTCCTACCTTCCGTTGCCCAAGCGATCCGGGCGTGGGACTACCTGCGGCTGGCCGAACAAACTACGCGGCCTGCCTCGGTGACGCGACTAGCTGGAACCACACCGGTATTCCTTACTACTACCTGAACGATCCTAACTCGGCTGAGAACTTCTTGTCGCAACAACTTCGTGCTTCAGGCCGAGGCGTGTTTGTAACTCGTTCGACGACTCGCTTCCGCGACATTCTCGATGGTCTGTCCAACACAGTTGCAGCGGGTGAAATCGCTACTGACTTGGGTGAGCGAGACATTCGTACTGCCGCAATGAACGGATCGTTGACTCAGGTAAGCGGTGGCGGACTTGTGTTTGACAATCTGTTTTGTCGTCCTTTCCGAGATCCAGACAGCCCAACGCGTTGGATGGATGACATCCCGGACAACCAGATCGCTCCGGGTACTCTCACCTACCTGGGTGATGACGGACGTGGGTTTAACTGGGCACAGAGTCTTACTTGTTCGACCAATATGAACACGATCCTTCCACCAAACAGCGAATTGTGCGCTTGGGCGGCTTGGTACGGGGAAGGTTGCTTGCCTGCCAGCAGTCAGCACCAAGGCGGTGCTCACGTACTGATGGCTGACGGGGCAGTGATCTTCGTCACTGATTCGATCGAAGCTGGGGATCCATCCATCCCAGCAGTTCACAAAGGTGGCATTGGACCTTCAGCTCCCGGCAGCAAAAGCCCTTACGGCTTGTGGGGCGCTCTGGGTAGCAAAGCTGGAAAAGAGACTGTTGAAGAGCAGTTGAACCAGTAGACCATTTGACAAGCGATGAAGCTTACGAAAGCGGCGTTCCATTTTGGGACGCCGCTTTTTTCGTTTAAATCGATCAACTCGCCACTGATTTCAGCCCCGGGCAACAATCCACCGCAAGCAACTTGGCCACACCGCGAGAAAGGGGCGGAACCACTTTAGCTCCAGCTGCGAATCCCACGATAGCCAGCAAATCGAACAGCACTCGACTCTCAACTCGACCGAAAGCGTGGCCCCCGAAGACATCCACGTTGCCCCCGATGATGATGCTACACACACTCCTCGCAGCAATCGTCCGCCTAAGTAACCCAGCCACCGCCCAGAACGCACCAACGCAAGTGCTCTGACGGTGAGAGGTAGAAGAGCCTCGGATCAAACCATCTCACCGACGAAGAACCGATTAGTTTGCACCGCCGTCCCAGCATTGGAGGGCCACGGTATTGGAGGGCCACGGCACTGGAGGGCCACGGCAGCATTCGCTTAGCGATCCTGCTTCCGGTTCGTACACCATCCCGAAAATCACTGATTGCATTCCCGCAATCATTTAAATCGTTTGCGACACGGGAATACGAACCAACAATCGTGGCAACCAACAATCGTGGCCAGGCTGCTCCTATCCACCGAAGACCGGGCTGCTCCTATCCACCGAAGACCAGGCTGCTCCTATCCACCGAAGACCAGGCTGCTTCTATCCACCGAAGATCAGGCCAGGGCTGAGACAAGCAGCTTCACACCCGTTGCAGCCATGACGACCACCAAAAATCCGAAGATCAGCCGGTTTCCTTTGGCGATTGCCAATTTCGCTCCCACCACTCCCCCAAGCAGATTACCGGCTGCCATCGTCAATCCGGGCACCCAATCGACTAAGCCGAAGATCACAAACATCAAAGTGGCGATCAATGTCACCAGGAACCCGATCAGATTTTTGACAGCGTTGGATGCCACCAGGTCGCCGGTCTTGATCAGACTCATCGCCAACAGCAACAAGATCCCCATGCCGGCTTGAATGAAGCCGACATAAATCCCGATCCCAAAGAACATTGCAAAAAGCATCGACGGCGATCGATCTTGGACCTCGGCTTTCTCTGTCAACCGTTTTGGATTGCGAATCAACAGCAACGCCATCGCGAGAAACAACGCGCCGAACAAGCCCTCAAATGCGGAAAGAGGCAACTTGATCGCCAGCAATGCCCCCACCGGAACGCCCAAGATGGTGGGTAGGGCCAATCGCATCGCCAACTTGCGATCGAGATGGCCGTGCTTGTCGAAGGTAAGCGTCGCCGAAGCGCTCGAAAATAGCACCGCGACCCGATTTGTTCCATTTGCCAGTTGTGCATCCAGACCGAACAGCATCAGGGCAGGCAGCGTTAAAAACGAACCACCACCAGCGACCGTATTCACGACCCCCGCGGCGAACCCAGCCGCAATCAACATGACATACCAAAGCATGACGAGCCTAGGCTCCATTTCTACGAAACGGCGTGCGTCTCAGAGTCAATGACCGGGCCTTCCGCAGCGCCGGTCGCGTGATTTAGCGATTCGAAACTGCAGCAACAGCAGCACTTGTCCAGAGAGTCACCCGACGCCCCTGTGATTCCTCTCGGGAAGCCCCACCTTAGCAGATCGCTCCAACCAGCAGATCGCTCCAATCAGCAGATCGCTCCAACCAGCGGTACCGACGGGCATCGGTACCGCCTGCAGGAGCAAAAGATAAACCTTAGGGTTGGCAGGATCGATCGAGCCAATCAAAGAAGACCCGTCCCCAGACAACGCCATTCTGTGGCGAGAGCACCCAGTGACCCTCTTTGGGAAAGTACAAGAAACGACTTGGCACACCTTGCACCTGAGCCGCTGTAAAGGCCTCCATTCCCTGGGTGACAGGGACACGAAAATCTTTCTCGCCATGAATGACCAGCAGCGGGGTTTTCCAATTTCCAACAAAAGAGTGAGGCGAGAACTGCTCGTATTTCTTGGCCGCTTCTTCACTCTTCCAATACGGGCCTCCAAGGTCCCAGTTCACAAAGAACAGCTCTTCGGTCGATCCGTACATTGACTCGAGATTGAACACACCACAGTGTGCGACCATCGTGCAAAAACGACTGGCATGATTCCCCATCAACCAGTACACGGTGTAGCCGCCAAAACTGGCTCCGATCGCAGCGACGCGTTTCGGATCGATCTTAGGATGTGCGATCATGGCATCAGTGGATGCCAGGATATCCTGCATCGCCTGGCCCCCCCAATCGCCGCTGATCTGATCATTCCATTCCTGCCCAAAGCCGGGTAGGCCGCGGCGGTTCACGGCCAAAACCACGTAACCGCGACTGGCCATCATGTGGAAATTCCAGCGATACGAAAACCATTGTCCGATCTGACCCTGTGGCCCACCCTGACAATAGGTCAACATTGGATACTGCTTGCTATCCTCCGCGTCGTAATCGGGGGGCACGATGACCCAGTTGTGAATCTCTTTGCCATCGCTGGCGGTGAAATAGTGTTCTTCGATGGTTGGCAATTCAAGCGTTTCGTAGATCTTGCCATTGACGTCGGTAATGGTGGTGATCTGCTTATTTCCGACGTCCAACAAAGCCAACTCTGTCGGCCGCAGCATGCTCTGCTGACGCAACAACACTCGCCCGGCAGCAAAGGCGTCGACCACCGTAAAGTTGAAACGCCCTGTGGAAACCTGCTGAACCGTCGAACTATCGAGATCGATGCGATAGACCTGTTGGGTGCCACGGGTTTCGCTGTCGAAATAAAGGCTGCGACTATCGCTGCTCCAAGCGGCATTGTGGGCGGTTTGATCGAGTCCCGCTGTCGCCTCCTGCAACTCGCCACTGCTACGGTTGTAAATCAGAATTCGATTGCGGTCTGCTTCGAATCCAGCACGCTGCATGGAATGGAATGCCAGGAATCGGCCGTCGGGTGAGTAGGCTGGGGTCATGTCATAGCCAGGCATTCCCGGCGTAATATTCTTCAGCGGACCGCCGGCACTACTGATCAAATAAACGCCGCTATCAGTGCTTTCAGCAGGGTTGTTGACCAACTTCAACGTCAGGGCCAACTCTTTCCCATCGGGCGAAAACGTAAATTGCTCGGAACCTCCAAACGGCGGCAGCGGGCAATCGGCTTTCATCGACGCCATCAAGTCGAGTGGCTGAGACGCCGCTCCATCGGATCCGACCTGAACGACATGCACGTGGCTGTAAGCATAGTCATGCCACTGGTTCCAGTGCCGGTACATCAGTGAATCGATGATCCGCGCGTCGGCCTTCGGCAGGTCCTCGAAAATCTCGGTCACATCCTTGTCCAACTTCACGTCGACTGTAAACGCGATTGCATCTCCACTGGGTGACGCGATCAGGTTTCCGATGCCGTCTTCTACCTCGGTAAGTTGCCGAGGCTCACCACCGGTCGGGTCGAGCAGCCAGGCTTGCGGTTTGCCCGGTTCATCGTCTTCGTCCGCAGCACCTGGATCGGTCTTACCCGGTGCAATGTAGATCAGCTTTGGTCCGCTGGAATGATTCAGCCAAGAGAGTGAATTCAGCCCTTTCACATCTTGCAGCAATGCCTTCGCAGTCGACTTCGCGAGCGGCGTCTGAAAAGCGGTCGAAAGCTCGTTGCCCGCCGCCACACCATCCATCGGCTGCAGCATCAGGCTGGTAGTTCCTTCGTTTTTCTCCAGATCGTACTGCGTCACGAACATGGCCAACTGGGTACGATCGGGCGATACAGCTGAATCACCAACGCGAGACAGATTCCACAGGGTTTCAGGGGTCAGTCGTTCGGCGCAAACGCTACCGACGCTGAGCAGCGCGAAGCAAAACAGGAAGGCGAATCGATGCATGGTTAGTTCCAAAAATTCGGACGTTCAGGATCAGGCCGCATTGTACCGAGTTGGGCTCCATCTTTAACCCGCGGGGACGCAGCTAACCGCCAAAGTCACTGCTGCCAAGCAATGAGCAAGACAGTCACTGAAAAGCCGACGAGTTAAGCCAGTCGAGGCGGGGTAACCAGAGCACTGGAAATGGCGACGTGCAGCTGCAGCATCCTTGCCACAGCAACTTCGAGCCCAGATGAGCGACTCGGATATCGAAGCTTGCGAAGACGCCCCAAAGCCGTCACACCAACGGTCGCCATCAAGCCAACAGCCAGCTTTGCTGTGGAGAACATGAATCCTTCAACCAACGACGAACGTTCCTGTCGGTTGACCGTTGCGGCCACTGCATCAACACCTATCTCGATCTCATCACAATCAAGCAAGCAAGTGAACTCAGTGTGGGTGATCCTGCTCGCGTACGACACAACCATGGCCCAACACTAGCCCCACCCCATTCGCCGGTCCCGCAATGATCAAGGCAGCATTCGCCACGGAATTCCGAGTAGGTGGTCTGACGCTCCCCAAGAGACTTTATGTTCCCGAATCACGACCGACTGCCGCCGGCCGCCTGAGTGGGAAACGAGCCGTATGAGTGGGAAACGAGCCGCTTGAGCGGGAAATGAGCCGTATGAGTTGGAAACGAGCCGCTTGAGTTGGAAACGAGCCCTCACCAGAAAACCACAATCTGCCGCAAGGCATGACTGTCAGGGGGGGGGCGGGGAACCGGCAAAACCCTTCATTGAACTGGTAAGCTTTATCGGTCCTGAATAATGGACCGCGATCAAAACGCCGAACGATTCGGTATTTAGCCGCTTTGCGTTGACGTAGGGGTGGCGGTGCATGATCATCTTAGGCGGAGCTAATTCCCTCCGGTGAAGGTTTCGTCCCTTTCGTTACCGCTGCCGGGAAGGAGTTGGAGGGTCAGGGAACGGGCCAATTCCAATTCAAACTATTCTCGTTCACGAGTGATCCATGTCAGAAACAAGTAACTCTCAATCCTCCACCCCGCCCAAACAAGGTGGCTCCAAGCGTCTCCCCATTCTGCTTGGGATTTTGGCGATTGGCCTCGTTGGACTGGGATACGACCGGTTCATTGCCCGCCCTGCAGTCGAAGCAGCCTACGAAAGCCTGTTAGCTGAAAACCAGCGGGTGAATGCCGACAGCACCGTCACATTCACCAACACGGACGTCCGCGAATTGCTGGGACGAGATCCCGCCGAAACCTTCACCGACACCAATGGTGACACCGTTGAAACCTACTCGTGGCGAGCCGGCATGCCTGGCAAGTCGCACGATCTATTCGTCGTCTATAAACCTCAAACTGACTTTCTCATGTTCCATCGCGCCGATAAGTTCGCGTTCGAATCGGGTGGTGAAGTTTCTCAGTTCGACACCGGTACGCCCCTCGTCGTCGCAACGGGTGGCGACGACGCAGATTCAGAAGAAGATCTTGAGGGTGGCGGTGAAGGAGGCGGTGAGCGATCTGGTGGCGGTGGACTTCCCAGCGGTCCCCCACTGCCTGGCTTCAGCGTGACTCTCGCTGAAGAGGATGCAACGGAAGGTGGACCTGCCGCTGGTGGTCCTGGTGCTGGTGGTGGCGGTTTGGGTGCCAACAGCGTGCCAGCCGACATCATGGCCGAATACGACAAAGATGGTGATGATCTGCTCAAAGGCGAAGAACTGGTTGGCCCGCTAGAGGGCATTCTTGGTCAAGCGGACCTCAACCAAGACGAAGCGATCTCCATGGACGAGCTGTACCGGTTCGCAATGAGTGTCGGTACTGGTCCGGAAAACGCTGACCCAGCGAATGGAGCAACGAAAAAAGAAACGACTCCGCCTGCAAACGAGCCTGAGCCAACAGAGGCTCCACCCGAAACAGAGGCTCCACCCGAAACAGAGGCTCCACCCGAAACAGAGGCTCCACCCGAAACAGAGGCTCCACCCGAAACAGAGGCTCCAGCCGAAACAGAGGCTCCAGCCGAAACAGAGGCTC
>JAQWPZ010000300.1 GCA_029245125.1 Rubripirellula sp.
GCCGGCTACCCGTTGCGTGGTGGAGCGCTTGTGAAAAACGTTCGCAGCGGCTCACCAGCTGAATCGGCCAATTTGCAGCGGGGAGATATCATCGTCGAATTCAACGGCCGACAAGTCGAGAGTGATGATCATCTGGTCGCCCAGGTTGGTCTGGTGCCCGCCGGATCCGCCGTACCGATGATCATTTACCGAAACGGTAAACGCTACCGAAGTGAGGTTGTCCTTAGCGACCTTGATTAATCGCGACGGCGTAATGCTTGCTCCATCCCGCGGGCTCTTGCAGTTTGCGCTGAGGCAATGACAAGCCTATCGCAACGGTGAGCAGTTCTTTGTTCAGTTGCGGCATCCGAAATCGCAAGGTGATCTGAATCACTTTGCGATTTTTTTGCGCATGTGCGAAAGTGGCTAGACCATTCGCATCCGTCTCCAACGACCTTGCAAGAACCTGAGCAGCATGAGTGTGGCCAACGTCCAAATCCAAAGAGTGACCATCCACCACCACCAGTGCAGTAAACCGTTTTCAGGTTCCCAGGTGAATCCAATGGTCAATGCGACGGCGGAGGCGGCAAGTCCACTCAGGAGAACAAACCACGTGTCCCCCGCGCCGCGGAGAGCGCCAGCAACGATCAATTGAGTGGCATCAAGCACGACGTAAATCGCAACAAACTTTAGTAAGCCCTTGGCGATCGCGATTGCTTGGACGGACGCTTCGCCACTCTGGTTCAGTTCGTACAGACTCATCAGCCAGTCGGGCGCGACCAAGTACGCGGTTACCCAGCCGCCGGAGTAGAGCAAGCCGATCATGATCGCGGCGTAAACGCTGCGAGCCGCGCGGGCGGGACCACTTTCCAGCAGGTGACGACCCACGAGTACTGAGGCAGCGATGGAAACACCGACCAGCGGTATGAACGCGACCATGTTGAAATTAATCGCCATCGTTGTCGCCCGCAGAGGAACGTCACCGATGTTCCCGATTCGGAGTACGATGACAGTGAATCCGCCCGATTCAGTCAAATACATCAAACCGGTTGGGAACCCGTAGAACAAAAGGTTCCGGATCCGCTGAGCGTCGAACCCGAACCCAGCTCGGATTCGATATTGCGCTTCATATTTTGGACGCAGGATCAGCCAACTGTAGCAAGCCGCTTTGAACCAGAACGAAATGACGCTGGCGATTGCCGCCCCTGCAATTCCCATCGCGGGAACAGCAATCCCGATCGCGGGGATCGGGCCAGTACCGTAGATCATCAGTAGATCGAGCAAGAAATTGAGCACACCTGACGCGATCGAGACCCACATAATGATGCTGGTCCGCTCGGTGCCGCTGAAGAATCCACTCAACGCGGTTTCCATAACGATGCCGGCAGCACCCAGCATCAACAGACGCAGATAGGTCGATTGCAAACCGATCAGTTCTTCTGGTTGTCCTGTCCACTGGAACAGTCTGGTTGCATAGATCGCTGCAACCACGAACAGCGGCGTCATCGCCAGCGCAAGCCAGACCGCTTGCCACAGGAAGCGTCCAATCTGGTCGTCCTCCTTCGCTCCAACGTACTGACTGATGATCGCTCCGGTCATCGACGCAATTCCCACCGGCAGGCAGGCGAGGACCCAGAACAAGTTACCGCCAGCCATGGCGGCACTCATCGACTCACCGTCGAACCACAGCAATAGTGTGCGGTCAGCGAAGAGAACCAATGAAAAGGTTCCCGCACTGACCATCAGCGGTAAGGCGACGCGAAGGACTTCTCGCACAGCGCTGGAGAACGAATCGTCCAGCGTCGTTTGAGTGGAAGAGGAATGCTGGGCCGTCATCTTGCCACGGCACGCCCTGCGAGCGCAAAGAAAATGCCCCCCATCAACCCACCCAAGTGGGCACCATTGGCCACATTAGGCACCAGTGGTGTCATGCACGCGACCAGCCATACAAGCATCAGGATGACATTCATGGGGACTAAGTGGACGGGATAGGTGGGGTCGACCGCCGGACGAATCCAAAGAAAGCCGAACAGTCCGTACACCGCCCCCGAGGCTCCGATCACAAACGGCGATCCTTGGAGGGCTTGCGGCATCCAATCGGAGGTCGGGAGTGAAACCTGTAGCAATGTTCCGGCGATCCCAGTTACGAAGATCAAGAGCAAGAAAAACAAAGAACCGTGTAAGCGTTCGATCACTGAGCCCAGAAAAAACAACCACAACATGTTGAAGGCGAGATGAAATTCATCACCGTGCATGAACATGGGGGTGATCAGTCTCCACCACTCGCCCTTGCGGACCGACGCGTACGGATCCTGCTTCTCGGGTGACCAATCGCGACGATCGACGAACGAGAGCAGAAGATAAGTTTGCTGCTCTAGGCTCAGGGTGCCGTCGGCTTTGGGCCGTGGGCTACCGAAGTGGCTGGTCAAGCTGACGATGATAGCGATGACGATGAGGGTGATTGTGGCGGGAATCCCACGTCGCTTCAGACGGATACCGGCAAGTGGTTCGAGGCCTGGTCGATCGAGCATTTGTTGCTGGACCGGCATCGATCGGATTGCTTTTTCTCGCTCTTTCTGCCGTTTTTTCTCCTCCGTCTCCCGTTCATCGCGGATTTGTTTGGCTTTTTCGGTGACCTCGTACCGTGGGGCGTTCTGGTCCTGCTGAAAGCTGGCGAATTCACGCTTGGCCGCCTCGACCTGCTGCTCGTCGCGAACCCAAATACTCCAGGAGCCGTCCGATTCGTCGTGGTTGATCGTGGTCACGATCGACTGGGTTACCAAAAAATCCGACAATTTTTTGGCACTGGATTCGTCTGGGAGCGTTCCGATTCGCCGCATGGGGACATTTCATCAAGAAGGCAGGGAGTGGGCGTTGAAGCCGAAATCGTAGCACGCAGGGGGACACGGTTGAACGAGGATCGTTCCTGGATTGCTGGTCGGAGGCACAAAAACAACGTAAATGAACTCGATTGAGCAGCCTTGGGGACGTTAAGCCTTGCCGCAATCGGCTTCCTCAGAATAATATGGAGTGGAGCAAGGCTGGTCCGACTTCCGTCGACTGGCCGCGAGCATGTCTACACCATGTCCATGACAAGGGACGATTCTAAGATGGCAGTGAAATTGAGCGAACGGGCCGCAGAAGAAGTGAAGCGGTTTCAGCAAGAGCATAGTTTTGGCGAAGAAATGGTCCTGCGTATCGGCATCGCTGCCGGTGGCTGCAGCGGTTTCAGCTACACACTGAACTTTGACGACCAATTCGACGATAAGGCAGACACGAAATACGAATGCCACGGCGTGCCGGTTGTGGTCGACAAAAAGAGTGCCCTCTACCTCGATGGTACTACGGTCGACTGGTACGAAAGCCTGGAGAAGCAGGGATTCACCTTTGAGAATCCCAACGCAACCAAGAGCTGCGGATGCGGTAGTTCGTTCCAGGCCTAGCCGGCTTCGGTTGAAACGAAACGTCAAACTCAAAGCGAAGTTGCCCCGTGGCGACTTCGCTTTTTTTTATTCGGCCAGTGTTGTTCTGTCAGTATTGGAGCGGATTGAGAATTTGATCGACGGATCTCTAACTGACTGAAGCTTGAATTGCAGCGCGAAGAAGAACTTTCAGTGCGATAAAAGATCCGAGCGACGATTCATCGAGGTCGACGGGCTGCGATATCTGCTTTGGTCTCATTCCGCAGGCGAAGCTTTTTCGACCCGATCAATTACGGCTCGTCGTCGAACCAGAGTTTGGCAGTGGCAAACTCGACGCTGTTGTCAGCCGGATCGCGGCAGTACAGCGAATGGCCGCCTCCGGACCAGTGGATTTCCGATTCAATGGGGATCCCGTGTTGCGCGAGATTCTGTTTGATTTCGGTGAGTTGATCTTCGGCGACTTCAAAGGCGAAGTGCGAGCGGCCGTCGCACCCATGTTGTGGAATCATGGCCCCACTGACGGAGATTTCTTTGGTCCGAGAATCGTCAGGATGGAAAATCAGCAGCATCGACTGTCCCACACGAAGCATCAAATGGCGTTCCGGTTCATAGGCCACCACCGTCAGCCCAATGATCTGTTCGTAGAATTCTCTGGCGGCGGGTAGGTCTTTGGAATAGACAACGGTTTCAAGAATGCCGCGTGGCGTCTTGCGGTTCGTCACGTTTCAGCTGCCATTGTTTTTAATGGGTTGGTTGCTTTTCAGTTGGTTGCTTTTCAGTTGGTTGTTGAAGAAGTCGATTGATCGTTGGGTAATTTGCTCGCGACCCTCTTTTGCGCCTCGGAAACCGTGACCACCATCGATCACTTTGTGCAGTGTTGTTGGTACGGCTGCTTTTTGCAGCGCTGCATGCAGTAGTTCACTTTGGTTGTAGGCAACCAAACGATCATTGTCGCCGTGCAGGTGCAAAAAGGGTGGATCCTGCGGACTGACGTAAGTGATTGGATTTGCCTCACGGCATTTATCAGGATTCTGCTGGATTGGGCCTCCAATGAATTTGGATTCGGGAGAATCGGGGGCATCGTGATTGATGTTCGACGGGAAATCATTCATTCGTAAGAAATCGGACGGACCAAACCAATTGCAAACGGCGTGCACGTGAGAGGGTGTTTGTTGGGTGATGGGATGTGTTTCGAAAACATCGGCGTCACCCGTCGTTCCCAGCATGGCGACCAAATGTCCGCCGGCAGAGGATCCCCATGCTCCGAACCGATCAGGATCCAAGTGAAACCGCTCGGATTGATTTCGTAAAAAGCTAACCGCTGCTTTGCAGTCTTCGATTGCCGCGGGAAAGATAGCCTCGCCACTTAATCGATACTCAACGGAGGCAATCGCGTACCCATGCTGCAAGAGTACACGCGCGGGGCCAGCGCCCCGTTTGGAACCACCCTGCCAACCGCCACCATGAACCCAGATCACCAGCGGGGTTGGGGTATCTGATTTCGGTCGATACAGGTCCAGTTTCAAAGAACGATCGCCCACCTTGGCATATTCCATATCAAGGTCGACAGTGACCCCGGCCGGGACTTGTGGTGGGCGTCGCTGCCGTTGCTGCTGCGCAATTCCAACTTGGGTAACCGAAATCAGCAAAAAAATTGATAGGCAGAATGAACGCACGGGCGACTCGCTAAGGCGGGGGATGGGGAGCTCTATTGTATGCTGCCCACCAGCGGAGAAAGCAACGTTTTGCGATCGTTCAGCAGGGAAAATATTCACATTGCGGGTGCAGGTTGGTCAACACTGTGCGGGTGCATGTTGGTCAACACATTGCGGGTGCATGTTGGTCAACACTGTGCGGGTGCAGGTTGGTCAACACAGTGTCGGGCAGCATGCGACCAGCGAGTTGACCTGACCGCTCGTATGTGAAGCAAGCATTGCCGAAGTTGCCGCGCCTCGGAGATTCGCTCGAATGCATCCCCTGAATGCTGTCGCGGAAGGCACCTTGAGAAGCGACGCTAAGGTCGGCCGTCCGTTTTCATATGAAACCGACGATTGAATAGATCGGGATCGAAGGGATTCTCGACGATCGGTAAGCGAGCAGGGCCCGACGACGAGGCATCCAGAATTTCAACTTGGTTCGTTGCACCCACCACCTCGGTCTCCCGTTTTGCTGAAGCCGAGGTCAATTCGGAGAGGCTAGATTCGGGAGCCGTGATTAGGGTTGAAGCTGGCTTGTCGGTTGTGGCTTGAGTGATGTCAGCTGGGGCTGCCTCTTTGGCGTTGAGGATACTGGCTGTCATGCCGATCCAGCGTTGTAAGCCGTTGACAGCTTTCGCATTGCGGAGACCCAATGGCGCTTCTCCGCCACCATGTTTCGTGGTTGCGTAGGTCAGCAAGGGGCTATTGGCCGGATTGCCTTTGTTGATGTACGGCAGGGTGGCTTCCAGGTTGGATCGGGTGAATTCCGCGGAGGCACGTGTTCCTGAGGGAGGAGCAAATATTTTCCACTGGACGTTGGTCTGATCGGCTAGTCGATGTGAATGACAATTGCTGCAGCGATTGACAAGCATCGGCTGGATCTGGGCAGCGAACAATTGCAGGGTTCGTCCTTCAATTGGGCTGGAAGTACTTTCGATGACCGGCGATTCAAACTGCACCGGGGCAACCTCAGGTGTCACTGCGGTCTCAGATGTCACTGCGGTAGCGTGGTTCTTTATTTGACTAACACGATCTTCGGAGACTCGTCGGTCAAGTTGCTGCTCGATCCGTTTTGCCTCGGGGTTCGTCGCGTCGATGGCGTAGGCCGCGCGTAATTCGGCAGCCGCTAAATCGAATAGGTCATAACGCAGGCACCAGTTTGCATCGGCAAGGTGGGTCTTTAGGTCCCCCGGTCGGTGGTGGTCGACCCGGAACTGATAAAGATTACGAATTGACGGGGCCCAACACGCGACTTGTTCCCGCGGGAGGCGGATTTCACCTCCCTGACGAGATTGAACGATCACGTACTCGCCCAATTGGCGGGCCTTTCCAAACAGAACATGGTCGTTTTTCAGCAATACGCAGCCGAATGGCACCGGCGATGAATCGACCGGCGTCGCTTTTGGTGGAGGCGCATTTGGTTCAGGTGAAGATGCTTCGCGCAGCATTTCCCCGACATTTGCTGTTTGAGAGCAAACGGTGGTGGTCAATGCCATCAAAAAGGTGGCAAGCATCGCGATTCGGTTGTTGAAAGAGCCCATGGGGATGTGGATTATCAAACTTTGGGACTTCAAAGCAATCCAAGTTCTGGCTCCGGTATTATGTTGATATTGGAACCGACAACGTGATTTCGGTCTTCGTGGATTTACGCAGCAGCAAGGAAAAAATGTTTCACAATTCAATGACGAAGTTATTCATGCTCGCAGTCGCTTCTGTGGTTGGTCTAGCCGCCGCATGGATGAGCGACTTTGCTTATGGTGAAGAGTACCTGAATGGGATCAAGTGGGATCCGCCAGCGGTTGTCACCCCGGGTGATGCTGATGCTGAACCCCCGTCCGATGCGATCGTTCTGTTCGGCGGAGCCGATCTTTCAAAATGGAAGAATGGTGACAAATGGGCGGTCAGGGACGGGGTTGCCTATTCTGGGCAAGGCAAGTTGGTGAGCAAAGAGTCCTTTGGCGATTGTCAATTGCACCTTGAATGGAAAGCTCCTGAACCAGTCAAGGGAAGTGGTCAAGGACGTGGAAACAGCGGTGTATTTCTCATGGACCGCTATGAGATTCAGGTACTTGATTCCTACGACAACGAAACCTATCACGACGGTCAAGCTGGTGCGATCTACAAGCAGACTCCGCCAGCGGTCAACGCGATGCGGCCTCCGAGTCAGTGGAACACTTATGACATTTTTTGGACGGCGCCCCGTTTTGATGATGATGGCAAGCTGGTCTCACCGGCTTATATCACCGCGATTCACAATGGGGTTTTGATTCTGAATCACTTCGAGTTGAAAGGTGATACGCCGTATCACCGTCCGCCCCAATATCAGGCTCATCCGCCGACCGGACCTATCTCGTTACAAGACCATGGCAACCCGGTCGGTTTCCGCAATATCTGGGTTCGTCCCTTCCAATCAGCGAAGGGCGAGCAGGTCCGCAAACCCTTTTTGCGGAACGGCGATAAAGAGACACCGATCGAAGACTAAGTCGACGCGACACGTTTTCGTCTAAGACAGCAGTTGTGCAGCGAGTTGTTTCTCGCAGGCCCCGACAACTTTCGTGATCAGCTCATCGGCTTCTTGGCCGCTGAGCGTTGCGTCATGGCGCTGCAGTTCGACGGTCATTAGCACACGCTTGCGATCCTTCCCGTCTTTCTTTTCATCGCGGTAGGTTTCACGATAAGTGACTTGCGTCAGTTCGGAGCCGACGGCTGCTCGGACCACATTTTCCATATCGCTCCACCGCACGCTTTCCTCCACGACGAAGTTGAGGTCTCGTTGGATTGATGGAAAGGAACTGATCGGTCGTTGCGTGGGAACCAGGTCGGAAGATTCGAGCAGTTGGTCGAGTGAGATTTCGGCGACCACGACAGGCGGAGGCAGTTTCCAGCCCTTGAGTGTTTTGGGATCGACGATCCCAAGATATCCAAACAGTTTGTCACCAAGTTTTAGCTCGACTGCGCTCCCCTTGGTCATTCCTTCCCGCTGAATCGGCGTGACCGACATCGCTGCCTCGACCCCCATTCGCTGGACGAGCGTTTCCAGGACTCCCTTCAATTCAAAGAAATCACGTCCAGAAATGATCCCGAGCGAATACTGTTCAGCTGGCAGGGTATCGTTCGCTGAGCTGGGCAAATAGATATGGGCGATTTCGAACAGATCAGCCGCGATACTTGAGGAAGCCCAGTTATTGCCGCGTCCTTCCAGCAGGCTAGGTAACAGCGTTCTTCGTAAACGCTTGGCCCCCTTGAGCATCGGCGTTTTTGTCTCCAACGCAGATCGGTCAGTCCAAGGCGAAAGTGACTGATCGAGTTTTTTGGTGACGACACTCGGCGTCATCGCCTCGCTCAAGCCGGCGGCTGTCATGATTAACCGGACGCGGTCGATCGCCGTATCAAAGTCACGTTTGGAGCTGGGTGCGACGGGGATGGGCGAATCTTCGGGAATCTTGTCGTATCCGTGAATCCTCGCAACTTCCTCAATCAGATCGACCTCGCGGGTCAGGTCATGACGCCACGTTGGAGGGATGTATTGAACGTCGTTACTGGTCCCGTTGGCTTCGCATCCGAGTGCGGTCAGGATGCGGGTGACTTCGGCTTCATCGATCTGGATCCCTAGGATTCGTTCGAGTTGATGCTTTCGCAACAGAATCGGTTCACGCGGAGCAATGTTGGCTGCTGTATCGATCACGCCGTCGGCGACTTCGCCACCCGCCACATCAACGATGATTTCACAGACGCGCCGACTAGCCCAATCGACTCCCACGGGATCGACCTTGCGCTCGAATCGGTAAGACGATGGGCTGTGCAATTTTAGTGTTCGTGCAGTTCGCCGCACCGACAGTGGTGTGAATACCGCTGACTCAATCACAAGGTCCGTCGTTGTTTCGGTGACTTCCGATTCGGCACCACCCATCACGCCAGCTACGGCACACGCTTGGTTTGCATCGGCGATCATGCACATACTCGGATCAAGTGCATAACTGCGGTGATCGATTGCTTCGATCGTTTCATCTTTGTGGCCTGGTCGTACGATGATGTGCGAGTTCGCGACTTTGGAATAATCAAATGCGTGAAGAGGCTGGCCACACTCCATCAGCACGAAATTTGTTGCGTCGACAACGTTGTTGATGCTTTGGTAAGTTTCCAAAGTGCCGTCGGCTTTCCGTTTCCAAAACACCGATTGCAATGCCTCGATCATCCAATCGGGGCTTTTACCGACCTTGACGCCTTGGATTACACGAGCGGTATATCGGGGACAGGCATCGACGAATTGGTTTTCGACGGTCAGCAGGCTCTCGACCGAAGTGTTTGACGTTTGCAGCGTCGGCGAGGGCAACTGTAGTGGCTGGTCGTAGAGCACCCCGATTTCGCGCGCCACCCCGATGTGACCGAGGCAGTCACCACGATTACTGGTGACTTCTAAGTCCAGCACGATGTCGCCATTGATTTCATCCGTCCCCTCGTGGTTGAGGCCGGACAAACTAAGGCGGTGAGCCAATTCCTCGTGACTCATCGGGAGTTCGATGTATCGGACAAGCCATTTCAGCGAAACAAGCATGGAAATCAGGCGGCGTGAGGTAAAAGTCGAAAGCGTAACGATCCCGGTTCGAGGTCGTTCGTGGGGCACAAGTCTATCGGATCGGCCAAAATCGTAATACCGCCGGTCGAATCGTATCTGCAGGCTTCGTCCCTGCCAGCTAAGATGCGTCCCGCGATTGAATTGCCGCGGATTTGACCCCGAAGTTTCGATTTCCCCAGCCCGGAACGAACCATGATAGCGCGACTGATCGGCACCCTCGTTTTGTTCGTGACGCTTGGCATCGTGGGTGCCCGCGGAGCGGAGCAGCCGAACATCCTGCTGATCATGGCAGATGATGTCGGCATTGAAGGCTTGGGCTGTTACGGTGGAGCATCGTATCAAACGCCCCACCTGGACTCGCTAGCAGCCGAAGGCCTGCGATTCACCCACGCCTTTTCACAGCCGCTTTGCACGCCAACCCGCGTTCAGATCATGACGGGCAAATACAACCACCGAAACTGGAAGTACTTTGGGATTCTGGATCCAGGTGAAACCACTTTCGGACATCGGATGAAGTCCGCCGGGTACGCGACCGGAATTTTTGGTAAGTGGCAACTGACCTCCTATGATCCGCCCGATCTGCCTGGCGCTACCAACCGGCGTGGAACGGGGATGCATCCGAAAGATGCTGGCTTTGATCGTTACTCGCTATTCCATGCATTAGAAACCGAAGACAAGGGTTCTCGCTATGCGAATCCGACGATGTTGGAGGGAAACGGTGGGGACGACGGCACCTTAAAAACCTATCATGGTCGTTATGGTGAAGATGTTTGGGTCGAAAAAATACTTGGTTTCTTTGACGATCATCGCGGCACACCGACGTTCGCCTATTATCCGATGGCTTTGCCGCATTGGCCTTTTGTTCCGACGCCGATTTCCGATGACTGGGATCCTGCTGCAGAACAGCGAGAAGACAACGAGCTGTTTCCGGATATGGTTCAGTATCTAGACGAGATCGTCGGCCGATTGGTGTCTGGTTTGCGCAGTCGGGACTTGCTTGAGAATACGATCGTGTTGTTCTACAGCGATAACGGGACGCACGCGAAAGTCGTTTCGGAGATGCAAGATGGCCGTCGCGTTGTCGGTGGGAAGGCAACTCCTCGGCAAACGGGGATTCATGTTCCACTGATCGCTTACTGGCCCGATCATGTTCCCCCGGGAACCTGTAATCGGATCGTCGATGCGTCTGATTTTGTGCCGACCTTGTTGGAATTGGCGGGCGCCGAATTACCAGCTGCAGCTGGGGACGACGGAATCAGTTTTGCCCCTTGGCTGTTCGGCAAAGAGGGGCCAGAACGAGAGGCAGCTTTCTTTTGGTATGACCCACGTCCAGGTTGGGATAAGGAGCGTTTTGGTCGCCATGTCTTTGCTTTGAATCACGATTACAAGTTGTTTCGGACTGGTCGTTTCTATCGCTTAACCGATCGTCCTTTGGAGGAGATCGAGATTAGTCCGTTGGCAATGTCCGCGGTTGATCGTCAAGCCAAGTTGCAATTGCAAGCGGTCATTGATGAAGCGATGCAGGGGGTCGATGAACCGCCTTTGGTGAACGCATATGGGAAACCGGAGCCAGATTTACTGAAGGTGCCCGAGAGTCGCGAAGAGACTGTGCGAGTCACGCGAGCGATGCTGGAGGGAGCAGAGGAATATGTGTACGGCGATGTCGAGGTTGATCAGCATCGATTGTGGTTATTTAAGCCGCTTGATCTCGAGGTTGGAGAGCAGCGACCGTGCGTATTCTTTATTCACGGTGGCGGTTGGGGAGGTCGTCCAGAATCATTGGCGGCGCAGTGTGTCGCAGTGCAGCGACTCGGCTACAACGCGGTGACGATTCACTTTCGGCCACCCGGAGACAAACGAACACCTGCCGATACGTTACGGGATGCTCGGAGGGCTTATCGTTGGCTGATCGCAAATGGCGAGCGATTGCAGATCGATGTGGAGCGAATTGTTGTTTCAGGTGGATCGGCCGGTGGCCACTTGTCGTTGGCGCTCTCAACGATCGAACTCCCCGGAGATCCTGTGATCGAGCATCCACCCCGAGGCTTTGTCTTGTTTAATCCGGTCATTGACTTGGTCGATGGTTGGAGTGCCGGACGCAAACGCTGTGAAAGAAGTGGAATCGAACCAATTAGCTTCTCGCCGGCTCACCATGTCCGATCAGGATTGCCACCGGTGCTTGTGCTGAGTGGAAGCAAAGACGTACTGATTCCCCCCGACTTGATTCGGGCTTTTCAGGAACGGATGCGGAAGGCAGGCAATCAGTGTGAGTTTGTGGAGTACCCCGATGCGACCCATGCCTTTTTTAATTACGGGCGAGACGAGAACCGCTCTTTTCAGTGGACCATGTGGGAATTAGAAAAATTTCTGCAAACAGCTTTTCACTGACCGGGCGAAAAAAGCGGGAGGCCGTGACGGGACAGCGGGGTGCCGCGGTGGGGCATCAATCGCTGCAGACAGTGAATTGGCGGCGGCAGTCTCCGCAAGGCTTGCCGTAAGCCGGTCTCCCAAAACGCCTGCTCGGCGCGGTGATCGAGGAAGCCTCACGCGGGACTCGCGATGAAAGGCGCGCCCGCAACGCTGTTTCCAGTAGCCTGGAAACGGTAGACTACCGTTATCAGTAACTCATCCCGCTTCAATGTTTGTTTGCCATGTCCATCTTGGTTCAGTGTCCTCGCTGCAACGGTGCTGTTTCAATCGCTGACCAGGCAGCTGGAAAACGAGTGAAGTGCCCGCATTGTGCCGCGTCTTTTTTGGCACCAGGGATCGCTGTGGTGGAGAAGGCGGACGACGAAGACGATTGGTTGTCGCTGGACGAAAAACCACTCAAGTCAACGTCAAAGACACCGCCGGCTGAGCCCGCCTCGCCCACCGGGAACGAGCTCTTGGATGAAGATGATATCCTTGGTGAGTTTGCGATTCCTCCGCTAACTCCTCCGCGATCGAGCCGCCCAAAAACCGGGGGATCACCTCCACTGAGCGAGGAGGAAGAATCGTTGCTGGCTGGGTTCACCGATGATTTTGCAGCCGAAACCGAGCTGCCGCCAATCTCCCCATTACCACTGGCGGGCGGCCTCGTGGCTGCGCCGCTGGGAGCTTCGCAACCGAACCCGCCAGCTCCAAAGCCGGCAACGCCGACAGAGTATGCGTCGGAATATCGGGTGAAGTGCAAAGTTTGCGGGACCGTCCTCTACGCAAAGGCGCAGCAGGAGGGTTCGGTTCTCAAATGCTCCGATTGTTATTCGCCTGTTACCGTTCCTCCCCCTCCCAAGGTTACCCAGGGAAACAAGGTCAACATTGCGAATGCCGAGACGTTCGACTTGGAGGAATCAGCGGCGACCAAGCGTGGACCTGATCCCTTCAAGAAATCAGCAGATAAGTTGTTGGAAGATGCGTCTCGGGAGGAGGACGCGAATGCCGAGCCGAATTATGAAGATGTCCCAAATGTGAAAGATTGGGTGCTCAATGTGTTTGGCATCTTTCGGGATCTGGGGGTGGTGGTTCACTGGCTTGGCTTGTCGGCTCTTGCCGCGATTCCAGCAGCGTTGGTTCTGTATTCCGAACAACAAATATTGATTCTTGGGTTGTTTCCGGCTGGGTTCTTTGCCGGCGTGCTGGTCGTAAGTTGTGGGTTTGCAATCATGGATGCGGTGGCCAACGAAGAGGAATCGGTGAGTGAATGGCCGACTTTGGATCCGTTTGCGTGGCTGGGGCAATTGACGATCGTGGTGGCTGCTGCGTCTTTGTGCGTGATCCCAATCTGGACCGTTTGCATGTTGGTCGGCTTGCCCACGTTTGTTTGCATCTTCTTCACTATGTTTGCCGTGTATGCAATGTTCCCATTCGTGTTCTTGTCGATGCTAGATATGAACAGCTTCATGATGCCGTTTTCGGCAGAGCTGGCTCGCAGTACGACGAAGAGTTCCGAAGTCTGGGGAGGGTTTTATTTCTCTTCGGGTCTACTGTTCGGCGGTTTGTTTTTGCTATTTACCGTCACGAGTGGGATGGGGATCATGGCAGCAACGATGATTGGAGTCACAGCATCGATCGGTGTTGCATTTGCCTACTTCTCGATGCTAGGGCGGCTCGCATTTGTAATCGGGCAGAGCGTTAACGCGCCGCCCCGAGTGGATCGCGTTGATCGAACGCGTCACAACGAGGTGAGCTAATCCACGAATCGGTCGCGGATTTTTCAGCCGACGCGTTTGTCGGTCGCGATCTCGAAGGTGCGAACAGTTGCCTGGCCGCCCGCTGTTGCCTGCGTGCCCGCTGTTGCCTGCGTGCCCGCTGTTGGCTGCGTGCCCGCTGTTGATCGCTTCGATCAATCTTTGACGTATTCGATATCGTCAATGTAGAAAGTGACCGGCTTGCCTTGCCCGGCGAGAGACCAGCCGAATCCGGTTTTGATTTGCCGGAGGTCCAGTCCCCGCAAGGGAATCGTCAGTTTGTTCCATTCCTTGGTCAGCGTGACGTCTTGGAGTTCTCCCTTGGCGGAGTCTCGATAGGGCTGATTGCCATCCATCACACCGAACACGAAGTTCACTTTCTCTCCGCCCTCCGCGCCCCGCGCCCAGAATTGCAGTTGGGTCGCACCGGTCAAATTTGCTCCTCCCGGTTGTTTGCCATCCCAATCCTCGGGTGGAGATTGCCAGAGCACTCCACCCCAATCGTCGCCGCTGCCGTATTCGGCTTTCATGCAGTGATCGCCGGTGTGCGGCTTGTCGGTGCTGTCTAATTTCATGCTAACCGCGGCCGTATTTCCCATGTAGCCCGAGGGTGTGTAAACACTTGGTTTTGCGTCATCGCCGTAGACGACATACGGGAGGGTAGCGACTGGCAACTTTGTCGTCAGTTTCATCGGGCTGCCAGCATGCAGCGGTACATTGGCGACAGCCGCCCCGCCTTGCCCGTCATAAACGTAGGCGAACAGGCGATACGACCCATCTTGTTTGGGCAGGGTGACGGTGACACGATTTCCTGTTGCGGTGACCGAATTCGCAATCGCTGATTCTTGGTCTTGGCGATCTCCACCAACTCCGACGGTGCCAGAGTCAGAACGCAACACCCATTTGATCGTCAAATCGTCGCGTTCGGGGTCCGAGGCCGTTACGATGGCGTTGATTGTTTCGCCTGGCTTCAGGCGAGGGTTGCCGTCTAACTCGAGCGATGTGATTTGTGGACAATGGTTGGCTGGTGGGGAACCGGTCCAAGCCTCTGACATCGCATCGACAGCAGCTAGTCGAGTTCCATCGGGCAGTAACATGCCAAACCACGTCGCGGTCGTTTCCTGTTTCTGTCCCCAGAGAAACGCGTAAGAGCCGAGGCAGGCGGCAGAGTTGTCGATGACGTTGGCTTGGTATCCCTTCGCGTAGAAATCTCCCTTGGCGGTGCTGCTAAATTCCAAGGGCGATCCCCAACCGGTTTTGCCAACTTCCCAAGGTCCATGGGTTCCATGCTCGGTAACGATGTAGGGTTTTGTGCTGTTTGCTGTTCGGTAACGCTGCGCGAGCGATTCAATTCCCCCGTACGAGTTCACCCCAATGATGTCGATGTCTGGACAGAAGCTTTCGATGCTGCGAACTTTTTCAGCGTTTTCGCCTACCTCAGCGATCACTGTCACGGTTGGATGATTGGGGTCGATGCGTTTGATTTCTCTCGCAACGTGGTTGATTGCGTACCAGACGGATGGATCTGTTCCTGCACCCTCCGCCTCATTGCCAACTCCCCACAGCAACAACGCCGGATGATTTTTGTATTTGCGAACTGCCGCGAGTGATTCTTCTAGTTGACTGAGCACAGCCGTTTGGTCCTGGTAATTGAAGCCGTGACGTTGGTGCCCCAGCCACATACCGGCGCAGACCGTGAGGCCATGCTGGTGTGCTTCATCCAAAATACGACCTAAGTCATCAACACCCCAGGTTCGAATCGAGTTGCCTCCCGCTTCGGCAAGCTTCGCCAGTTCAGTGTCGCCACCGACTCCACGAATGGCGTACGGCTTTCCGTTGCGAATCAATTGCACGCCACCATCACGTTGCTCAATCGAGACTTTTGATTGAGCACTGGCTGATTGAGCACTGGCAAGCAGGTTGATGCAGATGAGCAGTGGCAGGTAAAAGCAGGATTTAAGCATTGCGAAGACTCGGCGTGGGCGGAAGCTGAGGTCGTTGGATGACAAACAGAGCGGCAAACAGAGCGTATTGGAAAAAGAAAAACTTATTCTTGCTGGGCAGGGGAAAACGTTTCAGATTCGCAGACGATGGCTTTGATTTTACCGCTGCGTGAAAACAATTGACGGCTGGTTTCCAGATCCAGTTGCAGCCCATCGAACGTTTGGGTATTTCCATCAGCGAATTGAATCTTCACCGTCTCTCGATCGCCAAGTTGATAAATGACTGGCACTTGGCAAAGAGTGAATCCGAAACCGTTGGCTGGGATTTGAACCGTTTGTAACTCGCCAGCTACATCGTAGAGACTGAACTCGGTCTCTTGATCGAGCAGTTCTTCGCGGTCAAACAAATTCAGTCGGAATCGGACGCAGCCATTCTCAAAATGTGCACCGACTTCGGCAAATCTCGCGAGCACATCTTCTTTCACTTGACCGGTCATGCCGGGCTGTTTTACGCCAGCATTTTCAGGGGTGTGGGAATAGGGATCGGATGGAAAGGCTCCGTACTGTGATGGTGTCTTTTCGGCACCGATCCCACTCCGAATCGATTCGAAATGTTTGCCTAGTGCTTCGATCGTTGCTTCATCCACACCATCATCGATGGCACGAAAATAATTTTCAGCGACAGCAAGCCCTAGCTTGGAAACCATGTGCCAGTAGATCGATCCAAGTCCTTCATAGGCGAAAAACGTGCCCGAGCGTCCTGTGAATTGACGGTGGCCAAACAAGGAGGTGAAAACATCGGTCAGGGTTGATTTCTCGGCTTGGTAATCAGCTTGATACTCGCGTGGTAATGCTTCGAGTGCCGAGTTCAGGTCAGCTGCATTGCGAAAGCTGCCGTTGAAATGAACGGTACCCTGCAGGTCGCGTCGGACAATCTCTTCATTGCCATTCTTTAGCAGTCGCTGCAACAACGGACTCGACTGGAGCGTCGTCGCGTCGATTGCGTTTTTCTCAAGAAAACGTGGCAATTTCCGGTCAGGGTAGAGCAAGTAACTGTTCTGGTTTTCCCGGTAAAGGTCACTACTTCGCAAAGCATCGAGCAGTGAGACCGCCCCGCCTGGTGACAGCAGTCCTGAGCTCAGGACGGCAACTTGTCCTTCCAGCATCTCGTAAAGATGTTCGATCTCAATCCCATCCTCACGCCATTCCAGCAAATTGTAAGCATGGAACAAACCGTCACTGCGATGGTTGTTGAGAATCGTTGTTTCGAGGTGTCGTTTGGCGATGTTGAAGAGGTCGAGACATTGCTGACGCGAAAGTTGGGTCAGGTTTCCACTGGGGCCCGTTTCATACTGGCGGTTTCGATAGTCGCTGCCGGCACGACCGAGGGCTTCGGTGATTTCACGCCGTTGCGCACGCGAGGCCATCGTTGGTTGAACTGTCCAAGAGTCCTGTTCCGCAGAGATTGGTGCAGGCAGGTGATCCGTCAGTTTGGTTAACGTGTTATTGATCTGGTTGAAGAACGTTCCAACCTCAGCAGAAACGTCAAACGTCTCGTCCGTTGTTTCGGCAAGCCAACTTTCCAAGTATCGGAACCAGCGATACAGATAGCAGGTGGTCACCATGGAAAGTCCGTTGCCGACTAACGCATTATTGGCATCATTCCATTCTGGGCGTTGTGTGTTTAGCCAAATGCCACCATCTGGGATGAAATTGGATAGTTTTGCGAGCGAGAGCGTCAATAGCTTTTCGAGTAGCGTCACCCGCTGGATCTCGCCCGCTTGGTTTCTCTGCAGCTTTCCATCCACACCCAGTTCTTTGACTCGGGCCGAAATTTCAGCGGACAAGTTCCCATCAAAGACAATTGTCGATTGGGGATCTTGTTTGATCTGGTCAAAATTTTTGATGCGATACGGAACGTTGGCGTGCACGAACACTCGCGAGTTCAGCAGTTGCTGCAGGGCATCCGGTTCCGTTCGGCGATTACTCTCCAACAACCGGAGCAGATAGATAATCTGGTGATCTCCCCAGTAGCCAATGTTGGCCCAAGGGTCGTCTGGCGTTGGTTCTTCCCACTCAAAGCCATCCTTCGTCAAGCGATACGGGTTGTACCCGTCAGCAGTCGTCGCGTTCACGAAACGGCAGATCATCGCAGTGTTGAACTTCGGAAACGAAACCGCCAACGCCTCCCAGTTTTGAAAAATGTCACGCCAGTTTCCCTGGTAATCCAGGTTCGTTTCACCGTTGGCTGAGCGAAGCCGAATCGCGAATCGGTTCCAAGGCCGCGTCGGATCACCGTGCCGGCGACTGAACGCCAGGGGCAGGTATTCCAGTGACAAACGGGTCAGGTCGGGGTCGGACGCTTCAGCGACTGATGACAACAAATCAGTGATCAGAACCACCGCTGGAAGCCCCTCAAGCAAGGCTTGATGTTTTTTAAAGGTCGCTTTGTTAAATCCACGGATATGCCCACGGAAATCATCCGCATCAACGCGGTAACCCTCCAACGGAATGCCGCCCCGCATCACATTGAAGATCGTGTTGGAGCAATGTCGGTCACTCCGCCGCTCGTTTGCGCCGCACTGCCTTGCATCAGAAGACGAAACAATTCGCAGGAATTCCTGTTCCCCCAATTCGATGTTGGATTCAACATCGCTCGTCAAGTCGCTCGAATGCTGTAGCCACTGATCGAGATTGATCACGTTAGTGTGATCTTGTTCTAACTCCGCGACGACCTGCCAATTGATTGATTCTCCGGGAGCCAGTTCGAGGGACTGATTCAGCAAGAACGCTCCCGATTTTCCCCGCACATCAGTCTCCGTTTGCAGTGCCTTTGCGTGGCGGAATTTGTTGACTTGTTCGGTCGACAGCAGAACGGCTTGTGGAGTGAGTCCCGTCTGCCAAACGGTCGTTGCTTTTAGACCTTCGCTCGGTTCTGCCCGATCGGTGGGGATTGAACTTAGATAAAACAACGCGAGTTGTGATTCTGGCAGCAATTCACTCTTTTTGTAAGCATTCCCAAGATTGCTATATCGCATCATGAATTCGCTGCTCACACCGTAGGGCAGCAAGTTTTGCAAGCCATCCAGCAAATCAATCGAGCAGGCTGAATCACCTCTGTTTTGCAGTCGACAGGTGCGAACAAAACCATACTGCTCGCTGAACACCCAGCGGTATCGAAACGCGAGTTGTTTCGTCTCGTTGATTTCCTCGAAGACGATCTTGTTGCCGAGTGGCGTCTTGTAAAGATTGCGGTGGATTTCGTCGGATCGATCGTGCGTCGAGAAGGGTTCCCATATGGATTCGCCCTCGTTGGTTCCGAGCCGACTTGCGCGAATCAGCGTTGTCGAACCGGTGGTCGCGCGGCACGCGGAGATTTGATCATCGGAAGCGTAGGGGAATAGCGCGGTATCGGGGTCGCAGCGACCGGCCGTCAACGCACCAGAACTGGAGATGAACATCCAATGGTCGCTGGCACCCACCAGTGACATGAAGAACTCCGGCATCTGTTGGCTGTTGGCGATTCGGTAGTAGCGCTCACCATTAAGTGATGCATATTCGCCTGTCACTCCTGTCATTCCGGTTTCTGGAGCCACATCGTTTACGGTCATCGTCATCGGTCGAGAATCACTTGTGGTTAGCGTTTACAGAATGGTGACTGTTTCAAATCGGAACGTGAGGTTGGTTCAATCGATGCATTGATTGAAGCAAGATGCGCGGCGTCACGGTGGGGTATCCCACTCATTCAGAGGCAGCGGCTGCCTGTGCACGCCGTTTTTCCAGTTCGACACGGATCTCGTGGGCACTCGATTCAGTGATCTCGTAGCGGGACATGATCAAAATCGCGCCCACCACTCCGGCGATCGGCAGGAACGAGTAGAAAATTCGCAGACCAGTCAAAGATGACTCAGTTACATTGCCGGGATCAAACCCGACGAACCACATGATCAGTCCGCCGAGCAATCCTGCGAATGCCTGTCCAAATTTGACCATCCACCAATACACCGCACCGAGGGTGCCTTCTCGCCGCTTTCCAGTGTTGAATTCATCTAAATCACAGACGTCCGCAGTCATCGACATCATCAACGTAAACAGGCCACCAATGCCGAATGAATGAAACGGCAGGGCCCACAGAAACAGGTACGGCTTGCCCGGAACGAACAGAAACCAAAATAGGATGTAGCCGATGATCGAGATCGCTTGTGAGAGAATAAAGGTTTGCTTCTTGCCAAGCTTTTTTGAAACCGCTGCGACCAGAGGAATGACGAGGAATGTGGTAGCCAATGCTCCTATGCACCCGTGCATCGCTGGCCAGACTCCCGCGGCTTCTGCATCACCATTGAACAGGTGATGAACAATAATGAAGAAGGTGAATGCGGCAATGATATTGAATGAGTTGAAGACCAAGAACGTTGCCAACGCAAGCTTTCGAAATGGAGCAATCGTGAATGCTTCGAGCGTTGAACTCGCGATGTCGCCCAAACTGCTCTTGATCGATTTGATGTGAATCGGTTTCAGGTCATCTCGGTCCAGCGTTGATTTGTCTCGAATGAAAATCGCAGGGATCAAAGCGACCAGTCCGCAAGAGATCCCGACCCAAATCGATAACTGCCGGACTCCCGCGTCAGCGTTGGGGAACCAATCTGGATCGTACAGAATGACCCAGAACCAAGGAGCAATGACCCACGCCCATTGGCCAATGAATTGGGCCACGGCCATGATATTGGTCCGCTCATGAAAGTCGTCGCTCATTTCGTAGCCCATGGCGACATAGGGGACACTGAAAATGGTCAGTCCCAAGTAGAAAATGAGCGAGCAAGCCATGAAGTAAATGAAATTAAAGTACAGGCCATTCTCGCGATAGAGTTGCCACATCGCGATGTAGCTGACACCCAAGATCAGCCCGCCAACGAAAACGTATTGTCTGCGGCGGCCCCACCGCGACCGTGTGTTGTCCGAGATGAAACCCATGATCGGATCGGTGATGGCGTCGAACAATCTCGGCGCGAAAAAGATGAAGCCCCAGGCCAGCGGCGGAAAACCTAGATCTTGAACGAGAACAACCAGAAAGACCCCCAATGCCGCGGGGAACATTTGATTGGCAAGCATGCCATATCCAAAGGCGATTTTTTGGCCCATGGGGACCTTCGTGACCTCGGTTTCACACATCAGCTTGTTCTCGGGTGGGGAAGCGTTGCCGTTTTTTTCGTGCCCCCAACCGTTCGCGTTTGTCATTGCGTGCCAATCGCGGCGCTGGTTTTTGGGCGTCGGTTTGCAAAGCGGTGCTGAGAAAACAGCCAAGCCAGTCTCTGAAACCGGTTTCAACATAGCGGTCCCAGGAGCGGAAAACAATCGTCTTTTGGCCATTTTCCCTAGTTTGAAACCGGTTTCAAGTGTGGTAGTGTACAGAGATGAAAAATGTGACCATTCAAGATATCGCGAGAGTCGCGGGTGTCTCAAAAAGCACCGTTTCTCGCGTCCTCAATCGCACTGCCGCCGTCGCCCCAGAGAAGCGAAAAGCGGTGGTTGAAGCGACTGAAAGACTGGGATTTAGCCCTAATGTCGTCGCCCGCAGCTTGGCAAATGGTCGCTCGATGACCATCGGTGTGTTGACTCAGTTGATTGGCAGTCCGTTTTACGACGCGATCTCCCAGGGGGTCATCGCCGGTTTGGCCGATTCGGGGTATTCCCCCCTTTTTGCCGATGGTCAGTGGCAGGAATCGAAGCAGGTCGATGCAATTGCCGCGCTGGTCGGGCGGCGGGTCGATGGCGTGGTGTTAATTGGCGGCGGCGTTTCCAGTGATGAAATCAGTCGCCAATGCTCCGGTTTGCCGACGGTGCTTGTGGCGAGGAATTTGCCAAATGATCGTCATCATTGCATCTTCATGGACAACGTGTCCGGCGGTCACTTGGCAACCAAATACCTATTGCAGCAAGGGCATCGGCAAATCGCGATCATCCGGGGCTTGGAGCACCATCCCGACGCCGTTGACCGATTTGCTGGGTACCAACAAGCATTCAATGAAGCAGGTTTGACACCCGATCCGAAGCTGATTGTCGAGGGTGATTTTTCGGCGGAATCAGGGATTCGGGCAGTCAATGAGTTACTTTCACGTGAGCAAGCCTTCACCGCCATCTTTGCGGCGAACGATCTGACTGCGTTTGGTGCGCGTCTGGCGCTCGATCAGCATGGCTTGCAAGTTCCCGGCGACGTCTCGCTGATCGGATTCGATGATCAACTGGAATCCGCGTATGTGACTCCACCCTTGACCACGGTTCGGCAGCCAGCACGCGAGATGGGAAGCCACGCTTCGGAAGCTATTCTTAAGTTGATCGAGGGTGGCGAGTTCTCGTCGCAACCGGTTCAAGGCGAATTGATCATCCGTAAATCTGTTGCTTCGCGGGTTGGCTGAACCGCATCGCAATTCTTTCTCCACTTGCTGATTTCGATTGACCCACTATACGTCAATCGCTTCGGCATCTTCGGCTCGTTCCATGATGAATCGGAATCGTGCGGATGCGTCGCGTCCCATCAAATCGCTGATGACCCGATCTGTTTCCAGGTGATCATCAATTTCGACTCGCATCAAGCGTCGGGTTTGCGGGTTGAGTGTCGTATCCCAAAGAACCTTGGGCATCATTTCGCCAAGGCCTTTGAATCGCGTGATTTCTGGATTTGCCCGTCCGGTGTAATCAGCCAATATTTTTTCACGAGCCGGTTCATCGGCAGCCCAGTGGGTCTCTTTGCCGAGATCGATTCGATAAAGCGGCGGGACCGCGATGAACAATCGACCGTCGGCAATCAATGCCGGCATGTGACGATAAAAGAAGGTCAGCAGGAGTGTGGTGATGTGGTGTCCATCGGAATCTGCATCTGCCAGCAGGATCACCCGTTCGTATCGCAGGTCAGCGGTATTCAGATTGGGGCCGATCCCGCAACCGAGGGCCGCAACCATGTCTTGGATTTCTTTGTTCTCAAGGATTTTTTTGAGGGTCGCGGATTCGGTGTTCAGAACTTTACCGCGAAGCGGAAGGATTGCTTGGGAGTTTCGGTCGCGTCCTTGTTTCGCACTCCCACCCGCCGAGTCTCCTTCGACGATAAAGATTTCCGAGTCACCCTTCCCGCTGGATACACAATCGCTCAGTTTCCCCGGCAGCATCGTCCGCTTTGATCCCCCTTTTCGCGACACCGCGGCTGATGCAGCGCGGGAAGCGGCACGGGCGCGGGCAGCCGCGATGATTCTCGCAATGATTGAATCGGCAACACTGCGATTGTTATTCATCCATTGTTCCATCGCGGGCCGCAGCGCCGCTTCGACAACTGATTGCATCTCAATATTGTTCAGGCGATCCTTGGTTTGGCCTTGGAACTGTGGTTCCGGTAAAAACACCGACACAATCGAAACCAAACCCTCGCGGATGTCTTCATGGGTGATCTTGACTCCACGGGGTGTCAAGCTGTGTGTGTCAATGTAATTGCGCACCGCCTTGTTCAGCCCGCTGCGGAATCCGTTCTCGTGGGTCCCACCATTACCGGTTGGGATTCCATTAACGTAACTGCGTACATGTTCGTCGGTTGATTCAGTCCATTGAAGTGTTAGTTCAAGCCGCACGTCGCCGTCTTTACGAAACGTAAACGGTGTCTCATGGATGGGGCGTGCTTTGCGATCCTTGAGCACCTTGCCCAGGTAATCAACAATCCCCTGTGCATGCAGGAAGTTATCTTTCGTTTTCGCTGTTTCGTCGGCGTAAACGACCTTCACACCACGGTGGAGGAAACTGGCAATTTCCAATCGAGCACGAATGATCGAACTGTCAAATTCAGTTTTTGGAAAGATGGTGGGGTCAGGCGTGAAGGTGATAGAAGTACCGCTGCCTCGCACCGAACTCTTCAGCTTTTGCAGTTTGCTGGTTGGTTTGCCTTTGGCGAAGGTCATTCGATATTGGGATCCGCCTCGACGCACGACGGCGGTCAGTTGTTTCGCTAATGCGTTCACCACCGACGCACCAACTCCGTGAAGCCCGCCAGCTGTTTTGTAATTGTCGCCGTCGAATTTGCCGCCGGCATGGAGAACCGTGAGGACAGTTTCGAGAGCCGATTTTTTCGTTTTGGGGTGTTTGTCGACCGGGATACCGCGACCATTGTCGGCGACCGTTACCGTGTGTTGATCTTTGTGCAGCGTCACACTGATTTCGGTGGCATGTCCATTCATCGCCTCATCGACGGAGTTGTCGACGACCTCCCACACCAGATGGTGCAGTCCTGCCATGCCGACACCGCCGATGTACATTCCCGGGCGTTTGCGGACTGGTTCGAGTCCTTCCAGGACAACGATGTCTTCGCCTTCATACCGTTTCGCTGCGGTTGCCATCGGTTTTGCTAAGTTTCGAGTGAGGTGTTTTCGTTTGCCTGAGATTTACGTCGCCATGCGGTGAGCCAAACTGACCGCCATCTGGCGGGACTTATTCGCCGCCATCCAGTGGGGCTGGAGCTTCCGGTGGTGGCACGACAATTTGTGCAATTTTGCCATTCTTTTGGATTTCGTTGCCGCGGCCTCCTCGCGATGTCACGCGGTATTTGGCGGTCGAGATCGTTTTCTTTGCGCCCCGACTAGTCTTCACCGTAAGCAGGTCGCGATCGCCGGTGGATGGTTTGAATCCGAGCAATTCGTCATCGGATGAAAGCCTGATCAGCGTCACACCTTTACCCGGCCCGGAAAGATAGTTGATTTCCTCCGCGTTGCAGATCATTGCGCGGCACTGGCGGCTGATGGCGAGTACATTTTCACTGCCATCAATGGCGGCGACGTTGACGATCGTCGCTCCCGATTTGACACGCGCGAATCTTCGTCCGCTTCGCGTTGAAACTTCAGCCAAGGATTCGAGCCCAAAACGCAACGCAAAGCCATTAGAAGAGACTGCCAACGCATGCACTGCAGGGCACAAATCAGGCTGCTTGGGATCTTCTCGGATATCACCGATGACGCGCGGGTCGAACGACATCACCGCGACAATTCGCTCGCCGTCCTTCATCTTGAATAGCTTTTGCACCGGTTCGCCGAACCCGGTTGAGGCGGGAATGTCAATCATCCTGGTGGTGTAACAGACACCGAGGGAAGAAAACAATCCGATGGTTTCGCGTGTGCTACCGGCAACGCATGCCAGGACGCTATCGCCTTGTCGCAAACGGCTCTTGCTTGGTTGGGCGATTTGTTTTTGTCGTTTGATCCAACCTTCCTTGGTGATTAGGACGTGGCAATCCTCGGCAACGATAAAATCTTCGGCTGTGTATTCAGGTTCTTCTGCTGCCGTCGAAATAGCGGACCGACGTTTGCCGGTTGGTCCCCTGCCATATTGTTGGACTAGGGACTCAATTTCATCACGGACGATTTTCCAGCGGCCAGATGCATTGGTGTCACGGGTGTCTTCGGCGAGCAATTTTCTGATTTGCCTTGCTCGACGATTCTTGTCTTTCAATTCGTCCAAGACCAAGTTGATCTCGAGCTTTGCAAGCCGATACAGTTTCAGCTCCAGGATTGCATCGGTCTGTTCCGCATCCAAGCCATCTTTGTTCTTGGAGGTGGGGAATCGTTTCATGATCTTCGTTGCCGCATCAGCCTTGCCATCACTGCGGCGAATGATCCGGATGATTTCGTCCAAGGCATCGAAGATCAATGCGAATCCGTTCAGGATGTGAATTCGTTTTTCCAGAGCTCGCAATTCATTGGTGAGCCGCTCCGTGATGACAGCCAATCTGAAGTGCAGAAAGTGCCACAAAATTTCCTTCAAGCTCAGACGATTGGGGGCACCAACCTCGGGATTCTCGGTGGGAACCAGGCAGGTCAAATTGACATTGAAGTTGTTTTGAAACTGCGTGTTTTTGTAGAGGTACGCCAGGACTTTGTTTTCATCTGCGTCTTTCTTCAGTAACAAGTCGACTCTTATATCCTCTGTCGACAGGTCCCGCACCTCGGTGACGAGTGGCAATTTGCCGCTGAAAATGATCTCGCTGATCCGCTCGACCATTGCCGCCTTGTTGACTCCAAAGGGGATGGAGGTGATTTGCAGCATTCTCGTGCTGCCTTTGGTGACGAGCTTGGAGGTGCCGCGGAGCTTGATGGTGCCCTGCCCTGTTGCGTAAATGTCCCGCAGCTCATCCTTGGTATTGATGATTTCTCCACCAGTTGGGAAATCAGGTCCCTGGACCGCGTTTTCAGCAACCAATTGATAATCTTTGATCTCGGGGTTCTGCAGCAGCTTTAGTAGTGCGCTGCAGACCTCCTTCAGGTTGTGCGGTGGGATGTTGGTCGCCATGCCGACGGCGATCCCAGTGGCACCATTGATTAGCAGATTGGGGATTCGGCTGGGCAAGACGACCGGTTCTTCTCGGCTGCCGTCGTAGTTTGGTTTGAAGGCGACAGTGCGGGTCGACAGATCGCTCAGCATTTCTGACGCGATCGGAGTCATGCGACATTCGGTGTATCGCATGGCGGCCGCATTATCGCCATCGACACTTCCAAAGTTGCCACTCCCGTCAACCAGCGGCATCCGCAGCGAGAAGGGCTGAGCCATTCTGACCAAGGCATCGTAAATCGAACTATCGCCGTGCGGGTGATACCGGCCCATCACATCGCCGACGACTTTGGCACACTTGACGTGCTTGCTGGTCGCCGTCAGACCCTGCTGGTTCATCGTATAGAGAATCCGGCGTTGTACCGGCTTGAGCCCGTCCCGGACGTCTGGGAGGGCACGACTCGTGATCACAGAGAGTGAGTAGTTGAGATACCTCTCCTGCGCCGCTTGCCGGAGCGGGACCCCGATTCCGACAGGTTCGGTGGCATCGAAGAGAGAATCCCCGTCCGTGCCCGATCGGTTTGCGGCGCCGCGACGGGAAGATCGTGAGGATTTGCTGGAAGATCGACGTTTTGCCACGCGCGAAGGTCCTTTTCTGTACGTCGTTCAGTCTGTGATCCATCTGTCTCTGGCGGGCCCGTTCCACATTTTGCCGGTGTTCCGTCATGATCGTGGCCCGCCCAGCCCGCATTTTGCGCAGAAGTTTACCAAATGAGAAAGTGGGTGGTTTGTGCGGCTGGCACCGATCGGCCCGATTATGGCGTCTTACGTGGGTTGTGAACCAGCAACGGTCCTAGCGATCAAAGCTGTGGCACCGAAACGAGTGGTCGAACGAGTTGCAACCCAGGCGGTGACAAACATCATCACTAGGCAGCCAACTGTCCGAAACTGACTTGGAACACATCCAGTTCGCTGGCGAAGGGCATTGTGCATCTTGCCAGGCTTGGTCCAGAACGACCAAACGCGTTCTGGGAATGGATACTGTCAAACTGCCGACACGCCTGGCGACGTTCACGAAGGATTCGAACGATGAAAAGAACACTACTCTCGCAGCTAGCTGCCACCTTCGCCATCGCGTTGGTGACCACCCTGACGACCACCGCTATCGCCGACAATTGCAACTGCTACGTCGGCGATCTACCCAGCGGTTCGAACGTCGTTTCTGGCGACACGACGTTTGTTGGCGATTGCCAACCGCGACGCTATGGAAATCCGGACCTGTTTTATAATTACTTTACGAAGGGTAATTGCAACCAGTCCAACGCACAGATGTACATTTCGCCGTTGCCTGTGCCGCCGAATGTCGGGCACACCTTCTTTACGTATCAGCCGATGTACCCACATCACATGCTGTACGCACACAAGGACAAGTTTCATCGCTACTACGATTGTGGTCGCGGGATGAATCGAACCAAGGCGTCCTACTACTACCCACCCGTTCGCCAATCTGCGAGCAATTTCTATTGGAATGTGTTGCGGCTTCCGCGCTAGTTCCTGACCTCCCTCCCTTTTGCACTCACGAACCGAACCCGAAAGGTTAGTCAATATGATCCGCCGAATCCTCCTCGCAGCCGGAATGCTGTCCGCCGTGCTGGCGGCGTCATCGTCTAATGTGGACGCTAGTGATCCCTATGCGGCAACGCAAATTTGGTCCCACAATTTTTCCATGAACAAGCCGTGGCACGGGCAGTATTACAACCAGATGTACGGACAGCCGTTGGCATTAGTGGTGCCACCGACGGCACACATGCGGCAGACCTATTCGTGGGGCGTCGGCCAGAACTTGATGTATCCTGTTCCGCATCAGTTTGGGCGAAGCGCCAACTCGCCTGGCGTCGCTCCCGCTGGATCGTACCGGCCCACTCCGCAATGGCCCAGTCATACCGATCAGTTTGGCGTTTATTACGTACGAGGACCGTGGTAGACGAATGATCTCGTTGGGCTTTTTGCCAGTGCATATCGGCCAGGTCGCTGTTCTAGCGACCTGGCTTTTTTAATTGGTTTCGGCGGTCACTCGATCGCGTCTGATCCCCGTTTCAACTCCGTCTGGAACTTCGTGCCTATCAGACTTCGTATCTGATCTTCCTCCGCTTTCTGCCTTCATCCAGTTCCTGCTCGCGGTGCAGATTGCTCCGCTGCGGACTTTTTCTTACCGCCCATCAAGAAACACAGGCGGGACGTGGCCGGAAGCATGATCCAATGCCTGTTAACAATCTATGCAGGACCAGTGCTTGATTAGACCAGTGCTCGATCGAGCGTGTTTTGGTTTTTTGTCTCGTGCGATTTGCGGGATGCTTTCGATCGCTGGGTGGCGTGGGCTTCGTCGTCGTGGCCCATTGCCGGACCGAGTCATCTTCTCTGATTGAAAACTTTCGAATCTGCCTCGTTCTCGTCCTATGTTTTCGAGGGGTTAGGCGTTTGCGTTTGCCTGCAGCGGGTAGTGGTTGAATTATTCGGCCATTCAGGCGTTACAACCCTCGGGACGTACTTCCATCTGGAACTGGGCGTGAATTGGTCACGCCCGCCCGCAGCGCGGCTGCAAGGATGGGGGCGAATGCACGGGACCTGACGGTTTTTTCAGAAAAGGAAAAATCTGCGATGCGCACGAACAATCAAATGGCTCGGACTGAAGCTAGCCGGCAAGATCAATTCGAAGAAGTCAAACGACGGATTCACGGCAAGTTAGTTGACAAGCTAGATCTCTCTCGAGTTGGGGATCTCAAAGGCGACACGCTCAAGCGTGAGATTCGTCTAGTCGTTGAACACTTATGCGACCAAGAGGAGACGCTCCTCAATCGCCAAGAGCGCGAACGCATTGTCGACGAGGTGATCGACGAGGTACTGGGATTGGGGCCGCTGGAGTTAATCCTGAAGGATCGGGGTGTCAGCGATATCTTGATCAACGGTCCAAAGAACATCTATGTGGAAAAGGGTGGACAGTTACAGAAGTCCAAGGTGGAGTTCCGTGACGGCAAGCATTTGCTGCAAATCATCGACCGCATCGTCAGTAAGGTTGGTCGTCGAGTCGACGAAACGTCCCCGATGGTGGACGCTCGTCTGGAAGATGGATCGCGTGTAAACGCCATCATTCCACCGTTGGCGTTGGATGGGGCGGCGGTCAGTATTCGGCGTTTCGGTAGCAATCCACTGAAGTTGGAAGACTTGCTGAACTACAAGGCTTTCACACCTGAAATGGTGATGCTGTTGGAGGGCTGCATCAAGGCACGCTTGAACATCATCATCGCCGGTGGTACCGGTTCTGGTAAAACGACGCTGTTGAATACGTTGTCCTCATTCATTGGCCACGACGACCGTATCGTGACGATTGAGGACGCGGCCGAATTGCAGTTACAGCAAGATCACGTGGTGCGTTTAGAAACGCGTCCACCAAACATCGAAGGCAATGGGGCCGTGACAGCGACGGACCTTGTTAAAAACGCCCTTCGTATGCGTCCGGAGCGGATCATCATTGGTGAATGCCGTGGCGGTGAAACGTTAGACATGTTGCAGGCGATGAATACCGGGCATGACGGTTCGATGACAACGATTCACGCCAACACTCCGCGTGACGCGATCGCCCGTTTGGAAACGCTGGTCATGATGGCGGGGTTTGAGCTTCCGGTGAAGGCGATTCGGCAACAGATCTCGGGTGCGGTCGACATCTTGATTCAAGCCAATCGCTTGCAAGGTGGACCACGTCGTATCACCGCGATTACGGAGGTGGTAGGGATGGAGCAAGACACGATCATCATGCAGGACATCTACAAGTTCGCCCAAAAAGGCGTCAACGAAGAAGGCAAAGCATTCGGGCAATTCGAGTGCACTGGAGTCCGGCCAAGCTTCATGGACAAATTGGAGTCCGCTGGGGTGCGATTGCCAGCCAGTGCATTCCGTGAACGCGTCATGCTGCAGGCGTAAGCCTTCATGTTCAGGGATCAGAAACCAATCCATTTAACACGGATACCGGTAGTTCAGCTATGAGTGTATTAGTCATCGTGATCGCAGTCGGCATCTTTGTCGCTTCTTTAGTGGCGTTTGCGGTGAACGTACTGGTGCCTGGCGGCAATTCCAATGCGGTCGAGGATCGCCTTAGCGAGATGGCAACGCGTCGCCACGCGGGGGTAAACGACGACCCTGATAACGGTTCGCTACTGCTGAACAAAGACTTGGATGAATCATCGAGTCCGTTCGCGAGGCTTGTTTCGAACCTGCCTGCTCTGAATGACTACTTGGAGCAAGCCGATATTCAGATGAATCCGGCAAAATTTGCCTTTGTCTGTCTGGCCTGTTTCGTGGGCGGGATATTCGCTTGCGTCTTGACTCCCGTGCCGGTGTTGTTGGGGCCGATTCTAGGTTTGTTATTTACGGGATTGCCGATCGGCTGGCTGATTCTAAAACGGAAGCGACGGTTGGCGAAATTTGGGCAGCAAATGCCCGAGGCGCTCGAGTTACTGGGACGGTCACTGCGTGCTGGTCACTCCCTGAACGCTGGCTTTGGCCTTGTCGCCAGCGAAATGGAAGAGCCTTTGGCAACCGAGTTTGGGCGCGCTTTCGAAGAACAGAATTTTGGGATCCCGCTCGAGGAAGCCATCGAAGATATGGCAAAACGCGTTCCCAACATGGACCTTCGCTTTTTTGCAACTGCTGTTGTGTTGCAGCGGCAAACAGGAGGTGACTTGGCTGAAATTCTCGACAAGATCGGGCACCTCATTCGTGAGCGGCTCATGATCTTGGGGCAAATTCAGGCACTGACAGGCGAAGGGCGAATGAGTGGTGCGGTGCTGTTGGCACTGCCACCTGTTCTGTTCATGGTGATGCTGAAACTGAATTACGAATATGTGATGATGTTGTTTAGCGATGAGATTGGGCGTTACATGTTGTGCGGAGCGTTGGTGACGCAAATGATCGGGGCCTTGGTGATTAAGAAAATTATCACCATCAAGGTCTAAGATCGGCAGAGATTTGAAATTTTGGCTACGAGATAAATAGCGATTCACCCGATCGGGGCTGTCTAGGAATGAGTGACATGACAACGATGACAATATTGGGCTTGATTGATCCGGTCACACTCGCCTCAATCGCAATTTTCATTGGCGTGACGGCAGTGTCGTGGTTAGTCATCGGACGTGTAAGTGGTGAGGATAAACCTCGCGCCGAAGCACGACTCGACATGCTAAAAAAAGGGCATTCATCCGATGGTGATTCAGACGAAACGGCTGGTGATAAACAGCGCAAAAAGAATGAGGCACTCGCATCGGTTCTCGAGAAAGCAACTTCGCCCCTGGCTGATAAAGTTCAAGGAAGTGAAAAGGAAATGAGCCAGTTACGCGAAAAACTGGTCAATGCTGGTTTTCAACGCGAAACGGCTCCTATCGTCTTCAAGGGGATGCAGCTTATCTTGTCGGGTGTCGGGCTGTTTGCTGGAGGAGTTTTTGGCATGATTGCCGATGGCTTCAGTCAAGGCCTCGTGATGAAGGCTGCAGCCGGGATTGTCATTGGTTTTGCGATTCCCAAATTGCTGCTGGAGCAGCTCGCAAAACGCCGTAAGGAAAAAGTGTTTCTGGGACTGCCTGACGCATTGGATTTGATGGTGGTTTGCGTCGAGGCCGGATTAGGAATTGACCAGGCATTGCGGAAAGTAGCTGAAGAGATGCTCAAGAGTCACAAAGAGATCGGCGAGGAATTTGGCATTGCCAATCAGCAATTGCAGTTCGGTCGAACTCGTGCGGAAGTACTGCAGGCACTCGGTTACCGCAGCGGTGTAGACGATTTGAAACAGCTCGCTTCGATTCTGATTCAAGCTGACAAATTCGGGTCGTCGGTCGCGACCGCGCTGCGTGTGCAAAGTGATTCGATGCGAACGAAGCGTCGACAAATTGCCGAAGAAAAAGCTGCCAAGACTGCGGTGAAAATGATTTTCCCGCTCGTGCTGTTCATCTTTCCCGGGATCTTCGTGGTGCTGGTCGGGCCAGCGGGTATCAACATGTATCGCAACATGTTGCAGTAGTCACCTGGGTCTAGGTGAGTACGTCGTGGACGACGTGGCCGTGGACATCGGTGAGGCGGTAATCGCGGCCTTGGTAGCGGTAGGTTAAGCGTCGATGATCGATCCCCAGCAGGTGTAGGATTGTCGCATTCAAATCATGAATGTGCATGGTCCCTGGTGTCCGCGTTTCTTTGCCGGGTTGTGGCTCAAGTGGGTTGCCATCAGCATCGGCGATGTTGTACCCGTATTCGTCACTTTGCCCATACGTGATTCCTGGGCGAACACCGCCCCCGGCCATCCATGTCGAGAAGCATCGAGGATGGTGATCACGACCGTAGTTTTCTCGTGTCAGTTTGCCCTGACAGTAAGCGGTTCGCCCGAATTCACCACCCCAGATGACCAGTGTTTCATCAAGCATGCCGCGCTGTTTCAGGTCGCTGATTAATCCAAAGCAGGCTTGGTCAATGTCACGGCATTGTGATTCATGCTCGGTTGGCAATCTTCCATGGGCATCCCAGCCACGGTGGAAAATTTGGATGTTGCGGACGCCGCGTTCGGCCAATCGTCTTGCATTTAAACAGCATGCTGCAAATGTACCTGGCTTGTTGACATCGTCACCGTAAAGCTGCAAGGTTTGTTCGGGCTCCTGCGAAAGATCCATCAGTTCGGGCACGGATGTTTGCATCCGGTAAGCCATCTCATGTTGT
>JAQWPZ010000311.1 GCA_029245125.1 Rubripirellula sp.
TTCCGATGGACTCGGATCCTGCATCGGCGACATCGGATCGAACAGATCGCGGCGTCGTCGTTGATGCGGCGGGATATGTCGTCACCAATCGGCACGTTATCGCAGATGGAGAGGACATCACGGTAACCCTCAGCGATGGTCGGCGATGTTCGGCGACCGTGATGGGAACCGATGTGCTGACTGATCTAGCAGTGTTGAAAATTCAAGCGGATCGCTTGATGCCGATTCAGTGGGGTGATAGTGATCGGCTCCGTGTTGGTTCGCCGGTTTGGGCTGTTGGGAGTCCGTTTGGTTTGGATCGTACGGTGACGTTCGGGATCCTCAGCGGCAAGCACCGCAAGATTCGCGCCAGTACCCGCTACCAGGATTTTATGCAAAGTGATGTCGCGGTAAATCCGGGAAACAGTGGGGGACCGCTTGTTGACGTTCATGGATCACTAGTCGGGATCAATACAGCGATCGTGGGTGATACGTACCAAGGGGTCAGTTTTTCGATTCCAAGCAACGTAGCCAGGCAGGTTTATGAGCGTCTCCGCGAGACGGGGCGGGTCGAGCGAGGCTGGCTAGGTGTGGCACTTGGCGAGGTGAGCGATGATCGGTTAATTGGGGAAAACGCTCGGATGCGGGGGGCAATCGTCAGTTCGTTAACAAACCCGCTTTCGCCTGCCGGCGTCGCAGGCTTGCAACCCAATGATCTGATCCTTGCTGTCGATGGGCAGCCAATTCGTGATATGGGACACTTGATGCGGATCGTCGGCGATTCCCTGTCCGGATCAGTGATCAATCTTAGCGCTGTTCGTAATCGAATCCCGATGAAATTTAGTGTGAAGCTTGGATCTCGCCCGATCGAGTGAAAACTGGGCCAAGCAAGACAATGCTAGGCTGAGCAGTCGCGGGCCGATGCGATACTGCCGAATCCAGAACTGCTGAATTCAGAGCGTTGCGGGCGTGTCTCGCGGTTTCCCGGACAGGCCGTGAGTAGATCGACAGGGACTTCAGCAAATTGTTGGGCCCTTTAGCAAATTGGGTTCTGCCAAGTAATATAAGTGTCTCCTAGATCTCCTTGCCTCTCCCGATGAGTGACTGCTGTGCACCTATGCAATTCCCGCCCCAGGCATCTGTTGGCTACCGTTGCCCTCATGATCGCAATTTCGAGTGCTTTTTCGGCGAATGCCGCCGAGTTGCCGCCTGGCATTGCCAAGGATAAGCCCGCAACTGGGCCTTCGGTCAAAGTGCCTGATGGCTACATGGTGCCTTACACGGTGGCGATACCGGGCACCGAAGTGTCGTTTGAGATGATTCCTGTTCCCGGTGGCACCTACAAAATGGGCAGCCCTGAGGACGAGCAGGATCGGGGCGACGACGAGGGACCTCAGATTGAAGTCACTGTCGATCCCACTTGGGTTGGAAAGACCGAAGTCAGTTGGGCCGAGTACAAAGAGTACATGCGGCTGTATCTAATCTTTAAGGAATTCGAGGCCGACGGCGAGCGGCAGGTCAACGACAGTAACCGGACCGATGCCATCACCGCTCCAACAGAACTTTATGATCCCAGCTTCACCTTTGAATACGGCGAAGAACCGGAGCAGCCGGCGGTCACTATGACGCAGTATTCGGCTCAGCAATACAGTAAATGGTTAAGCCTGATCACAGATCAGCAGTTTCGCTTGCCAACGGAGGCCGAATGGGAGTGGGCGGCTCGTGCTGGTACGACAACCGCGTACAGCTGGGGCGATAGCCCCGACGAGATCGACGATCACGCATGGTACTTTGATAACGCGGATGAAGGTGCGCCACCTGTCGGAAGTAAAAAGCCAAATGCGTTTGGATTGCATGACATGCATGGCAGCGTGGCAGAGTGGACCGTGAATCGATACGAAGACGATGGATACGCCAGTTATGCCAAAGCGAAAGGGCCGCTAAACGCAACGGAAATGGTTAGCTGGCCGGAAACTTCATCTCCCTGTGTGATGCGGGGAGGGAGTTGGGAGATGGATCCGGAGCAGTTGCGAAGTGCTGCTCGGCTCGCCTCGGATGACGAGGAGTGGAAAGAAGAAGATCCTAATTTCCCGAAGAGTCCATGGTGGTTCACTAGTGATCCAGCACGTGGTGTCGGGTTCCGCTTGTTTCGATCGTATCAGCCTTTAGAGAAGGCAAGAATTGTCAAATTTTGGGAACCCAACGCTCAGGATGTGAAAGAAGACATACAGTCTCGATTGATCGGTGGTCGTGGCGGAATGGGTTTGGTCGACAAATCACTGCCTGAAGCGATCAAGAACCAAGGGAAATAGGGAGGCGATCTGGAACCGCCGGTGCGTGCCGGTGTATTCGCCATCTCTCAACCATATTCGATCTCTCATTAAGTTGATAAGTCTGTGTACGAAACCATTGCTTTGGTCGGTGCGACGGGCGCCGTTGGTCGCATCGTTTTAGAACAGCTCGCTCAGCGTCAATTTCCCCATCAGCGTTTGAAATTGCTCGCTTCCGAACGCTCTGTGGGAACGGAGATTCGATTTAACGGCAAGTCACTAACAGTGGAATTACTAGATCCCAACGCATTCAAGAATGTTGGTTTGGTAATTGCCAGTACGCCGGATGAAGTTTCAAAAGAGTTTGCGCCTTGGGCAGTCGATGCGGGCGCCGTCGTCGTCGACGAAAGCGGGTACTACCGCATGGACCCAAATGTTCCGTTAGTGATTCCCGAAGTGAATCCGCACGCAGTCGATTCGCACTCCGGGATCATTGCTAGCCCGAATTGCAGCACGACTCAAATGGTCGTGGCGTTGTCGCCCTTGCATCGCGCGGCCCGTGTGCGGCGAGTCGTGGTATCGACCTATCAGGCGACGAGCGGCGCTGGTGTCTCCGGCAACGAAGAATTAAACGACAGTACCCGGAAAGCCTTGGCGGGTGATGTCCACCCACCCAAAACCTTCCAGCATCCCATTGGTTTCAATTTGATACCGCAAATTGGTTCCAACAAGCATGAGGGATACACCAGTGAAGAAATGAAGATGGTGTACGAGACACGAAAGATCATGGAGGATGAGGAGATCCAGGTCTGTCCGACTTGCGTGCGTGTGCCAGTTGCGATCGGGCATAGCGAGTCCATACTGGTGGAAACAGAACGGCCCTTATCGGTCGATGAGGCGACTCGTCTGTTTGAACAAGCTGAAGGCGTGACTGTGGTCGATGATCTGCCGACCCATGCCTATCCAATGCCTCGCGATTGCGATGGCAAAGATGATGTATTTGTAGGACGCATTCGCAAGGACATCAGCAGCGAGAATGGAATTGCATTTTGGTGTGTTAGCGACAATCTGCGAAAGGGTGCCGCCACCAATGCGGTTCAAATTGCAGAACTGTTGGTTCGACGCGCGACGACTGTTGGTGGCAAATCTTAACGGGTGCAACTGTGACCGAGGCGGCGCTCCGTACGTTTAAGTTGACGGTCTCTTACGACGGATCTGAATTCGCTGGCTGGCAGGTTCAGCCCGGCAAGCAAACGATTCAGGGCGAGCTGCAAGATGCTGCGCGACAACTCGCTGGATCTCATGTCAATGTGATCGGGAGTGGCCGCACAGATGCCGGGGTCCACGCACTGGCCCAAGTCGCCAGTTGCGAATTTCCTTGGCGAGATTCAACGCACCGACTGTTGATGGCCCTGAATGCTCACTTGCCTGATTCGATTGTTGTCGATCAAGTTGACGAAGCGGTTTCCGGATTTCACGCGATTCGTGATGCAATCGGGAAACGTTACCGGTATCAGTTGCAACTTGGCGGACGACGCGATCCGTTCCAATCAAGGTACCGCTGGCATCTTCGTTCCAAGCTGGATTTGGAAGCGATGCAAATTGCCGCGAGTCACTTTCTTGGTCGGCATGACTTTCGTGGATTTCAAAGCTCCGGGTCCGACCGCAAAACGACTGTTCGCGAAATTCGAGCTTGTGAAGTGTTCAGCCAAAGCAACCAATGGAACGATCGAGAGCATGTGGCAGTGGAGATCGAGGCAGATGGCTTTCTCTACAACATGGTTCGCTCAATGGTGGGCACCTTAGTCGAAGTCGGACGCGGTAAGCATTCTCCTGATTGGGTTGATCGTTTGTTGGTCGCAGGTGAGAGGGGGCTTGCGGGGCAAACGGCTCCCGCCAACGGATTGATGTTGGTGCGAGTTGATTACGACCCTCAATGTGTTGTTCACTGAATTCCAAGTGGCAGCTGCACACTAGCGGCAGCAGTGATGCTGTGTCGGGTCTTAGCGACTCTCCGATGACGGTGGAGTTGGATGGAGTCGCCAGTGTGGATGGAGCAAGAATCATGGCAGTTAGTGATGGAACGGCAGGGGCGTATCGTTTGTCGTTCGGCTCGGATCCTGTGATTCAAAGGAGTCGATAGGAAGGCAAGCCAGTTTTTTGCCGTTGCAAGTGCTGGCTGCCAAGATCCAGGACGCTTTATCGATCGTATTCCCCGCCTGTCGGACCTGTCGGACCTGTCGGACCTGTCGGATCTTCGGTGGCTCGGCTGTTGGCAGGATTCGGAGCATTGCCTGAGGAACGCTATCTGAATAGAGCTCTCAAGTCGCTACAATCTGGTCGTGTCTCTACTGCTTCTGATTGACGGTTACAACGTGATTCCGCCGGTGGCGCCACCGGGGCGGGGTGCTGATGCTGATTGGTTACGTCGTGAGAGGAGGCAATTGATTGAGCGACTTAGTCGGCACTTGGGCGATCAGATTCGGTGTCGAACTTGCTTGGTCTTTGATGCTCGTCAACCGCCACGTGATCGTTCTGCTCGGTACAAAGTGAACGAGATTCAAATTCGATTCGCGGTGGGATATCCCGAGGCGGATGATCTATTGGAGGAGATAATCGCCGCACATTCGGCGGCAAAGCAGTTGGCGGTCGTCTCCAGTGACCATCGCGTGCAAGCGGCCGCCAAACGGCGGGGAGCGACAGCGTTCGATTCGGATGTCTGGTTGGATCAGTTGATGGACGGGAAAGTCAGGCTTTCTCCATCGATGCAGGCCAAAATCACTAGGGAAGGGCAGGGGAGTGGTGATTCCAAGCCGGAGGTTGGTGATGATGTTGACCGCTGGATGAAGGAGTTCGGCTTTTGAGCCTGGGCGAGCCTGGGACAATCCTTGTGTTATTCAGATTCACAAGATGGCTCGCCGTGACTCATGAAACCGACGGCCGAGATTGCCATAGCGATGGTAATCGTAGGAGATGGATTGTTCGTCCAGATAACGAAGGCACTCGATTCGACCTTCGACCAACACTGGCTCGTCAATAATGGTCGCAAATGCTTCGGCTGCGGCAATCGCCAGCGGAGCATCGGGATGAACCCGATTTAGCAATCGTAAACGCGTGACATCTTGTTTTATGATTCTTTGTGCAAGCTCAAGCTCTGATTCCTCGACGGGTTGAATTTGCGCCGGAATAAGGTCAGCAGTTGATTCCAGGTTGACTCGCGACGAATCTTCGATTTCTGGATC
>JAQWPZ010000320.1 GCA_029245125.1 Rubripirellula sp.
ATCCGACTGGTTGCTTGCCCCACATACTGGATCTTGTTGCCGCGGCAAACCACGATCCCATCGGGGAGGATGCGATCTGGCAAGATCACTGAGCCACCGACCAAACTGAGAGACTGATTCATCTTGTTTGTGCGAATGGGGTTAGAGTGGATGAGGATGTTTTGGCTCATGCGGTCGAGTCTGCCTGGGCAGCGACGCGGAACAATCCCGGTTATGAATCGTGTTGCAACGCTTGCGTCTAGATTACAAGCGTCTGCTTGCTCTTCTGATGATGCACACAGGTCTGGCCGATGCACACAGGTCTGGCGATTGATGCAAGCCTGATAGTTGGTTTGGTAGATCAACCGTCGTTGTCGTCGCTTCGGGGGCCAACAACTAAATTGCTGCGGATGACTGTTGCTGCCGATCGATCACTAGCGAGGGAAGCTGGCTGAATGACTGTGGTGGATCGGTCTATTTGATCGCAGCGCCACGGGGCATCCATCGAGCCATGGCTGAGGGTTGTTTGATCGAGATTTGATGTTCGCACCGCATTTCATCTTCTTCGCCGCGGAGTCGGACGTGGACGATCACTTCCTCGCCAAGTGGTTTCTCACTTTTCCAACGCAGTGGAACGTGCAAGCCGCTGACAGGTTGATTGCGGGCGAATGTGGCGATTTCAGATCCTTTGAAGTCCCAGCGTCCGAGTTTTGCTTCGTGGGGTTCACGTTTAGGATCCAGTACGACGATTGACAGGTCACCATCGATGTCGAAGTTCGAAACATCAATGGTTTTTCCCAGCTTATCAATGACATTCACAACGATCATGACACCGTCATTTTCTTCTTCGATGTGGTGTCCCCCCGAAAGACTCGGGTGAATTCTCAACCCGGTCGGGATTCCATTGCTCGACTGGACTGAATCGGGGAGTTCAATTTGACCAGGTGGTCGGTCGAGTTCGGGGTTTTCGGGTGGTGGCAACACCTCGCCGGGGATCACGCCCGCTGGATCGGTGTCGTTCTTGCCGGGAGGTTCGGGGCCGCCAGGGGCGGGCAATAATTCGCTACTGGGTGGGGCTGATTTTTTTTCTGGTGAGAGCAAATTAGCTGGCTGATCAGCTTTATCGAGGCCAGGCTCGGGGTCGGTCAGCGGGGTCGGTTCGCCGGGGATCACCGCCGGAAGATCCAAGTTGCCGGCTTCCACTCCCTCTGGCATGAAGGGCGGCAGATCCGATGGTGACGTGGCTTCGCCGGGAGACACCTGTGGTAGCTCGAGTTCGGCTGCGTCGGGCAATGAGCCAATCGCGTTGGGAAGAAGATCGATACCGGACTCGCCAGGAACCGTTGACTCGGTCCGATCAGAACTCGAACGTTGCAGGGGCTCACCGGAGCCCGATCCTGATGAGCGGTCACGGGAGTCGCGCTGCTGTTGCCGTTCTAATTTGTCGTGGAGGACGCGGTTTTCGTAATCAGCCGCGTACAGCTGATCTTCCAGCACACGAATCTCACTGGCCATTTTTTGGCGGTAAAAATCGTCGCGAGTTTTTCCGCGGCATCCGCTCAGGCCAGCGAACGCGATCAGCGCAGGAATCATCCACAACGCATGATTTGCGAAGGATGAAAGACGGTAGGGCAGGGGCGTGGCTCTCACCAGTGGTTTCAACCGAGGTAGATCGGGCGGCTTTTTGCCTGGTCTGCGATGAACGTTTTGCGATGAATTGCTGGGCCGTCTGCGATGAGCAGACTGATGTGTCTTCGACGCGATCAGCGATTCGATTGCTGAGTGAGCAAGGAACCGCCACATTGCTGAGTGTGCGATTAACAGGCGGGGGCCTGGTAGGTCAACTCCGGATCGCCCTAGCCGATAGGGGGTGGGAGTTGCTAGCTTTATGCAGAGGCGAGCGAATCGAGGTCTGAACCAATCAGGGGACTGGATTCGTAACGTCTCTTGAACGACCAGTGTTTGGTGGAGCGGCAGACTGCAGGTCTTGGCCAAAACCCTCGTGATGCGGACGCCAAAGATTCTCTGGCCCATCGTTTTCCCAACGACTGGGCAAGGTTTGGATCCAAAGATCGGGGCGGGCCCAAATCCTCGTCACGGGGAGTCGGTCTTGGCTGCCTCGCGACCGTAAGCGATCCCGTTATTTTTACGTTGAAATTAGCATGTCAGAAATTGAATTAGACGCAGAACAGATCCAGCGAGCGAGCGAGCCGTTTCGTCATTTGGTAGACGAGATGGGGAAGACCATCGTTGGGCAGCAGGCCTTAATGGGAAGAATGCTGATTGGCTTGTTGGCTGGTGGACACCTGTTGATTGAAGGTGTTCCTGGGTTGGCAAAGACAACGGCGGTTGCCTGTTTGGCCCAGGCGATCCAGACGAAATTCCAACGATTGCAGTTTACGCCAGATCTGCTGCCGGCCGACTTGATCGGAACCCAGGTTTACCGCCCTCAAACGCAAGAGTTTGTGGTTCAGAAGGGACCTGTTTTTGCCAATCTAATTTTGGCCGATGAGATCAATCGGGCGCCGGCCAAGGTGCAAAGTGCGTTGCTTGAGGCGATGCAAGAACGGCAGGTCACGATCGGGGGTGAAACCTTCCATCTAGAAGATCCATTCTTGGTGATGGCGACCCAAAACCCAGTCGAACAGGAGGGAACCTATCCGCTGCCGGAGGCCCAGTTGGATCGTTTCATGCTGAAGGTGGTGGTCGGTTATCCCAACCGTGATGAAGAGTTGCAAATTCTGGATCGAATGTCCAACACGCAGCCACCGGCCGCAATCTCGCCGGTGACCTCGCCTGAGCAGATCTTAGCGGCGCGTAAGTTGGTCGATCGGATTCATGTTGACCAACGCATCAAGGAATACATCGTCGACCTTGTGTTGGCGACACGAAATCCAGCCGCCTACAACTTGCCGTTGCAGGAGCTGATCCAGTTTGGTGCGTCGCCAAGAGCCACGATCAATTTAACGCTTGCCGCCAAGGCCAACGCGTTCTTGTCGGGGCGTACCTATGTCACTCCCCAAGATGTGAAAACGATTGCGATGGATGTGCTGCGTCATCGCGTGATGATTACCTATGAAGCCGAAGCTGAGGAGCAGACATCCGAGGACATCGTGGGGCAGGTTCTGAACATGGTGCAAGTCCCGTAAGGGAACGTGCCGTAAGGGAGCTCGAAACTGAGTTTGCAAAAGAGCCTGATATCATGATTCCACGCGAGTTGATGCAGCGAATTCGCCGTATCCAAATCCACACGTCCCACATCGTCGACGATTTGTTGGCTGGTGGATGGCATTCCGCATTCAAAGGACGCGGAATGGAATTCGAGGAGGTTCGGCCGTATCAGGTGGGCGATGATGTTCGCGCCATCGACTGGAACGTGACGGCACGTGCGGGACAGCCGTTTGTCAAACTGTTCCGCGAAGAACGCGAATTGTCAGTGATGCTGATCGTTGATCTCAGCGGATCACTCAATTTTGGAACCTCCACCCAAACCAAGCGGGACCTGGTGACCGAATTGGGGGCGACGTTAGCATTCAGTGCGACTCGAAATAATGACAAGATTGGTTTGACGCTGTTTACTGATCAGATTGAAAAAGTTGTGCCGCCTCGAAAGGGGAATCGGCATGTGCTGAGAATGATTCGCGAGTTGCTGTACTGCCAGCCGGTCGGAACGGGGACCGACGTTCGGCTGGCGCTCGATCACCTCAATCGAACCGCTTCACGACGAACCGTGGTATTTATCGTGAGTGATTTTCAAGATGCTGATTATGAATCTGCTCTGCGAATCACTTGCCGAAAGCACGATGTGATTCCGATCCAAATCACTGATCCGCGAGAATGGGAATTGCCAAACGTTGGCGTCGTTCGTTTGCGAGACGCTGAATCGGGGCAATTGCTCACCATCGATACGGCGAGCCGTCTCCAGCGAGTTGGCTACCGCGAGATGCGGCTTGCACAGCAGGAGCGACTGGAGAAAGCCTTTCGACGACTAAAAATCGAACCAATCAAAATTCAGACCGGACAGGACTACGTTGAACCACTGCAACGGTTCTTTCACCTTCGGGAGATGCGAAGGTGAGACGTATGTGCATAATCCTGTGGATCGCCTGTGTGATCGCTCCGATGGTTACTCATGCTGTGCCGCCAAGTGATGCTGTGCCGCCAAGTGATGCTGTGCAGCCAAGTGATGCTGTGCAGCCAAGTTTTTCGTCGCAAACTGGTTCTATGTCGCAACCGAGTGATTCGACGGTAGCGAATCCTGTTGAGCAAGTGCAGCGGCGGGGGGCAGAGGTTTTGGAGTTGCTGATTGATCGCTCCGCGGCGCGGGTTGCCGAGCCGATTCAGCTGCGATTACGTTTCGAGGCGGCGGGCGGAACGCAAGTGACGTTCGCGGATCTGCAGCAAAGCCTTGAATCTTGGTCGCTCGGAAGTTTGCAAACGACGGCTGATCTACCGGTGGATGGCTCCGATCTTCGTCGATGGCAATGGGAGTGGTCGATCGAGTCATTCCAAACCGGACAACAGGCAATTCCCCCACTCGTTGTCACGTATCAGTTGCCGGGGCAGCAACAGACACAGCAGATCGGTACGGAGGCCGTGTCATTGGAGATCGTCAGTGTTCTGCAACCGGGTGACGAACCGACCAAACCTCGAGCGATCAAAGGTCCGGCCGAGGTTGCCAATGCAGCGGCACAGCCGAGCTGGGATCGGTGGTGCTGGATTGGTGTTGGAGGTTTGTTGTTGGTGATTGCGTTTTGGCGATTCAAAAATCGGCGACGAAAAGTCGATGCTATCGCGTTGGCCATGGAGCAAGTGTTGGCGGTGGAGTCCGCTTGTCAGCAAAAAGCGATTTCCGTTGGTGAAAGTTACGAACACCTGGCAGGAATTTTGCGTGCTCTCGTGCAGGTTCAGTGGGGCTTGCCCGTTTCTGCTGCCTCGAGCGAGGAGTTGGTTTTAGGATTGCGGCAGAGGCTTCGGTCCGAGCCAGACATGGTCGAGACGATCGAGCGGTTGCGAGAATTCTTGGAGCTGTGTGATCGATTCCGTTTCGGTGGCAAGGAGGGAATGGTGGCTGGTATCGGAAATGACACTGCCGCCGCTCAGGCGGTTGCAGATGCTCGAATGTTGATTCAGAAATTAGGGGAACCGCCAGCCCGTCCATCAGAGCAGCTTCGTCCTTCAGAGGGGGGGATGCGATATGTTGAATAACCCATGGGTCTTGGCCCTGCTGGCATTCGTTCCCTGGATAGGTTGGCGAATGTGGAGGAGTCGGGATCGCGGCTCCATTGAATATTCGTCTGCCGCGTCGGGGTGGCAGCCTTCTAGAACCTGGCGTGTGCGAATGCTGTGGGTTCCACCCGTAATGACTTTGCTGGCCATCACGTTGATCATTATCGCACTCGCTCGGCCTCGGTTTGGGCGTGACCAAACGGTGATCCGTTCTGAGGGAATTGCAATTCAATTGGTGATCGATCGTAGTGGAAGCATGCGTGCGCTCGACTTCAAAATCGACAATCGGCACGTCGATCGTTTGACCGCTATCAAAAGTGTCGCCAAGGATTTTGTGGAGGGCGACGTTGATTTGCCGGCATCGGTGAAGCTTTCGGCAGCCGATGAATTACCTGGACGCTCAAGTGATTTGGTCGGTTTGATCGCGTTTGCTGGGTATGTCGATTCGCTTGTACCGCTCACACTCGATCATGAGTTTTTACTCGATCAGTTGGAACGAACACAGATCGTCAACAATCGCAATGAGGATGGGACGGCCATTGGAGATGCGATCAGCTTGGCGGTTGATAAGTTGAGTCAACTGGAGGATCAGAGCGAGATCGAGAGCCGGGTCATCATCTTGCTTACCGATGGCGAAAATACGGCAGGCGAAATTGACCCCGTGCAGGCAGCGGAATTAGCAAAAGCGATGGGTGTGAAGATCTACACGATTGGTGTTGGCACCAAAGGTCAGGCACCGTTCCCTGTTCGAGTCGCGCGGGACGGTACGGTCATCGTGAGACCAGTTGAAGTCAATATTGACGAAGAAACTCTCGGTACCATCGCCGACGTGACTGGTGGAGATTACTTTCGCGCGACCAACACCGAATCGTTGGAGAAAATTTATGCCGAGATCGACCAGATGGAAAAAACCGAGGTCGCGACGGAACGCTGGACCGATTATCGCGAATGGGCTGTCCAGTGGACGATGGTTGCTGGGCACCGAATGCCTCCGTTGTTGCTGATTGCTTTCGCTCTGCTGGTTTGCCGCCTGTTCTTGGAGAGCACCGTTTTGCGGCAACTCGTTTAACCAGACACCACTCTTTACGCCTCCTTTGTGACAATCCAAGCCTTTAATGTCTGACATCGAATTCGGCCGTTTCGATCAACTTCACTGGCTGTGGCTAGTCGTGGTCGTCGCTCTCATCGCCTTCTTGTCGGTGGTTCAGAAGCGGCGGTCGGCGCTTCGCTTTACATCCAAGCAGATGCTAGGGAGTGTCTTGCCTTGGTTCAGCACGCCGCGGCAATTGGTCCGGATCTGTCTGGTGCTGATCTCTTTGGTTTTTTTGGTACTCAGTTTGCTTGATTTGCGGTGGGGCAAAGTGTCGCGGGAAATTCCGCAAAAAGGAATTGAAGTGATGTTTGTTTTGGATGTGTCTCGCAGCATGTTGGCGGAGGATGTTGCGCCGAATCGTCTGGAACGAGCCAAGCAAATGATCAAAGATACGGTCGATGAGATGGCTGGCGATCGTATCGGTCTGACCGTTTTTTCCGGTGAGGCCCGACTGCGGATACCGCTGACGAATCACTACGACGATTTCAAGCAGACACTGGATGAGGTGGCCCCCGAAGACGTATTTCGCGGAGGCTCGCGGGTCGGGGATGCTTTACTGGAGGCGGCCAGTGGCTTTCACGGGAAGACAAATCGGCACAAAGCGATCGTGCTGATCAGTGATGGGGAAGATCAATCTAGCGATCCGATGCAGGCCGCCCGCCAAGTGCAACAGGATCACGGTGCGAAGATTATTACGATTGGCCTGGGAGATACAGACGAGGGAGCCAGGATTCCGTTGTTTGAATCGGGCAGCAAGGTTTATCTCGAGCATGAAGGGCGTCAGGTTTGGTCAAAACTGAATGGTGAGGTCTTGCAGCAAATCGCTACCGAAACCGACGGTGTTTACGTGCCAGCAGGGACAAAACAGGTGTCGATGGCGGACCTTTATTACGGCTACCTCGCCGCCATGGAACAGTCCGAATTTCAGTCGGCGCGAATCAACTCCTTCGAGGCCCGCTATCAGTACTTTTGCGTAGTGTCTCTCATGTCGATAATTGTCGAGGTTTTGATGGTTCGCCGCTTTTGATGTGGTTAAACTTTTCGCTCTGCGGCTTGCTCCGGTTTCAAGGGTATGAGGTACAATTAGAATGGTGCTCATCGCTCGGGGGGCTGTCAGCAAATCCGGGCTTCACTTGCGGTTGGTCCAGTCGCCGCAGTTGACACGATAGTTGTGGTCCATCAAGCGAATCGCCCAAGCAAATCGCGCGGACGGCTAGACGTAAAGTTTGACCGCGACCTCCGTTTCATTCGGACAAGCCAGATTGAGAACCATGATGCGAGTTGATACCTATCCTTTAAGGGAAGCTGGTCCAACGGAACTTATGAGTGATGAACCAACCGTTTTTATCGTAGACGACGACGAGGGTGCTCGGAATTCAGTTCGGGCATTGGTGCGCTCCATGGGAGTGGAGGTCGAGACATTTTCGTCGGCCGAGTCGTTTTTAGAGGAGTTGGACCCGGCTAGTTTTGGCTGCCTGGTAACCGATGTTCGAATGCTGGGCATGAGCGGCATCGAATTACAGGAAAAGATGGTTGCGGAGGGAGTGAAGTTGCCGGTGATCATCATCACCGCGCATGCCGAAACCGCTTTAACGGTGCGAGCGGTTAAGCAGGGTGCGGTGACCGTTCTGGAAAAACCATGTCGCGATTATGAGTTGTACGATGCGATTCGTGCTGCGTTGAACCAAGATGTGGAGAATCGAGACAAGATTCGCGAACAATTGTTGTTCCTCGAGAAACTCAACACGCTGTCCGATCAAGAACGTGTAGTGATGGGTCTGATGGTCGAGGGGTTGGCCAATAAGGTCATCGCACGAAGGATCAACGTGAGTGTTCGCACGGTTGAGAACCGTCGGCAGCGGATCTTCGAAAAGACCGAGACAGATTCGCTCGCCAAATTGATTCGAATGGTGATCGAGTCTGATCGATCCTGATCGAGTCTGGGCGATCCTGATCGAGTCTGATCGATCCTGATCGAGTCTGGGCGACAAGCGAGCGTAAGCTTGCTCTTTTCCACAAAGGTTCAGCTCAATCGCTTGATCATCATCGCTTGATCATCATCGCTTGAGTTTGGCTCAAAAGAGTGCGAGTGACCGGGACGGCGAGTGCGTTGCCCAGCAACTGATAGCGTTTGCGGCTTGAGAAATCGCGTGGCCACTGGAAGTGGTTATGGTAGCCCATGAGACTCGCAACCTCTCGTGGCGAAAATCGCCGCAACTGTAGCCGAGTATCGCATTTCAAGTAGGATCCTGCGCGAACTGGGCTTCCTCCGTAAGCGGAGGTAAAGCAAGCAACCGTGGCCCGTGGGTCATCCGGTGTAACGACATCCATTGCCGCGGAGAAACGTTGCTGTGTGATCAGCGGAACTTTTAAACTCGGATCATCCCAAGCCGATTCATCGAGATGTTCACTCAGGGCGGAATTTATGCTGGGGGGGACGACTGAAGCGATTGTGTCCGGACCTTTCACCGCCCGCAGATAGAATCGCCGGCGACGCATTGGCACGCCCCATTGCGTGGGGCAAAGCACTTCACAGGACGTGACGTGGCCGTGACGTTTTAGGACGCATTCCAATTCGCGATGGTGCTGCGAATTTTCAAACTCAGGGACGTTCTCAAGAATCAAAGCAGCGGGGGGATGGTGCTCGATGCAACGAATCAAATGGGACAGCGCCTCACTCCGTGGATCGCGTTCGGCGTTCCTTAAACCGCGGCGAGTGTAGGGCTGGCAAGGTGGCGAGAGCCAAAGCAGGTCGGCGGATGGGAGTTCACGAATCGATTCAAGCGTCCGACATTCAGGTTGGATGCCATGATTCAGGTGGTAAACCAAGTTGCTGGCTCGATCGATATCGATGGCAGCTACAACCTGCAGCTCTTCCAACTGGCGAACTGCTTCGGGAACCCCACCAATCCCGCAGAATAGATCGACGATCCTTAGCATCGCGGTTGGCTCAGGAGGCAGTACCGGTCAAACCCAAGTTGACCGTGGGCAGATAGTTGAACTGGGTCTGCTCGGTCGTTTCGTCCCACCGCATCCACTGTTTCAGTAATTGCGTTTCGGGGCTCGCGGGCCAATTTGCCATGATTTCGATGAGGTGCCGGCGTGATTCGGCGGGATCAACCACTGATTGTTCTGCCGTGCCCCAATCACCGGCACGGATTCCACTCAACATCCAGTGACCGCGGAGTTGAGATTGCCTGGGCTGGTCGAGGGCTGTCATGGCGGTGTAGCGTTCTACCGCCTTCGCTGCATCGCGAGCAACCAATAGGTAGTAGTCAGCTTCGATTTCGGTGACCAAGCTTTTCGACGCGATGGCTTGCCGATGTTTTAACGCTTCAGACAGCGACGCCCTCATCTCATTCATCTTCTGTTTGGCGGCCTCGTTGTTGCCGATTTCGTACAGGCGAGATGCTTGGTTGTAGGCGACATTGGCATTCAACCAATGGGCAATTCCATTGCTGGGTTCAGCGGTCCGAGCATCTTTGCTGGATTGATCTGCTGTTTCCAGCAAATCAACTGATTCAGCACTGCCGGATTCAAAGGCCAACGCTTGCTCAAGCGCTTCCATTGCCGTCAATAAGTTGTCGTTGGTCGATGTACTCGCGGACAAAGGTGTCTTCAATGCCGATTGAATGCTTTCCATGTTCTTGATCAGGTAGGCCAGTGCTTGATCGTCGGGACGACTTTTCGCAGACGCCTGTACGAGCGCGAAGGCGGTGTCGTGCGGATGGTCGGCGAGAGAGATTGGTAGGATTTGTTTACCATCGTCTCGCCGGTAAGCAGCGGTTTGGTAGGTCGCCTCTTCGGGAACCAATTGTCCCCAGACGACGAAATCAACACCAAGTCGCCCCGCTAATCCTCGCATTGCCTGATCTGGCGAAATCCCCTCAGCTCGTAAGCGTCTTAGTTGCTCCTTGATGTCGCGTGGGCTTGCGACACGAACACCGGGAATACTTGCTAATTTGGTTCGAATCGCAGTCGACACGCGAACCGCTGGGTGATTGGCAGCGAATGTGATCTGCGCAAGTGGCATGTGTGGAACCACTGCCAGCGACACCGTCCGAGTGTTTGACGTTGTATCTTTCTGATCTCGTCGCACCGATGCCATATCGAGCGCGGTAATCGGTTCCATTTTTGCCAATCCGACTTCGGGTTGATTGGCGGCGTCGATGATTGCGGTGCGTATCGCTTCGTAGGAAAGATCGAGCATTAGCCCATCGGTGCCAGCTGCCATTGCGTTCATGAACGCGCGGGTTTGGTCAATGGATTGTTTGTACGACTCCGAAACGTTACCACCGCTAGTGCATAGCACGCAGTTGATTCGGATATTCTTTCGTTTCGCCATCGACACCAAAATCGAATCGGCGTAGCGACGTCGGGCTTTGGGGTTCGCGTCGTCCGCGTAGCTCGGTGAGTAGGGTGGTGCATCACCGAAAAGAATGATCCACTTGGTAACTTGGTTGTCATCCGTCCACGGCAGGTCCTTGATCGATCGATGCACTCCTTCGTCGGTCAGTTCATGAAAGAATGGAGCACCGCTTTCGGGTTGCAGTTTTTGCACAGCGTTTTCGATGGCGTCCTCATCGGTCGTGAACTTGTCGAGCAGAATGCTGACTTCCCCCGACGGGGAGCCGGCATCTCGGTAGACGACCAAGGCGACGCGAACCTCGTTGTTGCGGTACCTTTGCAGGTCAGCCAGCATTTGGTGAATCGAGCGTCGCACCCCTGCTAATTCGGTCGCCATGCTGTCGGTTCCGTCAACAACAATCGCGATTTCGAGTTCTTGATCCCCTTGGTCCGCCATGTCCAAGAAACTGCGTTGCAGCAATCCCATGGTTTTTCGCTTTGGGGCCCGCGCGGGTGAGAAGATGGTCGACATGGCCGACGCCGCTGGCGAGTCTTCTCCGACGACGCTATTCGTGGTTGTCGTCGCTCGGTCGACTTCGGGAGTTTCCTCACCTGTTCCGGCTGCCAACAGTTCCACTTCAGATGCCTGTTCGTCTTCAGATGCCTGTTCGTTAGTTATTTCCGCTGGGTCATCCAAGGCGAGCACTGGTTGAGTCTCAGGCTGCACAGACGGTTCAGAAGTGGATGATGGTGGGCTGCATGCAACGCACGCGATCATCGCCAAACCAAAAACAGAAAACATTGGCGATCGCATCAGTAGCCTCGGAAAAATACGAGATTGGGAGCATCCGATGTCGTAGGATACCATATGTTGGGTGGGGCCGGAAAAGGAATGTATCGGACGATGGCCCGATGCTCTGACGACGGCGTGGAGCAGGGTGGAGATGCGCGGACAGTTGTGTTGGTTCGGGTTGGAAGTGTTCGATGGGTTGCGCACGAATCAGACGCACTGGTGACCTCACTCGGCGATAGTTTGTGGGCGATAGGTTGTAGGCAAAGGGTTGCAGGCATGTTCGATCCAAATGGTATGTCGTTTCGAGTCCCATTTCGTCAATCGCTGTTTTCGCTTGCGATTTATGGTTCGCTCGGTTTTGCCGCAATCGGCGGGACGCTCGGTTCTGCCACGAACGGCTGGGGACAGACTCGATTGCCGGATGAGGGTGTTCTTCCTGGGACGCAGAATTCCGCAACAACGTTGCCTGGCGAGGCGGAGTTGCCCGGCACTGACCGCAGTGGCCGCGCTCGCGTTGCCGGGGCTGAAATGCCAGGGGAAGACCAAATCCCCGGAATGGCGGCGGCACCCGACAAAGTCAATCCATCACCACCAATTTTGCGTTTTTCCTTCGATGGCCATACCGCACGGATTCGGACGCTCGATCTAAGTGAAGACGGTCGTACGCTCGTCTCGGCTGGAAGTGACAAAGACGTACACATCTGGGAACGAACCGACGCTAACGACACGGGCTGGTTACACCGTCGCACCATTCGCTGGCCTGTGTCGCGGGGTCCGCGGGGGACAGTCTATTCCGCCAAGTTGCGGGATGGTTGGGTGGCGTTCGGCGGTTATGGGGCCTTTGGATCAGCCGGAGAAATTCGGGTTGTCGAGATTGCCAGCGGCGAACCGTTGCAGACACTCGTGACCGAGGATGAAATTGGGGTCAATATACTGTCATTGACGTGGTCGCCATCTGAGGCTCCCAGATTGGCGTCGATCAACATGCAGGGCCGAGTGATGGATTGGCAGCCAGATCCGGTGACGCAGATCTGGCGGGGCAGGATGTGGGTTGATGCCGATCGGGATACCTACGGCAACGAGGTTGCGGCTGAATTACAAGCCTCGAAATGTCGCGAATTTGCGGCTGTCAGCTTCGTTGGAGAGCATCATTTGGTATACCCAAAATTGGACTTGGGTTCCGAACCGGGGAAACGCGTATGGCATTTGGAAAAAATCGATTTACGCACCGAGGCACGGCAAACGCTGAAGCAGTTCGGTCATCGTGTTCAGGTTCGTTGTCTCGCGGCAACCAAAGACGGGCGGGTAATGGCTTCGGTCGAGCGGGGTGGTGAGTCAGGCGGAAACGTTGGTGTTTGGGCCTTCAGCGAGGATGGTACGGTCGCGTCGTTTCAGGAGTTCACTCCCTCAAAACCACCAATGTTCGCCGACTTAGATGAGCGCGGAGAACGGATCGTCGTAGGCACCGAGATCGCAGAGAATGGGCAATCGGTCGTAGAGGTTTGGGATGTTTCAGTGAACCCGGCGGTGCCGTTGGGGCAGCGTCCGTTAGCAGACAATGTTTACTCAGTTGCTTTGGACGACCGGAATCAGCAAGTGATTGCCTCTCAGGGAACCTCACTTGAAGTGCATGCTTTCGATGAGAGTAACAAGCTGACGGACCAGCAGCCGCAAGTCATGCAAGCGCCGGTTGCGAGTGTGCTGAAGGTGGCATTCGAGAAAGGTGATGGCTACAAGATTGGATTTGGCTGGAGCCGTGATGCGGAGGGGGCAAAACGATTGGAGGGCGTGTTTGATTTGGCGGAGAGCAAATTGATGGGGCGAGGCCCAATCGATGTGAATGAATTCTGGCCCGCCCAACGTTCTGCGACGCGCTGGGGACCTGCGGGGCCGTTCGAAGGCGATCGTTTTGTTCTGTTCGAGGGCAATCAACCTCACGGTACTTTGCCGCTCGATCCTGTTCGGCATGGTGCGCCAACCAGTGCGGGCACCGTGCCGATCCCTTCGCAGGGCAATGAGGATCCCGGGGCGGTCCCCGCCACCGGAGCCGTTCTCATTGGAACATCAGGCCAAGGAAATATCTACATCTACCGTGCTGACGAATCTGATCCACCTGAATTGATGCGACAATTTCGCGGGCACGCGGATCAAGTTAACTCGGTCTCATGCAGTAGCGACGGAAAGTACATGGTCAGCGGTTCGGCTGATTCGACAATTGCGGTTTGGAATCTGCAGGACGTCTTTGATGCGTCGGAGATGATGAATCGATGGGGTGTCGAATTTGAAGTTGAAGGCGATCGCGTAATCGCTGCGAAGGTTGATCAAGCTGGCCCATTGTATTTTCGAGGTGTTCGTGAGGGCGATCAATTGGCGCTGATCCAATGGGTTCTCAGTGATGAATCTCGTGGTGATGAGACGAATGCCAAACAGATTCAACGACAGCTGCTTGAGTTGCCCTTTGATACTCAGGTCTATTTTGAATTCAGGCGGTTGAGTCGGCCGGGGCCCAAGTTTCAAAGTTTCCCGGCGTGGCGACCCTTGGCAACATTATTTGTTGATCAAAACCGTGAGTGGGCTTTTTGGACACCGGCCGGATACTATGACGCCTCTTTCAATGGTCATCAGAATTTTGGTTGGCAGATCAACCCAGTCAATTCCGATCGGCCTGTTCAGTACTTTCTCGCGGCGCAGTTTCGGAAACAGCTTGAGCGTCCCGACATCATGCGGGGTTTGATGCAAGCGGGCAGTTTGCAAGCGGCGGTGGAGACCACGTTGACGCAAATTGGTCCGCCACCTGCGGAGGGAGCCATCGTCAACCAGATTGAAACAAGGCCTGTGATTCGGCTGCTCTCTCCCGATCCAAGCAATCGCGTCGATGGAGATCGATTGACGGTGCGTGCGGAAATCACTGTGCCAATCGGTGCTTCTTTGATCAACCCCAAGGCTTTTGTCAGCGGTGTTCCAGCGGTGGGGCGGCATGTGATTCCTAATGCTGCAGAAGCAGATGATTCGCGGACAACGACGTTTCAATGGGAGTTTCGGTTGCCGAGCGATCCAGCATTGCAACTCGAGATTCTTGCGGCAACTGAATCTGAATCGATCGGCCGACTACTGATTGACCTGGAGCATCAGCCGAGCCAACGACCACGACCGAAACCTCGCTTGCATGTGCTGGCGATTGGAGTCAGTGAATATGGTGACCCACAAATTCAGTCGCTCGACTTTGCCGCCAAAGCAGCTGGAACGATTACCGATTTGTTTCGCGACAAGTCGGCTGCGATCTACCAGACCTCGGCGGATGCTTTGACCGATACCGATGCGATCCGTCCACTGTGGCGGGGGTTCGCCCAAGGTGCCGCCGAGGAATTGGCCGAATCCGTTTCGCCCGATGACTTGGTGATCATGTATTTGTGCGGTCATGGATTACGCGACCGCCGAACGAATCAATGGTACTTTGTGACCGCAGATGCCCGTTACAGCGACCTGATGAATGATCGCTACGACGATTGCATTGCGTTCAGTGATTTGGCTGCATTGTCCAGTCTGCCTTGTCGTAAACTGGCGATTCTTGACTCGTGCCATAGCGGAGCCGTTCAGTCATTGATGCGTCGGGATGACCTGAAAAGTGCCCTGCGATTTCTGCAGGAAGATCTTGTCCTGACCCTGACAGCAAGTGAAGGCGATCAAGAAGCGGCTGAGCAGCGTGAAACACGACTTGGACGATTCACCACCGCCCTGGTCGACGCGTTGAATGGCAAAGCGGCCGAAATCAAGCACGATGGTCAAGTTTCTCTCGATGAGGTGATTCAATATGTCACCGAACGTGTGACGGCGGAATCAGAAGCGGAAGGGGTTCCCCAGCATCCGACCGCCAGCCCCCACTACTTGCTGCGGACCCTGCAGCTTCCCTTGACCTCCCGCTGATCCGCAGCTTACCGCGATCTGATGTGCGAGGCTGCGTGTTCGACTAAATATTCGGGAAACGCAAGCTGGTGAACGCTCGTCAATTGACTTCCTTTGGTGGCTCCATTCGGTCATCAAAATCCCAAGTTGGTATCTGTAAAACAACGCGGCTTAGTCTGCGATCGGTGGCAGGGAGGAAGAATAGGCTGACTTTGGCGATTGGGTTAGTGAGTGGTGTTTGACCTATTGCGTCTTCAGTCACCGGTTGGATTGTGCCGAAAACAACGTAGAAGTGCGATGTACTGAATTAATGCATATTGCTTGGGAAGTCGGATATGGGGACACCAAAAATTTGTTTGTCAGCAAAACGCCGCGTTTTGTTCGCGCTGCTGGCATTCGGCTTGGCGGGTCCGCTTTCCGCGGATGTTGTGCAGTTGCCGGCGCCACCGTTGGATTTGGATGGTGGGGTGATCAAGTCAGCCAGCGGCGATCAGCCCGTTGAGGCAACTGCGCAGGAGGAAGCTGTTCCCCAACAAGCTGTTCCACAACAAGCTGTTCAGGATGGTAAAGCAATTCTGGACGATCAACCGCCGGTTCAGTTGGCTGACCCAGTCGAGCCAGTGACGGATGATCCTCAGTCACCAGTCGTGCCGAGTCCAGTAGAACCGCCGCAGTTGAACACGGATCCCAACGCGGAGATTGAGGATTTGGTGCCACCTCCCGTGACGCAACCACCGCCGACTGCGCCGCCAGCAGCGAGCAGGAGTCGTCGCCAGGCGGGCTTGGGGGCAACAGCAGCTGGTTTTTCAGCCGCGCCAACGATGATCGGTGACCTGTTTGGTGGCAGCTTCTCAACCTTTGGTGGCTCGCAGACCGTTAGCTTCTCGGCGTATGCGCCGGCACATCAAGTTCCTTTGGGTAACGCTGGTGCAGCGAATGCGACGCTGTTATTCGAGTTCGGTAGCAGTACGTTTCCCGACGATGTAACCACGCAAGGTTTAGGTTTCGATGTGTCTGGCGACACCATCGCAGACACCTTCGCTATCGCTGAACCAATTCCTCCTAGTGATGCGTTGGTTTCACCGGGGCCGGGGTTTTTGTTCGATGGCGGGACCGCGACCTACACAGACAACACGACGAACACGACAGCCCAAAATGGGAGCTATGCCGATCTGTCGACGTTCCTGGTCGAGTACAGCTACACCAATTCACTCTCCGGCGATGCCGCCGGCAATGGGCGGCCGCTGCCAGGTCCTGGCGTCGCGACGCGTCGTGTCAAGTTGTCCGAGAATTTCAGTCCCGAAGTGCGGGACCGATGTTTTATGTCGTACAACTTTTTTAATGACGCGTTTGCAAATTTGGGTGACATCAGTCGCTACACGCTGGGGGTGGAACGACAGCTTGTGGATCGCATTTTTTCGGTCGAGGCTCGTTTGGTAATGGCAGGCACCTATGCCAGCACTCAGGATCTAGATCAGGGTGAATCGCGTGATTTCGAATTGGGCAATGCCGCTTTGATTTCTAAGTTGGCACTGTTGAGAACCGAGCGTTTGCTTTGGAGTGGAGGTGTGGGTGTTACCTTGCCAACTGCTGATGATTCACGTTTCTTTCAAGGTAACCAGGAACTGTTTCGAGTTGAAAATCAATCGTTTCATATTTTGCCGTTCACTGCGCTGCTAATGAAAATCAATCGCGATACTGCGATGCAGGCCTATTTGCAACTTGATGTCGCCGCCAATGGCGATTCAATTTATGGAGACTTGTTGGGGGGGCCGCTGCCGAAATTGGGAGTCTTCACCGACTCGACTCTTATGACTGTTGATGTTGCCTTTAGCCGTACCGTGTATCGAAGTCAGCAACAGTCGGTAGTGCAACAGTTGATTGCCAACGCGGAATTACATTACACCGGTACGCTGCAGCCATCCGATTTTGTGACCGATGGATCACTCACCTACACAAATCTAAAGCGTAATTTCAACGTGGTGAATGCGACGGGGGGAATGCACTTTGTTTTGAACAATGACTTAGTGGTAACCCCGGCGATGTCGATTCCGTTGAGATCAGGATTGGATGAACAATTTGATTACGAAGCCATCGTCCAGGTGAACTGGCTGAGATAAGCGAGTGCTTCGAAAAACCGCACGCCTCACTTGGCCGATACAGCACCACGGTTGACTGCCTAACGGTTCACTGCCAAACGGTTCACTGCCAAGCAGTTCACTGCCAAACGGTTCACTGCCAAGCAGGTCATGCCGTCACATAGCGGCCCAGATTGAATGTTGGGTGCCCATCGTAGAAGCGACGAATCCAGTGACGACCCTTCCATTGCTGCTGATGCTGTTCCCAGCCGAGACGGTGCAACAACCGATCGCTGATTTGCGAGTTGGTCACGTGTGCGACAATTGCTTGTGCGTTTCGAATTCGCGCGATTTCATCAAGTACACGACATGCTCCAAGCAAGGTTTTGTAACCGGCTCGAGTGCCGGAGCGAATGTAATCGAGGGTGAGAAACGCCGGCATCCCGATGGGCTGGTGGTAGTCCAGCCACAACAGATCGTCATCGGATCGCCCATATTTTGCTTGCCACCACACCTGAGCAACGGAAACGTTTCCGCATAACAATCGGTGCTGAATTTCAAGCAACCGCCCGGATTGCATCACAATGCGACCGCATCGCCAGCGACGCAGTTGAGCGGCCTGGCGGATGGGATCGGAGATTGAACAAAGCCGGATCATCGTGAACACCTGGGAAAATATCAAATTTCACCTGAAATCTAGCACATTCTCGATGTTCGACGCCGCGATCTCAATTTTGAATCGGCAGAGGTGGGTCGCATACGCGAGTTTGGCTCCATGCTCTGCCCGGCAAGTTCTGGCAAAATTTGGCTCGGAAGTGATCGAGTGTGCGGCCGATGAAAACTAAACTCAGCAATCCTTAGCAGCCAGTCCAGCTCATCTCGGTCCGTCTGCGATCCTTCGTCTCAGCTTCCGTTTGGAAGGACGTTTGGGTAGGTTGTTTCGATTGTCCAAGAACGTTCTCAAACGCATTTCATCCCTTTTTCACTTTCGTTGGACCGACCGTGACCAATTCCTTTCCCGAGCGAACCAAGATGTCGAAGCCGCCGGTTGATTTAGAGGTCAAGGATGCGCTGCTGATCTTCAAAACAATCTGGAAACAGTTGGAGATCGAATTCGGTCAGCGGAACATGCGGTTCCCGAAAGAAGTGATTCTGCTGGGTGGAGCACCTGGGGCGGGCAAAGGGACCAACACCGATTTCATTCGAAAAGTCCGTGATATTTCGGAACCCCCGATTGTCGTCAGCGAATTGCTGAGCAGCCCCGAGGCACTCGCCATCAAGGCACAAGGAGGCATGGTCGGCGATCGGGAAGTTGTCGGTTTAGTGTTCCGCCGATTGCTCGACGAAAAGTATCAAAATGGGGTCATCTTGGATGGCTTTCCAAGGACCAAGGTCCAGGTTGAGTGCTTGAAAATGCTCTTCGACCAAATGAATGCACTCCGTCGAGAGTTTGCGAATTCTCCTCACGACTTAGTTCATTTCAAGCAACCGACCTTCCACATCATGGTGTTGTTCGTCGATGAAGCGGAGAGCGTCGCGCGTCAACTCAAGCGGGGACGCGAGACGACAGATCACAACGAAGAGGTCGAACGGAGTGGGATTGGAGATCGGTGGGAAAAGCGACCAACTGATTTTGATGCCGAATTAGCTCGGAATCGGTATCGGGTCTTCAAAGAACAGACCTATGATGCGCTCGTTTCACTGAAGCAGATCTTTCATTACCACTTCATAAACGCGCAGGCGGCGTTGGAAGTCGTTCAAGAGAACATCCTTCATGAATTGGAATATCAAAGCTCTTTAGAACTTGATCCGCGTACCTATCAGCTGTTGACCAGAATCCCGTTGGCGAGCGAGATCGTCAGCCATGCTCGTCGTGAATTGGTTGAGCGGTTGGATGCGTATGAGATCGAACACACCGATCTGTTTCATCAAGTCGTCGATATCTTGGAAGAAAAATTCATGCCGATCGTCGTTCGGCATGCGATATCGGGTCGTGCCAACATCAACTCGGAGGATTCGATCTGGGAGGATGATCTTGCGTTGGCAATGTTGATTGATGTGTTTTCTGAACGGGGCTACCATGCGACGATCGATATTCGTCGACACAATAGTCCACACAAGTTCGACATGCAGACTGGCGCGATCGAGTACCACCGCAAGAAGGTATATCGGATCATTATCCGATTCCAAGGCTCAGAGATCCGCCGCGGTTAAGCAGTGACTCGAACCCGTTCGATGGTTGCCGACCGTGTTAATTAGACGTAAGGGTAGTCGTCAGCGATCAGTTTTTCTTCCTTCAATGCCGCCCAGGCCTCACCTGGGATGGGTTCAATCGCCGCTTGTAACATCGATTGAACTCGGTCAGCGCGGCTGGTACTCAAGGCGACGCTGTGAACAGCCGGATGGGATACGCCGAAAGCGACAGCGACATGGTACGGGTCTTGTCCCACGCGTTCGCAAGTCGATTGAAAACGTTTTCGCCAATCCAATTTTGTTTGGTCATCGGGATCGTTAACATCGATGGGACGATAGTCCAAAAAGTTTCCGCCCAGCAAGAAACCGCCGTGGGTGACCGCTGAATTGATCAGGCCAACGCCACGGGATCGCAGTGCATCTAAAAAAGAGATTAATTCGGGTGGATGGTTCATGATCGTGAAGCTATTCGCCATCATGATCCAGTCGAGCTCGCAAGCGTTGTCCAGCTCGCGAATCACGTTCCAATCTTTCGCACCAATGCCAACACCGGCAACCTCGCCAGCGTCTCTTAAATCCGCCAAGCCGCGAATCGCTTGTTCAATATCGGTTTTGCGTTTAGCGCGATCCTGAGGGTCCGCGGCAGCGGCCAGGTACTCATCCGGGTCATGAACGCTGACCAGTTGCGATGGGTACGAACCCAGCATCTCACGACCATCCTGATAACATCGGAGGATGCCAGATTTGCTGATGTCTTGAACCGCATCGTGGTGAAGATCGATCCAAACACCCGGTTCGAACGTCGGTTCCGCGGTGGTCAGCGGAGCTCGTCGCCAGGCGAGTTTGTTGCTGATGATGACATCACTTGGATCGACACCCATGGCAGCCAATTCTCGGCCGAGGACTTCCAACGCCATTCCAGCGCCATACTTACCGGCACTGTCAATCGCGATTGGTCGTGGCATTTCATCGAACCAACGCCGAATCAGCTCGGCCTTTTGTTCCTGTTGCATGGCAACAAACAAATTGCCCAGGCAAGTCGTGCCAAACACGACGCGTGGCAATTGCAATCCGGTCGTTCCGAATGGCCAGTGCGTTGATGGGATCACGATAGAGGCCGAGGGTTATCGAAGGTTTGGCTTGCCCGAGGATTACATTCCGCTGCGAAGTGCGTCGAGGTGTCTGCCGAAGTGGTCATCAAGCACCTCCGAATAGGTATCAGGGTGAGCTTTCAGGCAATCGTGCACAATCTTGCCGAACTTTGCGTCGGTTAAAACGGATCCAAAAGTGCAATGAAGAATTTGGCGTCCCGGTTTTGTGAATCCTTTTCCGACAGGAACATTCTCCCACTTCTCTAAGTACTCCTGCTCTAACGTCAAATCATCCGCTTCGCTTGTCAGAGGGGCGTCGGCGAGGGTTGCCGAGACATGGTATGTCGCTTTATCCGTTTCGTATCGTTCTCTCGAAAAATCGATGATTTCACGAAACGCGGCGGCGTCGTGGCGAGCGACTACCCGCAACGCTTCCAGATAGCTAGTGCCAGCCGTTTTGACATGGAATCGCCCTCCAGTTGCACTGGCCAGGATGCCGTACATCGAGACCTTGTCACTGCCACTGTGCAGGCTCAATTTGTAAGGTCCGAGAGCGGAGGCAACTGCGGCGTGGTCCTTTAGCGAAGCTTCCAATGCAGCGAGATCACCTTTGAAATCGATCCCTTTTTCGAAATCGCCAATGAAGCGAGGAGCCAAACTGACCAATTTCATGCCGCCTTGTAGGCACTGGTCGGCGATGATGTAGTGTTCGGCGAGAGTGGTTGGCTGGTCGGTTTCATCCACCGACAATTCGATTTCATAGACACTGCCGGCCTGCTCGTTGACCTGCTTGATGTAATCGCCAAGCTTCAGGGCTCGTTTGATCGCTTGGCCATATTTTACCGCCGCCCGCATACAAGCCTGCTCATCCAGGTCGATCGTCGTTCCGGTATCGAGTTTGACTGTTTTTCCCAAATAGCTTTCGTACCAGGTGGCATCGCTGTGGGCAGCAGAAAATTTTTCACGCAGCGTTGCCTCGTCGTAGTCATCTGCTTTTTGGTCGACATCATCCGAAGGGTCGATCGTGAAGAAAGTAAACCCAACCGCAGCCGTGACATCGACATCGTCTGGAACCTTCAGGTGATCGGCGTCCGCGCCAATATCGCCGGTCCACCCAGACGCTCGGGCCGCTTGCATTGCATCATCCATCACCTGCTGTGGGGTCCGGCTG